>WRBJ01000016.1 GCA_009784615.1 Defluviitaleaceae bacterium | reverse complement strand
TAATCTTTTGGGCTGGGCTTTGACAAATAACGCTGACGCTGACGCTGTTTTGGAAGGCAATTACGAAATTAACGACGATGCTATTTTTTATGCTGTTTGGGAGGAAGTTAACCAGCCGCCAACTCCTGAAGAAAAAGCCCTTGATGAGCTTTTTGCGGATGAGGGTTGGTATGCGGAATATGGCGAAGATTTGATTTCGGCTTTGTTAGGGCTTGCGGTTGAAGTACAAATTACTGGCGCAAACTTTGGTATGACCCCTTCAAATAGTCAAGATATTTACTATGATGATGAGTTAAATATTATTTTGGCAGGAGTTCCAGATGCTATCGCTGAAGAAATAGTTAAATTCTTAAATGATAATTATGAAGCGATTGCCAAAATTCTTGAAGAATTGTATGAAGGTGAGCCTGCTAAACGTGTTCTCACAGTGGTAATTGGTGGTGATGAACCTGTTGTAGGTGGGCTTTTGCAAAGAACCATCACTATAACGGGTGATGAGATTTTGGCAACAGATTTGCTTTTTGTGCAACTTACTGTAGAAGAAGGTGAAGTGGTGCTTTGGGCGATTAGTGTAAACGAAGCAAGCGCAAGCCAAACAATTGGCTTTAATGCTGCTGTGACTAGAATTAGTGCTTTCGTTGCTTCTACCTTTGACCAAGAAGAACCGACAGGCATTGCTGCTTCTGTTGAGCGATAGAAGATGAAAGGAGGCGCATCTATGATTAAGAAAAAACGATTTTTTGCGATGCTTTTAGCTTTTGTGATGTGCTTCGCCATTATGCCCCTTTCGATTATTGCGGACACATCTGATAGGGTGGTTTTTGATTACGGAGCTATTGCAATTGATGTTTCGGATTTAGCCGATGGTCAGTATCTAATAAGAATTATAGCAGAGAACGGTATGGCTATAGGGTTTGACGAATTTACTGTTGTAAGTGGCATTTCTAACGGGAATAGCACACACAACTGGCAATTGCCTGCCTTGTCTGATGGCTTGTTCAATTGGATATTGAGTGCGGTTTCAAGCGGTGTTGTTGGTAGGGGAGAATTTCGCGTAGGTCCTCCGCCACAACCGCAGATGCCGTGGGTAGATGTAGATTATATTGGCGGAGCTTTGCGGATAGATGCCGGAAATTTGGATAATGGTGAATACCTTATTCGCATTACTAGAAAATCCGATGGGTCTGTTGTTGGTTTTAACACTATTACAGTTAATGATGGTAGCATCGCTGCTTATGTTTGGAATTTACCAAGCAACATAGTGCGAGACGAAACTTATAACTGGACTTTTGGCAATTTGGAAACTCGTATTGGCTATGGAGAATTTACGCCAGATGCGGATATTACTACACCAACAATAAGTGTTAGCCCGACTAGCGTAACAATTAATGATACAAGCCTTACGGCTACGGCGACTGTTGGCGGCACGGCTATGGGCGGTATTACTTTTGGGCGTGGTTCGTTGCCTGCGGCTATTAGCTTATCGACTTTGGGCAATACGATAACTGTAACAGCCACACGCCCTTCTTCGGGGCAAACCGATATTTTTGGTAATTTTCCTGTAACGGTAAGTCGTGGAGGTGTTCAGACTACATTAAATATCGTGGTTGACCTAACATCATTGCCTAGCGAACCACCAACTGGCGGAGGTGGTGGCGGTGGGGGAGTCGGAGTTGCACAGACTTTGACCCTTACGCCTAATAATGCTACGATAAATGATGGCAATTTGAGTGCTACGGTAAATGCTGGTGGCACTGTTACGGGTAATATTACATTTACGAGAGGTAATTTGCCTGCGGCTGTTGATTTGTCGGTTGATGGTAATGTGATAACCATAACAGGTACACGTCCTGCGGCTGGACAACCTGCTGTTGAGGGTATTTTTCCTGTGAGAGTAACCCGTGGCGGTGTTAATGCTACGCTTAATATTACAGTGAACCTTACGCCGCAAGCGGCTGAAGTGTTGCCTGTGGTTGAGATTACCCCTGCGCATCAGTTGTTCGATGATGTGGCGGCAAATGCTTGGTATCACGGTTATGTTAGTATTGTTGTACATCACGGGTTGTTTCAAGGGATAGCCCCAAGAACATTTGCACCACAGCAAAATATGACGAGAGCTATGTTTGCGCAGGTGCTTGCTAATCTTGAAGGTGTGGATTTGGCTACATATGCTGTAACACCTGCTGTATTTAATGATGTTGCGCAAGCGGCGTGGTATTATCCCGCTGTGCAATGGGCGGCAAATGCTGGTGTTATACAGGGTATCGGCGACGGAAATTTTGCGCCTGAGGACAATGTAACGCGTGAGCAAATGGCGGTAATGCTATATCGTTATGCCAATATGCGAAATATAGAATTGCCGCAGGGTGAAGCGATGAGCTTTATTGACCAAACTGATATATCTTATTGGGCGGCAAGTGCTGTTGTTGCTATACAACGTGCGGGAATTGTGCAAGGACACGCAAATGGCAGGTTTGCCCCACAAGACACGGCAATAAGAGCAGAAGTTGCGGCTATTTTTGCTAGGTTCATCCCTATGTCTATAGAGTAGCCTTTTGCATTTGATAATCTATAGCTTGTTGTTAATAAAATAAAATCAGCTACAGTATAATGCTGTAGCTGATTTTATTTTATAGCAACTTAACCTTCTGTAGTCCCCCCGACTGCGTTAAACACGCCGCTGGAATCCGTCGTGTTTAACTTGCGGCGGGACAACAGAAGCTAAAGTTGCTCTATGCGTCTGTTATTTTGATTAGGTCGCTTATTTCGCAGTCAAGAGCTATACAAATGCGCAATAACAAATCACTGTCCCAACGCTTTACTTTGTTTTTGTAATAGCTATCAACGATTGGATAGTGGCTTCCTATACGCTTTGTTAGTTCGTAGCGTGAAATGCCATATTCATCCAGCAATTGCTCTAAATTTAGCAAGATTTGTTTTTCCACAATATCACCTCGATTATATAATAATAATTATATATGCACTTGGCAATTTATATTTTTATTATATAATAAAAATATCAGATAAGGTGAAAATCTTGTAGAGTTAAACAGGTTTGTGCTTTAGGGGGATAAGGCTTGCAGTGTAGATTATTGCGGCTAGGATTAGGCAATTAATGATTTGAAGGATGGCTGTGTCGTGGAAGATTATTAGGTTAAAAAACCAAGCTAAAGCGGCACGAAGCGGTGCTATTGGTGTGAAAACACTGATTATAGCGACGATTATGGCGTTTATTACCCAACCATACCATCTGCCTTGCATAAGGACGATTGCGTGGATTGCGGATATTAATAGTGTAAAAAAGGAGAACATTTGAAGCATTGCGATAAAGTTGTTGTTTTGTGTGAAACCAAAGGTGGTCCATAAGCTGATGTCGTAGTCGTTATGGTTAAAAACAAATTGGTCTATGGTGCTGTGTACTAAAAAGCTAATTGCGGTTACGATAAAGATTGTGATAAGGTAGGTAATAATATTTGCTTGGAAAAAGTCGATACGTTTGCCGCCTAGGTTCATAAACGGATAGAAGTTAAGCGCAGGTATAAAAATTGCCATAAATATTGGTAAAGCAAATAAATATGTGGCGATGTCGTTTACGCCAGAATCTATACCAAAGCCCAGTAAAACAAGTGATATAACATTACTTAAAAGTGCGGCACCTGTAATTAGATATGCTATTTTTGAATGTTTAAAATTTAATTTGGTCATACCCAAAATTGCGTTCATAATTAAAATCCTCCTTTTTCGTTACCGACAAGTCCTATAAAAAAGTCTTGAAGGCTTAGCGTGTTGATGCTGTATTTATCGCTTTCTTGGATACGTTTGTCGTAGATGTATCTTGATAAAAAGCCGCCTGCTTTTGTGTCTGCAAGCACATTTAAACCTTCAGTTGCCGCTGCGACATATTCTGCGGGACCTGTTATGCTATATGCTTTTTCGTCAATTTCGTTAATGTCGCTGTAGAGCAGTAATTTGCCGTGATTGATGATGATTAATTGTTCTGCAACCTTTGCGATTTCGTCAATAATATGTGTTGACACAATTACGATTTTTGGTTTTGACGCAACGCTTTCGTGCAGAAGGTCGTAGAAGGTTTTGCGCATAACGGGGTCGAAGCCCAGTACAGGTTCGTCTAAAATTAATATATCTTTGCCGCTTGACATTGCGATTAGCGTGTTTACCATTGCTTTCATACCAAAAGATAATTTTCTGTATCGCTTGCGTAAGTTAAGGTTAAATTTTTTTGCAATTTCTAGCGCAAAATCACTATCAAATGCGGGGTTTATGGCCGCCGCCGCTTTTAGCAATTGTTCAAGAGATAGGTTGAAATGCGATGCGGCAGTTTCTACAAAATGCACACTGTCGGGCATCGCTAAGGGTTTTACAGGTTTGCCTGCAACAGACACCTCGCCCTCGGTTGTTTCGATATGACCCGCAATTGTTTTTAGTAAAGTTGTTTTGCCTGCGCCGTTGCGTCCTAAAAGGCAGTAAATGCCTGGCTTGTCTATTTTTATTGTAAAATTGCTAAGTGCTGTTGTGTTGCTGTAAATTTTTGATACATTTTTTAAATCAATCATCTAAATTCTCCTTTATAATTTGCATTAGGCTATTGTTAGGTATGCCTATTTTTTTTGCCGCTGATATAAAGTCGGGAACTATTTGTTTGTGAAAAATGTCTTGACGTTCCTGTAAAATCATATCTTTAGCCTCGATAGTAACTGCCATACCAACACCGCGTTTTTTGTATAAAAAGCCACGCTCGACAAGCAATGATATTGCTTTTTGTGCTGTTGTTGGGTTAACTGATAGTAATTTTGAAATTTGCGGGATGGATATTATTAAGTCGTCTGCCGCATAAACTTCTGATAGTATATCGTCCTTTATCATATCAATAATCTGTATAAATACAGGCTTTTCGTTTGTCAAATATACTCATCCTTTCACGAGTTATATAGTTAATGACTTAAATCATTAACTACTTTACCATAAGACTTTTAATTTGTCAAGAACTTTTTTCGTGTTCTATGAAATTTTTTTTCGCATAAAATTTAGGACAAACCATTTTGGATGGAGATGCGAATGATGAGTGTAAGAGAGATGTTGATGGAATATGCCTATGGCGGGCTACGGCAGGTTTTTGCAGGTTGCGGTATACATTTGGAACAAGCGCAGGAGATACGCATAAGATTGGGTTTGCCTTTGGCAATGCGTACCTCAAAGGGTGAGGTTTTGTTGGGTAATGGATACAAACCTACGGCTAAAGATATAACAGGGACACTGGATAAAATGACAAACCATTCATTATACGCTTTTGACAGCGAGATTAGAAACGGGTTTATTACCATAGCCGGAGGGCATAGGGTTGGTATTTGCGGGCGTGTTGCGCTTGATGGCGGAAAAATTAAGACGATTAGGCATATTAGCGGGTTGACGGTGCGTGTTGCTAGGCAGGTTATTGGGGCGGCTGACGAGATTGCAGGTTTGGTTTGTAGTGAAAATGGAGGAATACATTCTACATTGATTGTTTCGCCACCAGGGCAGGGCAAGACAACGGTTTTGCGGGATTTGATACGGCAGTTGTCTAACAAAGGCTATAATGTGGCTGTTGTGGACGAGCGTAGCGAGATTGCAGGTAGCCATAATGGAGCAGCGCAGAACGATTTGGGGATTAGGGCTGATGTGCTTGATGGCGCACCGAAAGCCGAGGGGATGTTGTTGATGTTGCGGGCGATGTCGCCTGATATTATTGCTGTGGATGAGATTGGCAGTGATGAGGATGTATTAGCTTTGTTGACAGTGGCATGTTGCGGTGCAAAAATTATTGCTACATTACACGGTGAAAACGTGGAAGATTTACGTAGAAAGCCTGCGATTGCGCCGCTTTTGGATAGTAGGATTTTTGGGCGGTATATTTTTTTAACTAATAAGTCGAAGGCGGGAAGATTAAAAGCGGCTTATGATGAGGATTTGCAGGAGGTGATTGTGTGATTTTGCAAATAGCAGGGGGTGCAACAATTGTTGTAGCGACCAGTCTTTTGGGATGGCATTTTGGCGGGCTTGGTGCAAAACGGGCTAGAGATTTGCTTGAATTTAAAAAGAGCCTGATAATGTTGAAGTCGCAGATAGATTATACAATTTATACATTGCCGCAGGCATTTTTGCATATTTCTGAGAGGGTTGTGCCGCCTTTTGATATATTTTATACAAAGATTTCGCAGGAATTGGAAGATAGCCGTGGCGATATATCGACAATTTGGGGACAGGCTGTAAGTCGCTTGAGGTTTAGCTATCTTCATAAGAACGATATGGATAATATTGCTTTGCTTGGTACGTCGCTTGGGCTGGCAGATGTGGATGTACAAATTAATTCAATTGATATGGTAATAACGACTATAGATGATACGCTGACAAAGTTAGGGGTGCAAAATGCTAAAGATGCAAAGATGTACCGTGGGCTTGGGGTTGTAGCGGGCTTATTGATAACTATTGTGTTGCTGTAAACATACGAGGAGGATGGATATGGATATTACTGTTGTGTTTCAAATAGCTGCTGTGGGGATTTTGGTGGCGGTTCTTAACCAAGTGTTGAAGGGTGCAGGAAGGGATGACCAAGCGACAATGACGACACTTGCAGGGCTTATTGTTGTATTATTTTGGATAATTAGCCATATAAGCGATTTATTCGGCACGGTTCAAAACTTGTTTCAACTATAACGAAAGAGGGTTGTACAAATGGATATATTCCAAATCGTGGCGATTGGGATTGTTGGCGGAATACTTGCTGTAATGATTAAAAAAGAAAACCCCACATTTGCAGTGATGGTGTCGCTTGCTGTTGCGGTTTTGATATTTATATTTTTAATGCCGCCGCTTGCGGGATTAATTGCGCTGATTGCGAACATCACAGGGCATTTGTCAAGTGGGCAGGAATATGTTTTGGTGGTGGTGCAAATTATTGGGATTGCATATGTGGCAGAATTTGGCGCACAAATTTGTAATGACGCAGGTGAAGGGTCTATTGCATCGAAGATTGAGTTAGCGGGAAAGGTGCTTATAATGGGGGTTGCGGCTCCTATAATTATTTCGCTTGTAGAGCAGGTTGTGGCGATAATACCTTAACAAAGGATGATAAAAATGATTATACAAATGTGTATGATGGTTACTATGGCGGCAGGTATGCCTATTGGGATTGAAGAACAGCTTCAGGGGCTTGACTTGTCGGGGTTAGAGTTTGGCGGCAATGTTTTAATGCCTGATGGTATAGATATTGCCGATATGGCTTTGCAGGCTTTGCGTGGCGAGATTGATTTGTCTATTGGGATGGTTTTTTCGTGGATATTGCAAGGGCTGTTTTCGGAAGTTAATACGCTTTTTTACATATTACGGCAAATGCTTATTATCGCAGTGTTGTCTGCATTTTTTAAAGCTATGACAGATAGGTTTAAAAATAGTGGTATTTCAAAATTGGGGTTTTATATTTGTTATATAGTGATTATAGGGTTGTTGTTTCATACATTTATTGTTGCGCTTGGTATTATGAGCGATATGATAAGTAATATTGTGTTTTTGCTTACGGGGTCTACACCTGTTATTATTGGGCTTGTGGCGGGCGGTGGGCATATTGCTTCGGCTTCAGCATTTGCGCCTGTTTTGATTTTTGCATCGTCGTTTTTGACGGTTTTTCTTGATACAATTATGGTGCCGTTGTTGATTTTTGCGGCGGCTATAACGCTTGTTAATTATCTTTCAGATAAAGAAACATTAGACAATCTTTCAGAGCTTATGCACAAAGGCATTAGCTTTGGGTTAAAGTCTGTTGCGCTTGTGTTTGTTGCTGTGTTGGGTTTTCAACGGGTGGCAACGCCTATAATGAACAATATTGCTATACGTGGTACACGGACGGCAGTTGGGGCCGTGCCTGCTGTTGGCGGGGTTTTGACGGGGGCTATTGATACGGCGATTGTATATTCGCAGGCGGTGCGTGGTGCTGTGTCAAGTGCATTGTTGCTTGCGGCTGTGTCGATGAGCATTGTGCCTATATTACAAATTTTGGCTTTTGTGGTGGTTTATAAAGTTACGGCTATATTAATCTCGCCTATATGTGATGAGCGTATAGTGGAAGCTATTGATGCGGTGGGTAATTATACTGCGCTTGCGCTGGGGGTTTGTATGTTGGCGGCATTTTTGTTTGTTTTTATTGTACTTGCGACATTAAGCCTTTGATTGGAGGATTTACAAATGAGTGCTATATCGGATTACATACGCAATTTGGCGGTTTTTCTCATTTTTGCCAGTTTTATTAATATCATCAACCCAGGCAAGAAGTTTGAACAATATATTAATTTGGTATTGGGGATTATATTGATTTTTGTGTTGATTGCGCCGCTTTCGGGAATTATTAATGCACTTGCTGGGTCTAGCGGAGACATTTTTGCAGATATTTCGCTTGCATATGATAGGGCGGCATTGGCGCAACAAATTGAGCACGCCGACCAGCAACAGCAAAGGATTATTATAGATTTGTATACGCAGGGATTGACAGAGCAAGCAACAAGACTTGTAAACAACCACGGCGAGTTTTATTTGGAAAATTCTTTTTTTAATATAGATACTGGTGAAAATTTTGGGAAAATTTTGCTTATGCAGCTTATACTTCGTCCTCGTGATAGCACACAGAGATTTGTTCGTATAGACCCAGTGCGGATTGCGCCTGTTATTGGCAGTCGTGGCGAGCCTATTGTGCAGGATGATGTCGGCGGAGAAAATCCCCATATAATTTCTTTAAAAAATTTGCTGGCGGGCTTCTATAACTTGACTGAGGACAATATAATTATAGAAATTAGGAATTAGGAACGAGAAATGAGGAATTAAAGATACTAAGGAGGTTGTAATGTGCAATTTTTAAGAAACTTTTTGGACAAAGGCGATAAAAGTAATGGCGATGAAAAGGGCGGCAAAAAAAGCAAGAAGGTGCAAAATTTGCTTATAATGCTGTTGGTGGGCGTGCTTTTGTTGCTTGCCAGTAGTTATTTTGCTAATCGGTCTAGTGGTGGTGATGAAGATTTTAGCATTTTGCCACTTGACGACGGGCGACCGCAACTATCCTCTGCGGTGGAGCAGGCAAGTGAAGCTGTCGCACGGCAGATGGAGGAGATTTTGTCGCAGATTGCGGGGGCTGGCGAGGTTCGTGTTATGCTTACCTTTGGCACTAGCATTAACATCTATGCCCAAAACACACAAGCGTCGCTGTCGCACACAACTGAAGAAGATGGGGAAGGGGGATTGCGCAGTATTGATGTAGAATCTTCGACCCATACATATGTGATGGTACGCCAGCCGGATGGTAGCGAGCGTCCATTACGCATACAAGAGATTCATCCGCAAGTGGAAGGTGTTATTGTGGTGGCGCAGGGTGCAGGTGATGTGGTAGTGCGTGATGCTTTGGTGCGTGCAACGCATACTTTGCTAGGCATTGGGGCGCATCGTGTGCAGGTTTTTCAGATGACATCACAGTCAAATCAAAATTAGGAGGCAAATAAAAATGAGAAGGTTTTTTGAAAGAGGTCCAAATGGGCGCAGAAAGTTTAATTTAAAGCGCAATCACGTTATAATTTCTGCGTTGGTTTTAATGATAGCTGTTACGGGTTATCTTAATCTGCGGGACAGAAATGCCTATGATGACGGTGGTTTTAACGTTACATCAACAGGCGAGATTATGGGATTAATAATGGATGATATGTTGGTGCAGGATGTTGCGCTGGTCAATACCACCCTTGACGAGGCGGGCAATCTTACTACCGTGCATAATCCTGAAATTAGTATGGCTGCAACACAGCCTGGTGCGGCAGTTTTTGTGAATACATCCAATGATTCGTCTTTCTTTATCCAAGCAAAGCTAAACCGCGAGCAAGCTAGAAGCGGGCAAATGTCGTCTTTGACAGAGATGGTTAATAACCAAAATATTTCTACCGAACAGCGTGCAGAAAAAGCGGCGCAATTGGCGGACATTTTAAGTCGCGTAGAGCGTGAAGCGGCGGCAGAAGCTCTTATTGAAGCCAAAGGCTTTGCGGAGGTTTATGTGCGCATTGGCGATAATGCTGTGGATATTGTTGTAGACCGCCCGCAGTTAACCGACCAAGAAATAGCGCAAATTGTGGATGTAGCAATGCGCAAGACAGGATTTGCTATTGACCAGATTTTTATTAGTCCGCTTCGTCAGAATTAGGGATTGGATTGTATGCTAAAGCCAGCAATGACAAAATATTTAACACCACAAAACTAGAAATGTTTTGTGGTGTTTTTGCGCTATACTATATTTGACCACGTGGGGAGGTATAGCGTATATTGAGCAAAGTCTTAAAACTGGGATAAGCGTATCTTTCGGCGGGTTGTAGGTTAAACGAGGTGTTGCCCTGCACGCCCTGACCTCTTCCAAAGAATAGAATTTTTGTGTTGAATTTCGGTTTTGGGTATTGTATAATCATTGGTGAGGTATTTTTGTTTTGTGCGTTGTTCGTAGCTGTTGTGGACGGCGTGACGATTTTATATTTCACACGGAGGTACATATGAATATTGAAATGAAGGTATAGAGATTTTAATGTCGACAATTTTGCGACCAAATATATTCAATTTATTTTAAGGAGAGTTTTCAAATTATGAAGAAATTATTGCTTATGGCGTTATTAACAGCCTCACTACTTGCTTTTGCGGCTTGTGGTGGTGATAACAATACGCAAGAGGAAATTATATCACAAGAAAATTAAGCACGTCAGAGCAACCACGAGCAGAAATCCCGGCTTATATAACAATCCAAGGGCAGCAATTCAGCACATCAATAACAGAACTTGATTTTGGATGGTCTCGTAGTGGGGTTTCGCACTTGACTAACGAAGATATAATACCTCTCAAATATATGACAAATTTGACAACTTTAGATTTAGTCAACAATCAAATTACCGACCTATCACCTTTAGTTAACTTAACAAACTTAACAAGCTTAAGGCTAAATTTCAATCAGATTACCGATATAAGTCCTTTGGCAAGCTTGACAAATTTGCAAGAATTAAACGTGGGCAGTAACCAAATCGCTGACATAAGTTCTGTAGCAGGACTAGTAAATTTGACGGATTTTAGAGCACACGACAACCGAATAACCGATATAACTGCACTGTCAGAATTAACAAAATTAACAGGGTTAAATTTGAGCAATAATCTAATAACTGACATAACCACCATATCAGAATTAACGAATTTGACAGAGTTAAACTTGGAAAGAAACCAAATAGCCGACATAACTCCTTTGGCAGGACTTACTAATTTATACCATATACTGCTTGATAACAACCCGTTTATTGACTGGTCACCATTAAACAATCTTTTTCCTAGCGTTGCGTCTCCCACTGTAACCCCTGTTCCTGTTAACCCTCATCTATTTGCGGATGTATTGTCAGATTTTTTTGTTAATCTTGCTACTCCTCCAAATTTACATCGAGGCAGACCAACCAGTTACCATGCAGTTTTGGTAGATATAAACGGTACTCCGGGTATGTTAGCTTCTAAATGGACTTCTGATAATGTTAACTATAGCCATTGGTTCCCTAACGAAATTGGACCTGTTTTTGTTCAAAGAGTGTTTTATATATATGACAACCGGCTGTATGAAGTATCTGATAACATCTGGTGGGCAGTTACGCAGACAGGACAATTGGTCATAGTGAATGGTGTTGATAATATATTAGGCTACATATTACTTAGTGTTGTTGATGGTAATTTAGTCAGCACAAAATCTATTTCTTCTATAAGTTATCAAGGTATGTGGGGATATTTATCTGGAGATGAGAATAGAGAGGATGAATATTTTGTAAACCACCATAATGGCATTTTACCTTGGTTCGGTGAAGATTGGAGGGATTACAACCAACCCCTTACCTTGGAAGAATTTAACGAAATGAAGGCAAAATATGACTTACATAATTTAATCACCAATCTATGGGAACTACCCGACGAAACACTGACAATTTTATCAATGTCAGCAGAATAAGATATAATTTGATTCACACGTACTGTTATATAATAAGCATAACGCAGTTACAGCGCACCTAAAAGCTCCATATCGTAATTATTGAGATTATGTACAGCAAGCCACAATGCCCTGAAGCAAACCAGCACGCTTTGGGGTATTTTTGTGTTCAGGCGGCGAAAAAGTCCTTGACAAACGGCGCAAGAATTGTCTAATATTGACGGGTATTAGCCTTGGCATTTTGGGCGGTTGTTTTGTACTGCCACGGGACGGTCGTAAGGCGGTAGACAAAAAGGCGGTCGAATATGGTCGCTTTTATTGCGGTTTTGCGTTTCGCATAACGCATAGCGACCAGTTAAGGGTAGAGTTTTGTACTTTTTGGGCGATTTGATGCAGATTGTCCACTATTCGCAGTTCTATATTTTTGACGATTAGCTCTTTAAAGATGTCGTCAATACTGTGGACGTTTATTGGGGCTTCGGTTTGCTCGCTTACATAATAGCCTGCGATTTCGTCTTGCAGGTAGAAATTTTTGGGATTAAATTCATAAACATATAGGACGGCTTGTGATAAGCGGTCGAACCAATCATTTTCTATTATGATGCAGTGGCGTGATGCAGCTGTGAAAAAATTGGCTATATCGGAATCTGTGGTCTGTGGGTTTGTGTGGTATGCAACACGTGGGCAATTCCTTGGTGTTAGATAATTTGGCAGGCAACGCTCGTTTATTGCCCAGACTAAAGGCGTGTTGCCGACCTCTTTACGGCGTGGCATACGTGGCTCGAAGCAGGAGATGTTGCTGTTTTCGCTGACGTGGAATAATCTCATAAAACCTCCTTAATTGCGCAATGAAGCAAAAAAATCTGTCATAATTTTGGCACAATCTTGCTCTAGCGCACCGTGGGTTATTTCTACAATATGGTTAAACTGCGGGTTTTCTAATAGGTTAATAATAGAGCCTGCCGCACCTGCTTTTGGTGATGGCGTGCCGTAGACAAGGCGGGGAATACGGGCTTGTAGGATTGCACCTGCACACATTGGGCAGGGCTCTACGGTTACGTAGATTGTGCAGTTTTCCAGCCGCCAATCGCCCAAATGCCTGCAAGCCTGGTTTATAGCGATGATTTCGGCATGGGCTAGGGCATTACCTTTGATATTGCGCAGATTATATCCCACACCAATTATATCCCCATTATGGACTATAACACACCCAATGGGAACTTCTTTTATTGCGGCGGCTTTTTGTGCTTGTTTTAGGGCTTCTTGCATATAAAATTCATCCATATTTGTATTTTAACATTGATGAGATTGCGGGTCAAGTTTAACTTGCATATTATGATGCAAAATGATTTTTGGAGGATGAAATTATGCCTAGAATAGCTGTTTTTGCGGGACACGGTGGTAGTGACCCAGGTGCTGTAAGCGGTAATTTGCGTGAAAAGGATTTTAATTTGGCGGTGAGCAATGCTGTAACGAGGGTTTTGCGTAATTGGGGATATGTTGTTATTAATAATAGGACGACAGATGTGGATAGAAGTATAACAAGAGATGCACAGTTGGCGAATGATAGTCGTGTGGATGCTGTTGTGGAGATTCATATGAACAGCAACCAAGGTACACCAGCTAATGGTAGCGAGGTGTTTTTTAGCATAAGAGATACTGGGGTTGGTAGAAGGCTTGCGCAGGCTATTTTGAACCAACTTGTTGCGCTTGGTTTTCGTGATAGGGGGGTTAAAACGCAGACAAATGCGGCGGGTCAGGACGCTTTTGCGATTATACGTTTGACTAATGCACCTGCGGTTTTGGTGGAATGCGCTTTTATTAACAGCCCAATTGATATGGGGATTTTTGATGTAAACAGTGTGGCACAGGCTATTGCGCAGGGTGTGCGTGATGTTTTTCCTATGGCGAGCAATGTGCCGCCTTATCCTGGTGCGGCTTTGCGTATTGGCTCACGGGGTGAGGATGTGCGTCGGATTCAAAACTGTTTAAACAATATTAGAAATTCGCACCCATCTATCGGATGGTTGAATCCTGATGGGATTTTTGGGCAATTAACTGCCAATGCAGTTATGGCTTTTCAGCGCATTTTTGGACTTAATCCTGATGGTGTCGTCGGTCCGCTTACTTGGGATAGGTTGATGAGAGAGTGCCATAATCATCCTGCATATCCTGGCACACCTTTGCGGGTTGGAAGCAGTGGCGAGGAAGTGCGGCGCATACAAAATTGCCTTAACCACGTAAGCATACGCCAGCCGTCTATACCTACGCTTAATGCTGATGGAATTTTCGGATCACGCACAGAAAATTCGGTTCGGGTTTTTCAGCGCATTTTTGGCTTGTCGGTTGATGGCGTGATTGGTCCTGTCACTTGGGCGAGGCTTATGATGGAGTGCGCGGCTGTTACCCGTGAACTAAATGCCGACCCTCCACGTCCCAGCGCAAGTGCTATGCCTTTATTGGTCTTAATGTTGGCGGGTGCAATGTCTTGATTTTTTTGTTGGGCTATGCTATAATAGGGTAAAAGCTAAGGAGAAAGTGAATATGCATAAATACGAGTATACTTTGGATGATAATGATTATTTAGAATTTAACCGTTATATCTTTTACAAATCGCCTGTACAAAAGAAGAATATGATTTGGGTGCGATATGGGGTGGCGGCAATATCGCTTTTGATGTTGCCTTTTGCCGCTAGACTTTTTGAGGATAATTTGGCGTTGTGGATTTCGTATGTGGTGTTAGTGCTTCTTCCGGTTTTATGGATTGTGTTTTTTAACCGCACATTAACGTGGTTTATTAAAAGGGCGATGAAAAGCGAAAATATCAACTTTAACCGAAAAATGCGGGTTAATTTTATTGATAACCAGATTATTGAGGTTACAGAGGCTGGAGAAAGCCGCACTAACTATCATAATATTGAAAAGATTGGTGTTGATAAAAATGCCATATACCTTTTTATTAACGAAGCGCAGGCTTTGATTGTGCCTGAACGGGTTTTTGAAAATGATGACAAAAAGGTACAGTTTATGGAGTTTATTAAAAACAAGACGGGAAAATAAAGAAAACGCCGTTATTTTGGCGTTTTTTCTATCTTTTTGTAGTTGTGTATAAAAATACCTAGTTTTTTTGCCATCTTTTTAAGGGTTGTGGCTTCGCCTTCGGTTACAATGTTTAATACTATGCCATCTGCCCCTGCACGTCCGCAACGTCCTACACGGTGAAGATAATCCTTTTCACGTGCGGGTATGTCTAGGTTAATTACGTGGGTTAAGTCTTCAATATCAAGCCCGCGAGAACCAGCGTCAGTTGACACCAATGTGCGTATTTTGCCGTCACGCAAAGCTGTTATCGCCGCTTTGCGAGCCATTTTGTCAGCAGTTGTTTGTGCGGATTGCAGGGATTTTGCGGGGATGTTATGGTGGTTTAGTGCTGTGGTAATCTTATCAATGGCGTAGGACATATTGACGAATATAAGGGCTTTTTGGATATTTTGGCTGTGGATTAGGTTGCGAAGGCGTTCGCTTTTTTTACGCCCGTCTGTTATGACGAAATAGTGCTTTATATTTTTTGGTATTTTGCTTCCTAGTTTTATTTCCGCAGGGTCTTTCATTAAAGGTGCGGCAAGTTCTACGGTTTTTTGCGGCATTGTGGCAGAAGCTAAAGCGATTTGTGTGTCACGCAAGACTGACTTGGTAAGACCTTGTATTTGCGGCATATTTTCGGGTATAAAAAGGCGGTCGGCTTCATCAAAAACAAGCGTACGGACATAATGTACGCTTAATTTTTTATCGGCGATAAATTCGCAAATTCTGCCCAAGGTTCCTACCACTATTTTTGGCTTGGATTTTAATGCGGTTTGCTGGCGGCGTTTGTCTGCGCCGCCTATTAGCAATGCAACGTCTTCGTTATGCTCGAACAAATTGCGGGCAACGGTTGCTATTTGAGCCGCAAGCTCGTATGTAGGTGCAATAACAATTGCTTGTGTCGATTTTACATCTGATTTTAACATTGTGAAAATGGGCAACAAATATGCAAGTGTTTTGCCGCTACCCGTTGGGGATTGTATAAAAATATCACGTCCTGCAAGTATTTGCGGAATTGATTGTGTTTGGATGTCTGTTGAAGTTTCAAAGTTTGCTAAAGTTTGGTTATTGGCTAATTTATGCCAGTTTTCGCCGAAAATTTCTTGAAAGTTCATAATGCTCTCCTTAGGGATAATTGGCGACTTAAGGTTGCCCATTTCAACCCACTATTTCAAATATAAACACAACGGGGCTGTTGATGTTTTCGTTAAGCGGGGAAATATCAATGGATTTTATCTTCAGTTTTATCCCCAATGCCTTTTGCAGTTCATATAACCGTCCGCCTGCACATCTTTCAAAATACCCTTCCACATTCGGTGGCGGGTCGGTGTATTTTCCTTCCCTAGCACGTTTATAGTATCCGTGTGAGCATTTGAAGGTTAGCGTTAGTGTGTTATCATCATTTAATACAGGTTTCCATCTGTCGAAAGTTTCTGCAAACAATGCCATTCTTTCATCAAGAGCTAGATGCGTATGTTCAAGCGCAAAGGCTTTGCGCTCTTTATCGGCACCTGTACCATTGCAGCTTCCATTTGTTTCGTATAGCTGGAAGCGTTGTTCTTTGGTAAGGTGTTCACCCATAGCTTGGCAAAACTCGTCATCCCATTCGGGTTGAAAGCATTTAATTCCAACAAGATGGGGTCCTAATTTGTCAATATGTTTTTGTACAATGTTCTCAAATATGGGCAACACATCCTCTGGAATACCGCTTTTTTTCTTTTGCATTGCTTTTAACATACCTGTCATACATATCATCCTTTCATAATTGGTTTTGCTTTGTAGTTATTGGACAATACGAAGTATATTTTTGTCAAATCATCTTTGCAAAAAAGACGAGCAATGCTCGTCTTTACAATTTGATTTTAATAATTTACTGAACGAAGCTCGAAATGAGATTTAGGGAAAGCGCATACAGGGCAGGCACCAGGAGCATTTTCTGCGTCGTGTATATGACCACATTCGCGGCAAATCCAAACTTCTTTTTGTTGTTTTTTGAAAACTTCGTCATTCTCTACATTAGAAAGAAGTTTAAGGTATCTTTCTTCGTGTTCTTTTTCAATTTTACCTACACGTTCAAAAAGACCTGCTATTTTGTCAAAGCCTTCTTCTTTTGCTTCTTTTGCCATACGGGCGTACATTTGGGTCCATTCTTCATTTTCGCCTGCGGCTGCCGCTTTAAGATTTTCTGCAGTGTTGCCAAATTCGCCGCCGATAGCTAGCTTAAACCAAATTTTTGCGTGCATCATTTCGTTATGGGCTGTTTCTTCAAATAAAGCCGCTATTTGTTCGTAACCGTCTTTTCTTGCTATTTGCGCCCAATATGTGTATTTATTGCGTGCTTGAGATTCGCCTGCAAATGCTTCCCAAAGGTTTGCTTCGGTTTTTGTGCCTTTTAAGTTCATAGTGTGTTCCTCCTAAAATGGTTTAATAAAATCATTATACTATATTATTATTTGTTGTGCAAGCTGTTTTTGTTGTTTAAAAGAAGAAATTTAAGGTTATAATTGCCATATAATGCCATTTTTGTGAAAAAAATAAGCGCATTATATGCGCTAGAAAATTTTTATTAAAAAGTTTGATTTCGACAAAAATAACCCTTGACACGGGTAAAAAGGCGTGATATACTAGAGTTTCATATTGTGTTTTTGGAAATAGGATGTAAAAGTCCCATTTCTGCCACTTAATATAGTATATCACAATCTGATAAAAAAATCAACAAATTTTTTAAATAAATTTTTACCAAATACAGCTTTTAAAGAAATTACTCTAAAACAAGGGGTAGATGCTATGGAAAAAACGAGGATGAAAATAAGCCAGCAAGGCTCTGCATCACGTGTAAGCTATTCCAGAATCGACGAGATTTTGGAAATGCCAAATTTGATAGAGGTTCAAAAAAACAGCTATCAATGGTTTTTGGAAGAAGGGCTTGACGAAGTGTTTCGTGATATTTCGCCCATAACCAATTACGGTGAAACATTGGTTTTAGAATTTGCAGGGCATTATTTAGATAGGTCGGATGTTAAATACAGTATAGAAGACTGCAAAGAACGTGATACGACCTATGCCGCCCCTTTAAAAATAAAGGCAAGGCTAAGAAACAAAGAAGCCAACGAAATTAAAGAACAAGAAATTTTTATGGGCGAATTTCCACTTATGACGGAAAATGGCACATTTATTATTAACGGCGCAGAGCGTGTTGTGGTTTCACAGCTTGTACGCTCGCCTGGTATATATTATGATATAGATTATGATAAGGTAGGCAAGCAATTGCTTACTTCTACAGTTATACCCAATCGTGGTGCTTGGTTAGAATATGAAACAGATAGTAACGATATTTTTTCAATACGTGTAGACCGTACAAGAAAAATTCCTGTTACCAGCTTTATACGTGCTATGGGTGTTGCTACTGATGCCGAGATTTTAGAGCTTTTTGGCGAGGAAGCAAAGATTTTGGCGACATTTGAAAAAGACCCCGCAAAGACCAAAGAGGAGGGTCTTTTAGAGGTTTACAAGCGTTTGCGTCCAGGCGAACCTTTGGCGGCAGAAGCAAGCGAATCTTTATTGCGCAGTATGTTCTTTGACCCCAAGCGTTACGACCTTGCAAAGGTAGGGCGTTATAAATTTAATAAAAAATTAGCTTTGCGTAACCGTGCAAAAGGCTTTACGCTTGCGCAGGATGTTGTAAGTCCTATCACGGGCGAGGTTATATATACAGCAGGCACAGTTGTTACGCTTGATATGGCAGACCAAATACAGGACACAGGCGTTGGTTATGTTTGGGTTAATGTACAAAAAGGCGATGAAGAAGGTATAACAAAAATTTTAACAAACAACACCGTTTCTATTGCGCCGTTTTTGGCATTGCGTGATATTGACCCATCTGCTGTTAATTTTCGTGAACGCGTGCATTTTCCTGTACTTATGGAAATGATGGAGCAATACGAAGACGACAAAGAACTTATTGAAGCATTAAATGCCAATAAAAATAAGTTGGTGCCAAAACATATTACTGTGGATGATATGATGGCAAGCATTAACTATATTATTGGTATGGATTATGGCATTGGCAACCGTGATGATATTGACCATTTGGGCAACCGTCGTATACGTGCAGTTGGTGAATTGTTGCAAAACCAGTTCCGTATTGGCTTATCCCGTATGGAGCGTGTTATTCGTGAACGTATGACTATACAAGAGTTGGAAGGGCTTACTCCGCAGTCACTTATCAACATCCGTCCTGTTACGGCGGCTGTTAAAGAGTTTTTTGGTAGTTCGCAACTGTCCCAGTTTATGGAACAAACGAATCCGCTTGGCGAGCTTACGCACAAGCGTCGTTTGTCTGCACTTGGTCCTGGCGGTCTTTCTCGTGACCGTGCCAGCTTTGAGGTGCGGGACGTTCACGATTCGCATTACGGCAGGATGTGTCCTATCGAAACACCAGAAGGTCCAAATATTGGTTTGATAAACTCGCTTGCAACATATGCACGTATTAATGAATACGGCTTTATAGAAGCACCTTACCGTAAGGTTAATAAAACTGAAAATCCGCCAAGGGTTACAGAAGAATTTATTTATGTAACGGCAGATGAAGAAGAAAACTTTGTTGTAGCGCAAGCAAATGCGCCACTTAATGAAAAAGGCGAATTTATGGTCGGGCGTGTTCCTGGTCGTCATCGTGATATTATCAATGAATTCCCAATAAATGAAGTAGATTTGATGGACGTTTCGCCAAAGCAGATTGTGTCTGTGGCAACGGCTTTGATACCATTTTTGGAAAACGATGACGTTTCCCGTGCTTTGATGGGGTCGAATATGCAACGACAAGCTGTTCCGCTTATCAAAACCGACAGCCCTATTGTTGGGACGGGTATGGAATATAAAACCGCTAAAGACAGTGGCGTTTGCATCATTGCCCGCCGTGATGGTGTTGTTGAAAGTGTTTCCGCAAGCTCTATTGTGATTGCAACGGCGGCAGGCAAAGAACATTACAAAGTTGTTAAATTTATACGTTCCAACCAAGGAACTTGTGTAAACCAAAAACCTATTGTAAAGATTGGCGACCACGTTAAAGCTGGCGATATTATTGCTGATGGTCCTTCTACACAAAACGGAGAGCTTGCTTTGGGGCAAAACCCGCTTATTGGCTTTATGTCGTGGGAAGGCTATAACTATGAGGATGCTATACTGTTATCTGAGCGTTTGGTTGAAGATGATGTATATACATCTATACACATAGAAGAATACGAAAGCGAAGCCCGTGATACAAAATTGGGTCCCGAAGAAATTACCAGAGATATTCCTAACGTGGGCGACGATGCTTTAAAAGATTTAAATATGGACGGCATTATACGTGTTGGTGCAGAGGTTCGTCCTAATGATATTTTGGTTGGTAAGGTTACGCCAAAGGGCGAAACAGAGCTTACAGCGGAAGAGCGTCTTTTACGTGCGATTTTCGGTGAAAAAGCACGTGAAGTACGTGATACGTCGCTTCGTGTTCCTCACGGTGAAAGCGGTATTATTGTTGATGTCAAGGTGTTTAGCCGTAAAAATGGTGACGAATTACCACCAGGTGTTAATCAGGTTGTGCGTGTTTATATTGCTCAAAAACGCAAAATTAGCGTTGGCGATAAAATGGCGGGTCGCCACGGTAACAAGGGTGTTATCAGCCGTGTGTTGCCTGTAGAGGATATGCCGTTTTTGCCAAATGGTCGCCCGCTTGATATAGTGCTTAACCCGCTTGGCGTACCAAGTCGTATGAATATAGGGCAGGTTTTAGAAGTTCATCTTGGGCTTGCGGCGAAGGTGCTTAACTGGAAGGTTGCTACGCCTGTTTTTGATGGTGCACGTGAGGAAGATATTACAAACACTCTTGGACTTGCCAATGATTTTGCAAATATGCAATGGGAAGATTTTGCCGCAAAATGGCAGGATAATCTTGACCCCGAAATTTTTGCTCAATTAGAACGAGATAAAGAAAAAGCCGAGGAGTGGCGTGGTGTGCCAATAGAATACCACGGGAAAATTAAATTGCGTGACGGCAGAAGCGGAGAAGAATTTGACAATCCTGTTACCGTTGGATATATGCATTATCTTAAACTACATCACCTTGTTGATGATAAAATCCACGCTCGCTCTACTGGTCCGTATTCACTTGTTACACAACAGCCTTTGGGTGGTAAAGCCCAGTTTGGTGGACAGCGTTTTGGCGAGATGGAAGTTTGGGCATTGGAAGCATATGGTGCGGCTTATACATTGCAAGAAATCCTTACCGTTAAGTCTGACGATATTGTAGGGCGTGTTAAAACCTACGAGGCAATTGTTAAAGGCGAAAATATTCCAGAACCTGGCGTGCCGGAATCCTTCAAGGTTCTATTAAAAGAGCTTCAAGCCCTTGCGCTTGATGTGCGGATTCAAGACGGCGAGCGTGAAGTTGAGATTAAGGAAATGGTTGATGACCACGATGACCTTAATGTCAACATCGAAGGCGTTGAAAAAGGTGATGAAGACGGTTTTGTTAAAAAATCTGACCGTAGTTTTGCTGACCGTGATGATGCGCCTGTAGCTGGTTTGGATGGATTGCTTAATGCAATAACGTCCGATTTTGACGACGACGATGACTTTGATGACCTAGATGAAGACGAAGACGATGCTGATGATTTGGATGAAGACATTGATATGGACGATGAAGGTGATATAGATATATTTGCAGCAACAGAAGACCCCGATGAAATGGAAGAAGCGGCGGGACTTATGAATTCTGATGATGACGACGAGGAGGACGAATAGATATGGCAATATCAAAAAACGAAAATGCCTTGGTGTTTGATTCTATAAATATAAGGTTGGCAAGCCCGCAAAAGATACGGGAATGGAGTCGTGGCGAGGTTAAAAAGCCCGAAACCATTAACTATCGCACATTAAAGCCCGAGAAAGATGGGTTGTTTTGCGAACGCATTTTTGGTCCCGATAAAGACTGGGAATGTCATTGCGGTAAATATAAACGTATTCGCTTTAAAGGCACGGTTTGCGACCGTTGTGGTGTTGAGGTAACAAAGAAAAAAGTACGCCGTGAACGTATGGGGCATATAGAGCTTGCTGCACCTGTTTCGCATATATGGTACTTCCGTGGTATACCTAGCCGTATGGGTTTAATTTTGGGTATGTCGCCACGTGCTTTGGAAAAAATACTTTATTTCGCAAGCTATGTTGTGCTTGACCCTATGGAAACGGGGCTTAGCTACAAACAAATTCTTACTGACAAAGAATATCGTGATGCTGTTGAAAAATACGGCGATGAAAATGCTTTTCGTGTTGGTATGGGTGCGGAATCTGTTAAAGAACTGTTATTAAATATTGACCTTGAAGCGGAAAGTGAGGAGCTTAAAACAAGCCTTAAAACCGCCGCGGGACAAAAACGTATTAAGGTGCTTAAAAAGCTGGAAGTTATAGAGAGTTTCCGTATTTCTGGAAACCATCCTGCTTGGATGATTTTGGATGCAGTGCCTGTTATACCGCCAGATTTGCGTCCTATGGTACAATTGGATGGTGGACGTTTTGCTACATCCGATTTAAATGATTTGTATAGACGTGTTATAAACCGCAACAATCGTTTGAAAAGGTTGCTTGATTTGGGTGCGCCTGAAATTATTGTGCGTAATGAAAAACGTATGTTGCAGGAAGCTGTGGACGCACTTATTGATAATGGTCGCCGTGGCCGCCCTGTTACGGGTCCTGGCAATCGTCCGCTTAAATCATTGTCTGATTTATTAAAAGGCAAGCAAGGGCGTTTCCGTCAAAACCTTCTTGGCAAACGTGTTGACTATTCAGGACGTTCGGTTATTGTTGTTGGTCCTAACCTTAAAATTTATCAATGCGGTCTGCCTAAAGAAATGGCAATTGAACTTTTTAAACCTTTCGTTATGAAAAAGCTGGTAGAGCTTAACGAAGCCCATAATATAAAGAGTGCAAAGCGTATGGTGGAACGGCTTGAAGATAGGGTCTGGGACGTTTTGGAGGATGTTATTAAAGAACATCCTGTTATACTTAACCGTGCGCCAACCCTGCATAGATTGGGCATACAAGCGTTTGAGCCTGTTTTGGTTGAAGGTAAAGCATTAAAAATTCACCCGCTAGTATGTACGGCGTTTAATGCCGACTTTGATGGTGACCAAATGCCTGTTCATTTGCCGTTATCTGTGGAAGCACAAGCAGAATGTCGCTTCTTACTGCTTTCTCCAAACAACCTACTAAAACCGTCTGACGGTGCGCCTATTACTGTACCGTCGCAAGATATGGTTTTGGGCATATATTATCTGACCATATGCAAAGAAGGTGATATGGGCGAAGGTAAAGTGTTTAAAGATGAGCAGGAAGCCGTTTTGGCATATGATAATCACTTCATCACATTGCATGCACGTATCAAGGTACGACGCAAAGATGTCATTGATGGTGTTGAAATAAGCCGTATTGTTGACACGACCGCAGGACGTATTATTTTTAACGAAGCTATACCGCAAAGCCTTGGCTTTGTAGACCGTGAAAAAGAAGAGAATTTATTGCGCTATGAGATAGATTTTACTTGTGACAAAAAGACATTACAAGGCATAATTGACCGTTGTATAGAGCGTTATGGCTTTACAAAAACCGCCGAAGTGCTTGATGATATTAAGAGTTTGGGCTTTAAATTCTCTACACGTGGCGCACTTACCGTATCTGTTTCTGATATGGAAATACCTGCGGCAAAGGCAGAAGTTATTGCAAAAGCCGAAGGTGATGTTGAAAATGTAACGAAGATGTTCCGCCGTGGTTTAATGACAGATGAAGAACGCCATCAGCGAGTTGTTGCTATTTGGAACGAAGCGAACGACGTTATTGCGGATGCTCTTATTAATGGGCTTGGTGAATTTAACAATATCCAAATGATGGCAACATCTGGCGCAAGGGGTAGCCGTGCGCAAATTAAACAGCTTGCGGGTATGCGTGGTCTTATGACCAGTCCGTCTGGCGAAACGATAGAGCTTCCAATCAAGTCTAATTTCCGTGAGGGCTTGTCGGTTTTGGAATATTTCCTTTCAGCCCACGGTGCAAGAAAAACATTGTCCGATACGGCTCTTAAAACGGCTGACTCTGGTTATCTTACCCGACGTTTGGTTGACGTTTCGCAGGATATTATCATTCGTGATAATGACTGCGTCGGTGACAGTCCCAACAAGCCGGGCTTGTGGATTTCTGCTTTTATGGATAAAACAATTGGCTCGGAAACTCCCGAAGTTATCGTATCGCTTGCTGACCGTATTGAAGGACGCTGGACTATTGAGGAAATCAGACATCCAGAAACGGGCGAGGTTTTGGCACAAGCCGATACAATGATTAGCGGTGATGCCGCAAGAGCTATTGATAAAGCAGGTATTAAGAGCGTGCATATACGCACAATTTTAACTTGTCGGTGCAAAATTGGTCTTTGCACCAAATGTTATGGTGCAAATATGGCTTCTGGTCGTCCTGTTCGCACAGGCGAAGCTGTTGGCATTATCGCCGCACAATCTATCGGCGAGCCAGGTACGCAACTTACAATGCGTAACTTCCATACGGGCGGTATCGCTTCTAACGAAGATATTACGCAAGGTCTGCCTCGTGTTGAAGAATTATTTGAAGCTCGCAAACCAAAAGGGCTTGCTATTATCGCCGACTTTAACGGTGTTGTAACAGTAACCGATACACGCAAAAAGCGTGAAGTTGTGCTTACTAACCAGCAAACAGGCGAAACAAAAGAATATCTTATCCCATACGGCTCTAGCATTTGCGTATTTAACGGCGAAAGCGTTGAAGCTGGTGATGAGATTACCGAAGGTTCTGTATATCCTCACGATATATTAAAAATCAAGGGTATACGTGGTGTGCAGGACTATATGTTGCAAGAAGTGCAACGAGTATATCGCTTGCAAGGCGTTGACATCAACGATAAGCACATCGAGGTTATTGTGCGCCAAATGTTAAAACGTGTGCGTGTTGAGGAAAACGGCGACAGCTATTTCTTGCCAGGTTCACTTATAGATTGGCTTGATTTTGAGGAAGAAAACGAGCGCCTTGAAGCCGAAGGACTAACGCCTGCACAAGGTCAGCGCGTGCTTTTGGGCATAACCAAAGCATCGCTTGCCACTGACAGCTTCCTGTCCGCCGCATCTTTCCAAGAAACAACAAGGGTATTGACAGAAGCCGCAATTAAAGGCAAAACCGACCCGCTTATTGGCCTGAAAGAAAATGTTATTATCGGTAAGCTAATCCCTGCCGGCACAGGTATGAAAATATACCGCAATGTGGATGTAGTGGGTAGCTCGGCGCAACCAAATGCGTTTGAATATACTGAATATGGCGACCCATCAGTGGGAGCCGAGGAAGTTGTTGAAAATGTTCTGTAGTAGAAAAGTAAGGGTATAATATGTACCCTTACTTTTTGTTTGCAATTGGTGCAAGTGTATGATACAATAAATGTATGACTAATTTTACCCATTTACACGTGCATACCGAGTATTCTTTATTGGACGGCTCTGCGAAGATTTCGGAGCTTACTTTGCGTGCAAAAGAGCTTGGTATGGAAGCCTTGGCGATAACCGACCACGGCAATATGTTTGGGGCAATACATTTTTACAAAGCGGCAAAAAAAGCTGGCATTAAGCCGATTTTGGGTTGCGAAGTTTACGTTGCCGCTGGTGGGCGCTTTAGCAAAGAAAGCCGCATAGAGGATGGATATTATCATCTTGTGCTTTTGGCAGAGAATAATGAAGGCTATCAAAATTTGATGAAGCTGGTGTCATATGGTTATACAGAAGGGTTTTACTATCGTCCGCGTATTGATTTGGAACTTTTGCGCAAATATAATGGTGGGTTAATTGCATTATCTGCTTGCCTTGGCGGTTCTGTAGCGCAAAATATTTTGCGAGGAAATAATGCTGAAGCCCGTAAACAAGCCGCTATTTATAAAGAAATTTTTGGAAACGAGCGTTTTTATATAGAAATACAAGACCACGGTATGAAAGAGCAAAAGATGGTCAACCTAGAGCTTTTACGCATTGCGGATGAGTTTGGTTTGCAATTGGTTGCTACAAACGACATACATTATTTGGATGAAACAGATGCAAAGGCGCACGAGGTTTTGCTTTGTATACAAACGGGCAAGACTATGCTAGATGACGATAGAATGATTTACGAAGGTGAGCAGTATTTTTTAAAAACCGCTGAACAGATGGCGAAGGTTTTTGCAAATCATCCAGAAGCAATTGAAAACACGATGAAAATTGCTAAGCGTTGTAATGTGGACATTAAATTTCACGAATACAAATTGCCAAAATATGATTGTCCTGATGGATTGACCGCCGCCGAATATCTGCGTAAACTTGTGATGGAAGGGCTAGCGCAACGATTTGATGAAATTAGTAACGAATTGATGGGGCGTGTAGATTACGAACTTGAAACCATTAATTCTATGGGCTTTAACGACTATTTTCTTGTTGTGTGGGATTTTATTAAGTTTGCTAGAGATAACGGTATTTCGGTAGGTCCAGGTCGTGGCACATCTGCGGCAAGCATTGTGGCATATGCCTTGCTCATTACAAATGTAGACCCAATTAGATACAATCTCCTTTTCGAGCGGTTTTTAAATCCAGAGCGTATTTCTATGCCTGATATTGACATAGATTTTTGCTATGAAAGACGGCAAGAGGTTATTGATTATGTTGTAGATAAATATGGAGCAGACCACGTAGCACAGATTATTACCTTTGGAACATTGGGCGCAAAAGCGGCTGTTAGGGATGTTGGGCGTGGTATGGGTATGCCTTATGCCGAGGTAGACGCTATCGCAAAGATGATACCATTTGCGCTTGGTATTACACTTGACAAAGCATTACAACGCGAGGCGGGTTTAAGGCGGGAATATGAGGAAAACCCACGCACAAAAGAGCTGATTGATATGGCACGCCGCTTGGAAGGGCTACCTCGTCATTCTTCAACACACGCCGCCGGCGTGGTTATTTCTGACGCACCGCTGACGGAGTATTTGCCGTTGCAAACTAATGACGGCGTAGTTACAACGCAATTTACAATGGATACGCTTGAGGAGCTGGGGCTTCTTAAAATGGACTTTTTGGGACTTCGCACGCTTACTGTAATAAAAGATACGATTGACGAAGTGGCACGTAGATATGACGTAAAAATTGACCTAGATAAGATAGATACGCAAGACCAAAAAGTGTTTGACGCTATTTCTGCTGGCAAAACCGAGGGAATGTTTCAGTTAGAAAGCCGCGGGATGACTAGCTTTATGAAAGAACTAAAACCCACTAGCATTGCAGATTTAACGGCGGGTATATCACTTTTTAGACCAGGACCTATGGAATTTATTCCTAAATATGTTCGTAGCAAAAACTTGGGTGCGGCAGTTTCTTATACACATCCTTCGCTTGTGTCGATTTTGCAAGAAACATATGGCGTTATCGTTTACCAAGAGCAAGTAATGCAAATTGTGCGTAATTTAGCGGGATATTCAATGGGACGTGCCGACCTTATACGCCGTGCAATGAGCAAAAAAAATAACGAAGTAATGGCAAAAGAAAAGCAATTTTTTATACACGGCATAGAGGGTGAAGTGGCTGGGTGTATTGCAAATGGTATACCGCAAGCGGTTGCAGAGCAAATTTGGTACGAGATGGCAGATTTTGCGAAATATGCCTTTAATAAAGCGCATGCCGTAGCATATGCCACTGTTGGCTATCAAACAGCGTGGTTAAAAATGTATTATCCCGCCGAATATATGGCAGCACTTCTTACATCTATTATGGGGCAAACATCAAAAGTGGCTGAATATTTAGGAGAATGTAAAAAGCTAGGCATTGAGGTTTTGCCGCCTGACATCAATCAGTCATTTGGAAATTTTGCCGTGGTTGGTGATAATCAAATACGCTTTGGGCTTAACGCTATTAAAAATTTGGGTCGCCCTACAGTTGCCACTTTAGTGCGTGAACGTGAAAAAGGCGGAGATTTTAGGTCGCTTACAGATTTTTTAAATCGTGTTGTTGACGGTGATATGAACAAGCGTTCGCTGGAATCGCTTATAAAAGCAGGCGCATTAACAAGTCTTGGCGGCAAACGTAGCCAGTATATAGCTATTTATGAAAGTTTGTTGACATCTGTTTCTAATAGCAAAAAACAAAATATGGCTGGGCAGATGTCTTTGATGGATATGGCTTTTGGTATCGAAAACCACGGAAAAGAACCTAAAACAGAGCTTGTTAGCGACCCTTTGACAGAAATGCCAGAATATACGATTGAAAAAATGCTTGCAGACGAAAAGGATGTTATGGGGATATATGTAAGCGGACATCCTATTAACGCATACGATTCGCAAATGCGTAATTTTGTCAACGCATACAGCCGTGATTTTATGGTTGAAGATAATGATGGTATAGAGGATGCCGCAATTGGCGTTTCGCCTGACGATGAAGGCTTGAAAGATGGGCAAATGGTTGTTGTGGGTGGCATTATTACCAAAAAAAATATCGTTTACACTAGAAAAAATAATATACCGATGTGCTTTTTAACTATTGAAGATTTGTATGGTTACCTTGAGGTAGTTGTTTTTCCAGCCATTTATCAAGAAGTTGCGACACAGCTTAATAATGGGCAAGTCGTGTTGATTGACGGTAAAGTTTCGGCAAAAGAAGACCAGGCAGGTTCGGTTATATGTGAAAAAATTCGCTTTTTGCAACCTGATGACAATAGCCAAAAAACACTTTGGCTAAAAATCCCAGCAGAAAGCGGCTTAACTCCGCAGGATTTATTAGAAGGACTTTCACGCTACGGCGGCACGACTCCTGTTGTCATCTATGACGAAGCCACAAAAAGCCGCTTGCGTCTAAAATTAGAACATTGGATAAATGCCGAAAGTCAAGCACTAATTGCTACTTTACAAGACATTCTCGGCGATGATGCCGTTGTATTAAAATAGCCTGTGATTATAAGGAGGAAGATGAATGTTAAGAAAAGCTAAAATCATTGCAACGATTGGACCTGCTTCGTGGGAAAAGGATACAATTAAAGAATTAATAAAGGCTGGGGCTAATGCCTGTCGTCTTAACTTTTCGCATGGCGACCACAAAAGTCACGCCGCTACTGTAAAAAAGGTGAAGCAAGCCCGTGAGGAGCTTGGTGCTCCTGTTGCACTTGTTTTGGATACAAAAGGCCCAGAGATACGCATTAAATCCTTTAAAGAAGGTGAAATTGAGCTTAAAAAAGGGCAGAAATTTGTGTTGACAGCGGCAGATGTTGAGGGTGACCAAAATATCGTATCTGTAACATACCCTAATTTGGCGGGAGATTTGAATGTTGGTTCAAAAATATTGGTGGATGATGGCTTGGTAGAATTGCGTGTTACCAATATATGTGATAATGGAGATATAGAAACTGTTGCCATAAATGGCGGTATATTGGGCAACAATAAAGGCATAAACTTACCTGAAGCCTATGTTAGCCTTCCCAGTTTGACCGAGCAAGATATTGCCGATATTAAATTTGGCATAACCCACGGTTTTGATTTTGTTGCGGCTAGTTTTGTACGCACGGCAAAGGATGTTTTAGAAATACGTCAAATTTTAGACGACAACGGCGGCGAGCAAATTCTTATCATTGCTAAAATCGAAAACCGTGAAGGTGTTAATAATCTTGAAAGCATTTTAGAAGTAGCTGACGCAATAATGGTTGCACGTGGTGATATGGGCGTTGAAATTCCGCCAGAGGAAGTACCGCTTATCCAAAAGCATATGATAAAACAATGTAATTCTGTTGGTAAACCTGTTATAACAGCAACGCAAATGCTTGAAAGTATGGTAAACAGCCCAAGACCTACACGCGCAGAAGCTAATGACGTTGCAAACGCCATTTTTGATGGCACGGACGCATTAATGCTATCAGGCGAAACCGCAAAAGGCGCATATCCTGTAGAAGCTGTGAAGATGATGGATAGGATAGCCCGTGAAGCCGAAGGGCAGGGGACACATACAAAAGCGTCCCGCAGACGCTCTATAAACGCAATGAATATAACAAACGCAATAACCCACGCCGCAACAAGCATTGCAACAGACCTTAACGCAAGTTGTATCGCAACTGTCACAAAATCGGGCTTCACTGCACGTATGGTTGCAAAATTCCGCCCTAATTGCTCTGCAATAGCCGTTGCTACCACAGAAACTTTGCGGCGGCAAATGTCGTTGCTATGGGGAATAACGCCCGCTATAACAAGTATGGTTCATAGCGATGACGCTTTATTTGAGGTTGCAGCTAAAGCCGCCGTGGATGCCGAACTTGTTAAAAATGGCGATATTATGGTAATTGTGGCTGGTGTGCCTGTTGGTGTTTCTGGCTCCACAAATCTTGTAAAGGTACACGTTGTTGGCGATGTTCTTGTTAAAGGCAAGGGCAATGGTAAATACGTTACATCAGGCAAAACAGTTATTTTTCGCCCGACAGAAGAAGTGCAGGATAAAAAATTCTATGAAGGAAATATTTTAATAGCTGCAACTACCAATAACAATATGATGGATTATATTAGAAAATCAGGGGCGGTAATAGTTGGCACAGATGCAGGTGTCGACCAAAGCCACGCAGAAATTGCCTGTAAAGCCCTTAAAAAGCCGCTTATTATCACCGATGTAAATATTGTTGATATGTTACACGATAACACAACAATTACTGTTGACTGCGAGGCAGGTTTCGTGTATAATGGTGTTGTGACCGACAAAAACTAATTCATAATACATTAGCTACAGTCGATGAGGGTGAATTATGCTAGGTTATAAAGAAATACAAGTCGACCAAAAAAGACGCCTAACCTTGTTGCTTAGATTGCGAAACGGCGAAATTGATTTAAATATGGCTATTAGTGATTTGATTGCAGAAATGGAACAAGAAGATGTTGCTTGGGTAGAAAAGCAAGTATCTAAAAACGAAAGATAAATTACAATCCCTGAAATGTGCGCGTACCTTTATTTTGAACCTACATTTTCGATAAGGGATTCCGTATTCGGCGGTGTATGACAGGCCTCAATTATTCGCTCCTGCGGCTTTTGCCGCAAGACCGCAGAGGAAGTCAAAAGCCACCAAGAGGAAACCCACCTGGCTTATGCTAGGAATCAAAATGAGGCAGACGGCATTTTGGGGCTTTTTTATTTTTAAAAAAATATTTAAGAAAACTTGAAAAAAGTTCTTGACAAATAGGAATGATTACTATATAATAATAGATATGAATAATGGAAGGGCGAAATGTTTAATGAGAAATACGGTGCAACGTCAAATAATTCTTGAAGCAGTTAGCGAACTTGCAATTCATCCAACGGCGGAAGATGTGTATTTACTTATTGCAAAAAAACATCCTGCAATAAGTAAGGCAACTGTCTACAGAAATCTTGATGTTGCGACGAAAAGCGGCGAAATTATTTCGATTGGTGTTTTTGATGGTGCTACCCGTTTTGACCATAACAATACCAAGCATTATCATTTTGTTTGCGAAAGTTGTAAAGAAATTATCGACGTGCCATATTTTGATTTAAATGAGAAGTTATTGCCTTTTCCTGATTTTAGTATTAATAAAATAGAGCTAACACTTCGTGGCATTTGCAAAAAGTGCAACAAAGATGTAGCCGATTAAGGAGATGAAGATATGTCAAACAAGTACAGGTCAATAGTTACTCTTGATTTTCAGTATGCCCATAGGTTTATGAACTGGAAAAGAGAGGCAAAACATTTACACGGCCATTCGGGGTTGCTTACATTAGAGCTTGAAAATACCGTAGACCCCGAAACTGGTTTTGCTTTTCCTTGTAAAGAAGCGCAAAAAATTGCTTGGGAAGTAGCCGACCATTTTCACCACGCAACTTTGTTTGAAGAAGGCGACCCCTTGCTTGAAGCGATGTTGTCTACATACGAAAAAGAAGGCATTATCAACGACCCAGCATATTGTGTTCCGCTTAAAAAAATTGACCACGAGTTAGCTTGGTCTTATCCAGAATACCGCATAGTTGTAACGAAAAAAGTTTCTACCTGCGAAAATTTGTGCGAGCTTTTTTACGAACTGCTTAAAGACAAATTGCCTATTAAAAAAGTAACTTTCCGTTCATCGCTTATGAACGCGGCAACAAAAGAGTTTTAAGTTTTTTAAAAAAATAGATGGCTGTTGATTCAGCCATCTATTTTTTTATTAAAGTCCTATAATACCAAAAATGTTAAACACGCTTAAATCAATTAACCCTAGCGCAAAGGCTATGCCGCCGATTATAGCCAAGTGAAGAGGGTATATTATGTAAAACAGCCATTTTGCACGGTGACCACGTTCGCCATTAAAATTCTTGAGCAAAAACGCCGCAACAAGTATGCCTATTCCAAAGGTGGATGTAACCCACAAATATTCCATATCATTAAGACCAAATTTAGCAAGAATTTCTACAAAAAATCCATCGGGGGTTTGATTTAATGCCCACATACTTAAAACCATCATCAAAGACGAAGAAAGCATAAACAAGCCTATGATGATAAGAGGCAAAGTGCGGCGGGTTTTTTCGTTGCGGATAATATGCATCAGCAAAATAATAACTACGCCGTAAATTCCCCAATCAAACATTGCCGTACCTATGACTATAAGACAGAAAAGCACCCAAAACAGAGGGCGTGATTGCATTTTGTCGTACATAACAAGGCATAAAAGACCAACAATGATAGTGAACAAAATATTAAATATAATCATACCGAAAACAAGAGGATGAAAAAACGCCGCAATAATACCAAAAACAGCAAGGCGCATTATGTATTTTGTAAGGTTTGATGTGTTGCGGTAGCCTTCTACAACAAAGAAAGCCATAATAGGGAAGGTTAAACCGCCCAAGGCATACATAGGTGCGGCAAGCCACCAAGGCAAAACCTCCCACAACGCAATAACTGTATGATTAGTAATCATACCAAAAACAGCAATAATTTTAAGCCAAAACGCATTCAAACGCACTAAAACTACCCCCTTATATATTTCTAACGATTATATCACAAAACGATATTGCATACAATGCCAATTTAGCAAAAAGTTTTTTTGAAATCGTAGAATGTTTGTGCTATAATATAGCCTAAAGATTGGAGTGGTTTGTTATGAATGAAATAGATGTTTATATTAACGGATTTGATGGGGAAGCTAGACAAAGATTGCAAGAAATACGTGCTATGGTGCGGGATGTTGTGCCTGATGCTACAGAGCGAATTTGTTATCGTATGCCCACCTTTGATTTAAGTGGCAAGGTATTGGTGCATTATGCCGCAATGAAGGCGCATATCGGCTTTTATCCTACACCCGAAGGGATTGTTGCCTTTGAAAATAAATTGATGGGTTATAAAACATCAAAGGGTGCAGTGCAGTTTCCGTATAAAGAGCCATTGCCGATTGATTTAATGAGAGAGATTGTAGAATATAGAGCGGCGCAAAATCAGTAAATTTGAGGTGAAAAGTAATATGGAAAGAAAGTTTATGGATGTCTTTGCAAAACTGGATTTAACGGGGAATTTCGAGCCTGCTTTGCTTCACGCTATTGTCGAGAATGTGTGTTATTTTACCAGCGTTAAAGGGTTAGAGGTGCGTTTGCAATTAACAAGTCCAGCAACGCCTGATGGTGTTGTTTTGTTGGAAGATGCACTTTCGGTTAAAATGGATATGCTAAACTCTGTTAAAATTGTACCTATATATGAACCCGAACCGCAACCAATTGTACGTGATGTTGCCTATAAATCACCAGCTGAAACACCAAGGCGTAACGGCAACGGAAATGATAATGGCTACAGCAGGCAATCGTCTAAAAAAGTATCGACAATAAGCGGTGAAACACGCCCGCTTAAAAGTGATTTTTTTGAAAACGACGAAGTCATTGTGGTTGGCCGCATTTTTAAAAGCGAGGCACGTGAGGTAAGAAAAGGTACGATGTACATATATACGATAGAAATTACAGACGATGAAAGCTCTATAACCCTAAAGCATTTTGTTAGCAAGGACAAGGTTGCCGAGCAGGAGCATCTGCTAAAAGTCGGCGCAGTTATAAAGGTTGCAGGACGTGTAGAAAACGACAAATTTTCAGGTGAAATTACCATTATTATAAATAAAATAGCATCTGGCGAGATGACAGAAGAAATACGTATGGATAATGCCGATGTAAAGCGGGTAGAGCTACATTTGCATACAAATATGTCTGCGCTTGATGGTATGACACCTGTAAAGGAGATAATTGCCCGTGCCGCAAAATGGGGTCATAAAGCTGTTGCGATAACCGACCACGGCGTGGTGCAAGCATACCCAGACGCTATGGCAGCGGCAGAAAAGCACGGCATAAAGGTTATTTACGGTATGGAAGCATATCTTGTGGATGATTTGGATGTGTCTATTGCATCACGTCCTAAAAATGCGAAGTTGTCCGATGATTTTGTTGTGTTTGACATTGAAACAACGGGGTTAAACCGTGAGCATTGCACGATTATAGAAATAGGTGCGGTACGTATGCGAAACGGTGTTATTGGTGAAGTTTTTCACGCTTTTGTTGACCCCGAGCAAGATTTACCGCTAGAAATTATTAAGTTGACCAATATAACGGACGATATGCTTGTAGGACGACCAAAAATAACTGAAGTTTTGCCAAAGTTTCTTGATTTTGTAGGTGATGCGGTGCTTGTGGCACATAATGCCGATTTTGATATGGGCTTTGTAGAGCATATAGGGCGGCAGTTAGGGCATATTGTAGATAATCCGTACCTTTGTACGTTACAGCTATCACGTGCGTTGTTTCCTAACCTTCCACGCCACGGGCTTGCGGCTATGGCAAAACATCACGAAATTGTGCAAGAAAGCCATCACAGAGCAAGCGACGATGCCAATGTTTTGGCACAAATATTTTCACAGCAAATAGAAATTTTAAAACAACGTGGTATTGATACGCTTGATATGATAAACCTGCGCTATTCTAAAGAAATTGACGTTAAAACTTTAAGACCTAAGCATGCTACGCTATTAGTTAAAAACCAAATAGGAATGCGTAATTTATACGAGCTTGTGTCAAAGTCGCATTTAGAGCATTACAACCGTTATCCACGCATACCAAAAAGCGAGCTTATTGCCTTGCGTGAAGGGCTTTTGGTTGGCACGGCTTGCGAGCAAGGTGCGCTATATTCTGCTGTTAAGGAAAACCGCCCGCAAGAAGCTATTGAAGAAATTGCCCATTTTTACGATTATTTTGAAATTCAACCTATAGGCAACAACGAATTTTTAGTACGTCAGGGTGAGGTTGAAAGTGTTGAAGTATTACAAAACATAAACAAAAAGATTGTAGAATATGCTCAAACCTATAACAAACCTATAATTGCGGCTTGTGATGTGCATTTTATGGACCCTAACGATAGCTTTTACCGTGAAATTATACAGACGGGGCAGGGCTTTAAAGATGCAAAAGAGCAAGCCCCGCTGTATTTTCGCACCACTGACGAAATGCTTGCAGAATTTGCCTATTTGGGCGAAGAAAAGGCATACGAGCTTGTTGTTACAAACACAAACGTAATGGCGGATAGTATTGATGACGGCATACGACCTATTCCAAAGGGTACATATCCACCTATTATCGAAGGCTCTGACAAAGAGCTTGAAGAAATGGTTTGGGCAAAAGCAAGAAGTATGTATGGCGAGCAGTTGCCACAAATTGTACACGACCGCATAAGCAAAGAGCTTGGTTCTATCATTAAAAACGGTTTTGCTGTTATGTATATTATTGCACAAAAGCTGATTGCAAAGTCAATGCAAGATGGCTATTTGGTGGGTAGCCGTGGGTCTATCGGTTCGTCTTTGGTGGCCACTATGGCGGATATTACAGAGGTTAACCCGCTTTCGCCGCATTATTATTGCAAGGCTTGCAAGTATTCTGATTTTGATTCCGATATTGTTAAACAATATGCAGGGGCGCACGGTTGCGATATGCCCGATGCTAATTGTCCGAAATGCGGCGAACTGTTTATAAAGGAAGGGCATTCTATTCCATTTGAAACCTTCTTGGGATTTGACGGAGATAAAGAGCCGGATATTGACTTGAACTTTAGCGGAGAATATCAAGCAACAGCGCACCAATATGCAGAGGAATTGCTTGGCGAAGGTTATGTATTTAAAGCGGGAACCATTTCTACGGTCGCCAACAAAACCGCCTTTGGCTATGTTAAAAAGTATTTGGAACAGCACAATAGGGTAGAGCGAAATGCACATATTAACCGCCTTGCGGTTGGCTGCGAGGGCATAAAGCGCACCACAGGGCAACATCCCGGCGGGCTTATGGTTGTGCCAAAAGGGCGGTCGATATACGAATTTACGCCAATACAACGCCCTGCTAATGATGCAAAAAGTGATGTAATTACAACACATTTTGACTATCATTCTATACACGAAAACCTTTTGAAATTAGACTTGTTAGGACACGACGTGCCGACCATTTTAAAACTATTGCACGATTTTACAGGTGTTGACCCATTAACTATTGATTTGGGTGATAAAGGCGCATTATCACTGTTTAGAAGTCCCGAAAAATTGGGCATTAGTGAACGTGAAACAGGCTTAAAAACAGGTTCGCTAGGGCTTCCCGAATTTGGTACGGATTTTGTGCGGGGAATGTTGACAGAAACAGGTCCGACCAGCTTTGCTGATTTGGTGCGAATTTCTGGACTTTCTCACGGTACAAATGTATGGCTTAATAATGGGCAAGAGCTTATAAGAGAAAAGAAGCTCACGCTAAAGGAAATTATTTCTACACGTGATGATATTATGTTATACTTGATTTCAAAGGGATTGACAGAAAAAGACGCTTTTAACATCACGGAAAAAGTACGTAAGGGTAAAGGTGTTACAGAAGATGAAGAAAAACTAATGCTGTCCCATCGTGTGCCGCAGTGGTATGTTGATAGTTGCCGCAAAATTGCGTATATGTTCCCAAAAGGACACGCCGTTGCCTATGTTATGCAGGCGGTGCGTTTTGCGTATTATAAAATACATCATCCAATGGCATTTTATGCCGCCGCTTTTTCGGTAAAGTCTGATGAATTTTCGCATGCAATGATGTGCAAAGGGCGTGATGTGGCAAAGGGTCATATGTATCGCATTAACGGGCTTGGCAAGGATGCAACGCAAAAAGAGCAAAAGTCGCTGGGGCTTTTAGAGGTGGTGCTAGAAATGTATGCTCGTGGACTTAATTTTGCTCCGCTTGATTTATACGCCGCTAGTGCTGATAAGTTCATTATAACCGAAAACGGCTTAATGCCGCCATTATGCTCTGTTGAAGGGCTGGGCGCAACCGTTGCGCAAAAGATTGTGGAGGCAAGGGCCCAAGGCGAATTTTATTCGATAGACGACCTTAAAACCCGCACAAATATTAACAAGACGGTGGTGCAGTTGCTTAAAGATAATGGCGTGCTAGATGGAATGCCAGAAACGGAGCAATTGACGTTATTTTAATTATAGCGAACGAACCTCGAAACAGTGAATGCAAGTCACAAAAGCTCGATGCTTCACCGAGTTTTGGGACGCAGTCATTCACTGATTGAGAGGACGTTAGCTATAGGCAGATGCAGCAGACCTGTTTTGAAACCTTGCACTTCCGCTGTGCAAAACAAAAAATAAACCCGCCAATGCGGGTTTATTTAACCTAGATATGATGCAAGCAAATTTACGGCATTTTTTGGGATGATTTCTTCGCCGTGTTCGACCAGATAGTTTTTGGACATTTCTTGGGTAGAAGATTTTAAACTGTATTCTTTCAATATATTTTCGTGTGATTGCGATAGTTTTTTGTTTGATGTGCTGATAGCTAGGTGATATTCGCCTTTGTATTTATAAAGGCTACTATTGCCCTTGTATGCGCCGAAAATGCGCAGACAAGCGGCGGCGGTTTGGTCTAAATTTTCAAAAATAAAAATTGATATTTTGTTGTTTTTTTTGCCTACGTATGGCTTTTGTTTTGGTATAAAAGGCTCTACTTGTGGTATAAAAGGTAGCGTAATAGGCGGCGGCACATCTGGGAAACCCATAGATATTTTTTTAAGCTGTCCTAAAATAGGCGGATAGCCAAAACGCTCTTCCATATCACTAATGCTTTCCAGCCTTGTAACTATAACCATAATACCATCTTCGGTTGGTATTGCTTCGATAATAAGCGGCGTGTTGGGCGATGTGTGAAAATCACATTCGCTGGCGGCTTGGCTCATAATCTCGCGAAAAAGCCCTTGCGCTTTTGGCGAACCATAGGCAAGCTCGTGTATTTGTATATTTCTTTGCAACAAGTCGCTAGTTGTTAATGTAAATTTTATTTGATTTTCGCTTACACGCTGTATCCTCATCTTATCAGTCCTTTGCTTGTTACTTTGCTTAACAACATCTTATCACATAAATTATGCTTTGTAAAGTGTTAAAATTTATATGATTGGCAAAACTGTTGTCATTTGTCATTGTTGTCATTGATGACCCTTTGAGATGCGACAAGGGTATATGGTGAATATAAATAAAAAATCAGCCCGCAATAGACTGATAATAATATGCTTGACAAATAGACCTGAAGTGTGTTAATCTACACTTAGGTCTTCGGACTGGAGCGGGTGCTTGTCGTGGTGGGTTGTCTTTTCTAGGGAAACCCCACCCGACAAG
>WRBJ01000015.1 GCA_009784615.1 Defluviitaleaceae bacterium | reverse complement strand
GAAGAAAAAGGAAATAGCCATCAACACACTCTTTGAGGAAAACAAAGGTTAGGCTACAGCCTACGCCATTAACCTACAAAATTTAAACGCCGAAAATGGGCAAATTTATTTTGCTGTTGACAAATGGGATTAGCCTTGAAAGGCATCAGAGCATATTTGACCATAGTGTTGCAAATGTTAATGGCGGCAACATTAACCTGATGAGCTTTGTTGCGCCAGCTGCGCCACCAAGCCCTCAAATAAATCATCCCTTTGAGAATTTGAGTGTGTTTCAAGGTTTGAATGTGTTTTTGGATCCTGGACACGGAGGCTCTGAACGTGGAGCGCGTGGCTTCGCTCAAATCAATACAATGCCTGGCTTGCTGTTCCCGCCAATCGGTGCTATGCAAATTAGGTTCTTTGATGAAAAGGACATAGCCCTGTCGATTGCTGGTCATGTAAATGATACTTTGCAGTCCTTTGGTATAAATGTAGCACAATCACGCTATGGAGATTACAATGTAGGACTCGATCTTCGAAGAGATATGGCTAACGATTTTGAGGCAGATGTATTCGTGAGCATTCACCTAAACAGTAGCAATATATTCAATAGGGGTACAAAAGTTTTACATCATCCAAATAATCCCTTTTTTGAAGAGAGTAGAGAACTTGCACAAACTGTTAATGATGCGGTGGTTGCTATGACGGGTCTTCGAGATTTAGGAATTGAATTGGGCGAACAAGTAGTTACAGGACGATATACACAAATGCCTGCGATTATAACAGAAACAGGATATATGGGAGGCGACATACGTTTTTTGATAAATTCAGATAACCAAAGACTTATCGGAGAAAGCATAGCTTTGGGTATATTGACTTATTTGTACAACAATGCGCCGCGACCTACTATTCAATCTATTCCTGTGCCTCACAATGAGGTTTCTCCTGTAGATACAAATTCACCGTGGTCGCCAATAGAAAGTATGTGGTAGTTAAAATATCTTCTTAACGGCATCTCTGCAGATGAGATGCCGTTAAGAACTAAACTCACCGGTACTTAACCAATATCACAATATGTCAGAAGGGAAGGATTGAGGGTATGAAAAACCATAAAAGGCTTGTGAGAATCGGCCTGATTGCCCTTGGTGTCGGTGCTGTGCTACTTTCTGTTTTTAGCCTACCGGAACACATAGTGATTAACTTCGAGAATCGTATTAGACACAACAGGGACTTCGACAAAGAAACCAACGAAGCGATGATCAATTTGATTAACAGAACGCTGAGAATAATTTATCAAAGAGATGATAAAAACGATATAGATTTAAACACAATTTTTACCGAAAATTTTTTAATATATGGTAGCGGCAGTGGCACAATATATGATTCTTGGTTTAATAGGAGCTACAGTCCATTTTTAAGAGTAAACAGAAATTATATGCGTACTATATTCGAAAGTACAAATCCAGCTATAGAAAGGTTTGTTGTATATGTAACAACCATTGAAGGCATAGACCCTTTTGAAATCACAAGATTTGTATTTGTCATTATACTTGATGAATTCGGTACATACAAGATTGATTCTGTTGGCTTGGATCGGTAACGATACGTCGCTTCATAGACCCCCTAGGTCTATCCCCAATCCCAAACACCCACGTCCCACTGCGAGACTTCGCAGAAGCGCAGAAGCAACAGTAGGATGGAATGAAGATGCAAGTTAGAGCCGTTTGCACCTGTTTTTGTATGCAGATGCAAACGGCTTTATAGTTAAATCATCGTAACCGTCAAATCGGTTCTTTCCAATCCTAGTTGATAAAACCCATCAAAATAGTATGCCATGGATACATTGGAACGGCAGCAATAATGAACTTGATGCATCTTGAGACCGGGAAAGCAGTTTTTTTTGACAAAGTCATAGAAATGACGGAAATTGCAGCATCGCTGGATATCGAACATTTTTTTAAGAGCGAAAAACTGATGGCGAGTGAACGCAACACTCCTTTGCAGTCAAGTCTGCACTGTCACTTGGAAGGGTATAATGGAATAATCCAAACTATATTATCAATAGCAAAAGGAATACCAAGTGAGAACGAGAAGCGTCTTTTGATTGTATGATAAAGAGCATAATTCCAAAATTTCTTGAATTGAGAAACAACCCCTTAAAGTTGTGGCTAATGACTCGACTTGCATAAAAGTAGGAGGCTAAGTACACTATATTTGCTTTTTGATTGACATTGTTGTATGAGATACAAAGTTTTAGCTTTATATGTTACCCTGCATTTCATATGGGGTCGCAAATCAAAAACTTTTCTGGGAAGTGTATTTACTCGAACCTGTTGACAAATCCATCACGCCACCAATCCGAAATACGAAATTCTGACATTTGCAGCTCTGTTCACTAAAAATACAATAAAAAAATCAGGTAGATTCGACGATATTTTCAGCCTATTCATTGCCTTTGCTATACGTTTCAAGTTTAAAGCCAATGCCGATAGGAGGCATTCCTCGTGTATGCGATGGATGCCTCTTTTCTTGGCTCGATTTAGATTGTACTCTCTTTTTAAGGCGGCAAAAGTGCCTTCTGACCATATACCCCTAAGTCGCTTCATTGATTTATACTCGTCAGTTTTATAACGCTCACGATTTCGATAGAATGAAGGGTAGAAGGGACTAACATTGATGCGTTTTTCTCCGTATGAAAAAGGGCATTGTCTATGATGTTCGCAGTTTATACAAGATTTTCTATCGTCTTTTGACATCTTATATAGGCGATAGTAGTTTTGCGAGGTTTTCTTGTAAATGAGCTTTATGAATTGCAAGTCTTTGTTCTCGGGACACCTAAAACAATCTAATGCAGGGATATACTGACTTCTCGCTTCAAAATATCATAGCTAAAATCAATACAGCTAACGTAGCCTACGATGCCCAATATTTCAAGACTGCAATGCACAGCACCTACATTATACCCAGCATCCAAGCCTAGTTTATCAATATCGACACCAACTTCTTCTTAAATCTTGTTGATATGTTTTAGGATAATGTTGCTTTCACGCTGATTTACAAGGATAACAATCAATGCTCAAAACTATGCCGCTATCCGCATCAACGATAGTTTAAGCCAAATATCCAAAGCCCCCTTTGTTTTCTTGACTGCTATATCCGCAGTCTATGTCGGTAGTGCTTTTGGGGATGGTCTTTTCTTTGGCTACGGGGGTTGACTTCTTGTACACGACTTGCTTATGCAACTCTTCATCAAGAGCATCTAGGTAATGAATACAGCTTTGCTCTACTTCTTTGGTGACTTTTTCAAAGCTATATGACGCAACATTAGCAGGAACGAACGAGTCATCGCTAACAACGGCTTCACCTGTAACTATTCCTTTTTGAATGCACTCCCTAACGATATGATTAAAAATTTCTACTAAAACGCTGCTATCACCAAACCTACGTCTGCGGTTTTGGCTAAAAAGTGAATGGTCAGGAACTTTATCCCATAAATCAAACCCGCAAAACAGGGTCAATGGAGGGGCGGCCTTTTTCGAGTAGCAAGGTGTCAGTTTATCATAAATGAAACTTAAATCTACGAGCTGATTTATCTTGCGCAGTAAATGATTTTCGGGTACAAGAGTTTCTAAATTTATGGCTATAAGTTGCATTTGACCGTCTTTTCTTCCCATCATAAAATCCCCTCCAATATACTAATTATAGTATATTTTTGGGGATTTGGGAAGGGTTTTTGGGGATTTGTCAACAGGTCCGAGGAAATACAGACTCTTTTTCCACAAATTATTTGAAATTGCGAAGGTCAAGAAATTATAGGGGTATCCTCTTATCGGAGCCAAAATCGTCTCTGCAAGAAAGGACTCTCTCCAAACATAGTTAGAAGGCATTTAGATAACATCTCAAAATGCTTAAATAGTGCAGTGAAGCAAAACATAATACCTTTCAATCCTGTTAGTTGTATAGAAAAACCTAAAGCGCAGAAGTTTACAGGCGCTAAATTCTATAACGAAAAACAGATTGAACAACTTTTGGAAGTTTCAAAAGGCGACCCATTAGAAGTTTTTCTATTGGTTACTGTGTTTTACGGATTGCGAAGAAGTGAGGTTTTGGGCTTAAAGTGGGGTGCGGTTGATTTTGAAGAAAAAACAGTTACCATCGAACATACAGCCATTAGAACCAACAAAAATGTCCACAAGCTAGATAGAACCAAAAATCAAGCAAGCCACGCCGCATTTCCAATGCCCGAACGGGTAATTTCTCGTCTTTTAGAATTGAAAAAGAAACAAGACGAACACAAAGTCCTACAACCAAATGATTATGTGGATGAGGACTATATTTTTACTAAGCTAAATGGCGAGGTATTACTGCCTTGTTATGTTAGTAAACATTTTAGGTTATTGCTTAAGAATAATAACTTGCCGCACATTCGATTTCACGATTTGCGACATTCGTCTGCGAGCTTTCTAAAAAGTTTAGGTTTTGACCTCAAAGACATCCAAGTATGGCTTAGGCATAAAGACATACAAACAACTATGAACTTGTACACGTATTTGGATATGGAAGCAAAAGGTAATATTGCTGATACACTAAGCAAAATTACAATCGTTAGAAATCGGTTGTTAGAATTATTTATCTTGTTAGAATTTTGTTAGAATTGTCGAGGTTTATACTTAGAAAGTAAAAAAATACGAGCAACTGATTTTCCGAGAAGCTCGTATTTATAAGGTTTATGCGGATGGAGGGACTTGAACCCCCACGCCATAGGCACAGGTTTCTAAGACCTGCGTGTCTGCCGATTCCACCACATCCGCTTGTTGGTGTTAGTATCGACAAACATAATATCATATCATTGCAAGGTTGTCAAGCATTTTTTTTGCTATTATTAAATAAATATTGATAGGGATGAAATTGTTATGTTTATGGCAATTGGTCGGGCCATTGTATTGGAGAGCGGTCGATGTTTGGTAGTGTGAAGGGTAGTGTGGGCGGCTCGGTTTGTTGTGGTTGTGTTGGTGGCTGGGTTACGGGATTGTCGGGGGCAAAGATTTGTTCGGCAGGCTCATCTTCAGGTTCGCCCCAGTATCCATAAACTGGTTCGTCATAGTCATCGTCTGGTGGACCGTGGTCAATATCATAATAATCATAATCCGCAAATGGGTTAAAGAATGTGGATACTTGTGTTGGTGCTTCCAGCCACGCATCGGTTATACTTACGTTGCCTGCAACTTCCAGCCACGAGCGGTCACGGCGTATAAAGGTGCGTGTTTCTATTTGGTCGGCTGGTGTCCACTGCGGGTCTGGCAGTAGCCCTGTGATGATTTCTACTTCTTGCTCGAAATGAATATGGCAAGAAATCATAGGTGCAGTGCCTGCAATAAAAATCTCACTACGAATACGCCCGCCACGTGGGTCGTTATGGCACGCCGCCGTGGGTATGCCACCAGAATCTATGCAAATTTGCGCTGTAACAAAGCCTGGCGGACGCTCGAAACGGCGTACCTCTAGGTCTTGGTGAATTTGGCGCATTACTGTGCTAAAAATACGTACGTCAGGGCGACCGCCAATTAGCGATAAATTGCGTGCAACGTCGTGTCCAACCCAAACGCCTGCGGTAAAATATGGTGTATAACCCACAAAATAAACATCACGTCCATTTTGCGTTGTACCTGTTTTGCCTGCCACGTCCATATTGCCCGCCCAGTTGGCGGCGGTACCTGTGCCTCCGCCTCTCATAACGTCGCGCATCATATCTGTTAGCAAATATGCCGTATCACGGTTTATTACCTGTGTTGGCTCTAACGCACGGTTGTCGATAACTATATTGCCTTCACGGTCAAGCACTTGGGTGTAAAGTATTGGTTGATGCAATATGCCGCCATTGGCTATAGCACCCATTGCCGCCGTTAGTTCGATGGTTGTAACGCCGTGGTTAAGTCCGCCTAAAACAGCGGCGGCGTTGTTTGCTTCGCTTGGGTCAAGGGTTGTAAAACCGAAGTTTTGCAGATAGTTAAATGCCACTGGTCCACCAACATAATTCCAGTTTTTAACAGCTACTATATTATACGATTGCTCTATAGCACGGCGCACTGTAGTGTGTCCACGGTAAGGTGTTGCACCAGAAGGAGCCCACCAGTTTTGAGGCCAAACACGATGGCGACCCAAGCCGTAGTCGAAAATAATATTCGGTGTATCGTCAAAAGCGGTGGCGGCTGTAATCATTCCTAAATCAATAGCGGGGGCAAATGACGCAAAAATTTTAAAGACAGAACCAGGTTGACGTGTAGCCTGTGTTGCACGGTTCCACTGGCGGTTTGCCTGTTTTTCGCCACGTTGTCCTGCCATAGCTACAACACGCCCGTTGTTATGGTCGATGACGACCATAGAAGATTGCGGTTGAGGTATAGCTATAAAACGATATTGCCCGTGTTGCACATCATCCATTGCCATAATATCGTTTAAAGCCCATTCTATAAAGGTGTCAAACATATCTGGGTTTGTAATTCTTTGCCCAAATTGGGCGGATGTACGCTGTGCGTGCCTAATGCGACCTGTTGTAGTATTCCGTACATCAACATTAAGCTGTAATGTATATTCAAAATCCCTTGCATTTGTTGGAAAATTGGCTTCATTTAAATATTCTCTGTCAACGATTTCTTGAATTTCAGGAATCATTGTTGAATAGATTGTTAAACCATCGTGAAAAATGCGGTGATTTGCTTGGTCACGAGTAAGATTTTGCTGCTCCATCAAATCATCACGAAGCTGAGCGATTACCGCTTCTGTAAAATATGACCAAATATGCTCGTTAGGGTCAACATCACTGCGGAAGGCTTGTATACGGTCGTATACATCGTCCTCCAACGCTTCACGGTGTTGGCTTTCTGTTATCTTGCCCAAACGTAGCATTGCGTCAAGCACATTGGCTTTTCTATAACGATTGTTTTCGGGAAAACGTGATGGATTATAGCTCCATGGAAACTGCGTTATGCCTGCAATTACAGCGGCTTCGCTTAATGTTAGCTCGCTGGCATTTTTGCCGAAATAAAACATTGATGCCGCTTGTACGCCGTTATTGCCGCCGCCAAGATATATTATGTTCATATATTCAAGCAAAATATGTTGTTTGGCGGCTTCGACACTGCCCAATTCTTCCACAAGCATAGTTTCAAATTGCACCGCCATTACCTGTTCTTGCAATTTGCTTTCGACAGAATTGCGCATTAATCCTATTTGGTTTTTGATAAGCTGTTGTGTAATGGTAGAGCCGCCTTGCTGGTTGCCACGCAAAAAAGTTTCGTACACAGCACGACCCATAGAGCGCATATCTACGCCGTTATGCTCGAAAAAACGCTCGTCTTCGATTGCTACAATTGCGTCTTTTAAATATTGAGAAATATCGTCCCATTCTGCCCAAGTGCGGTTTACACCAGCATCAAGACGTGCAATTTCATTGCCGTGGGCATCCAAAATAACGCTGTCAAGTTCCCCGCCGATTATACCACGTGGCAATGTCGAAACGTCCTGCGCGCCTTCTATAACCGAAAAATAAAAACCAATACCTGCACCAGCCACCGCAACAACGGCAATAAGCACAAAGGCAATAACCGCACGCAACACCAAATGGCTTGCTTTATTAATCACTTTTGTACCGTGGTTTTTGTATTTTTTCATACGCTTTTTATTGTTTTCGCTAGAATAATTCAAATACATCATCCCCTTTATATCGTAAATTGTTCTTGCCTGTAATATAGTAGTATAGCATACATTGTTTCCAAAATCTAGTCTTTTAATAAAAACGTAATATTAGAGGTGTAAAATGTTTTATAAGCCGTATTTTGCAATGGGTCGCCGCCCACGTCCAAAGCGTACAAAAATGGGCAAAGCCAAACGGGGTCTTGGTTTTGCTGTGATAATAATTATCGCAATAGCCGTCTTTGGGCTTATTATAGCAAACCGTGCAATAATGCCCGCCGTAATAACCATTGCCAACCAACGCTCGGTTTCTATAATCAACGAAATAATAAACGATTCTATAAACACGACCATAACCCAATTTGGATTGGTTAGCGAAGATTTTTACACAAAAAGCCTTGACGGGGCAGGGCGGTTAAATTCGCTTTCTATAGACGCTATGCGCATTAACCAAGTGGCGGCACAATTGGCTGTTGATATTTCTACACAACTGTCAATTGACCATCCAACACCAATTGCTGTACCCCTTGGTATGCTTACGGGCATACCTATCTTTGCCAGTATTGGGCCCGATATACGCATTAACATCGTCCCAACGGGCGAGGCGACGGTAGAATACGAAACATCTTTCACATCCGCAGGTATAAACCAAATTAATTTTCAAGTTTGGTTGACGGTGGACGCTTCTATGCAAGTGGTTGTGCCTTTGCAAAGCGAAACCGTGCCGATAACCCGCCGTGTGCCGCTGGTAAATACAATTTTCCAAGGCGAAGTGCCGGATGGGATGTTCCTAACAAATTTTGGTATAGGCAATTAAAAAGGCGGCATTTTGCCGCCTTTTTAATTGCCTATTTAATTTTAAAGAAAGCTACTTTCTGGCGCAACATATCAGCCTGCTGGTTTAATTCTTCACTAGCCGCCGCAGATTCTTCTGCTGTTGCGGTCGTTTCTGTTACAACCTTTGCAATTTCTGATACAGATGCATTTATTGACGAGATAGAATCCAATTGCTTTTCAGAAATATCGGTGATATTTTGGATAAGTTCTGAAATTTCCGTAATATTATCGGCTATAAGGTTAAAGGATTCTACAACGTCTTGTGTTGCCTTTATGCCTTCATCTGCAATTTTTGTATCTTCTTTAATAATAATTTCTGTATCAGCCGCAGAGCGTTGGCTACGTCCTGCCAGTGTTCTAACTTCATCCGCAACAACGCTAAAGCCTCTGCCGTGGTCGCCGGCTCTTGCCGCTTCGACCGATGCGTTAAGCGCAAGCAAATTGGTTTGGAAGGCAATGCTACGTATAGAGCTGATTATTTTTGAAACAGAATCGCTGGATTCTTTCACACGGTTCATTGTTTCTACCATCAAACTAACAGATTCTGTGCCGCGGTCAGCAAATTGTCGTGATAATGTAGTTGTGTCATTTGCTGATGTTGCAGAGCTGTTAGCCTGCAAAGCGTCTGTGTGTATAAGCTCGATAGACGCTGACAATTCTTCGATAGCGGCGTTTTGTATGGTTGCACCTGTTGCCAATTGCATAGATGAACCTGAAATTTGCTCTGCACCTTCATTAACTTTGTCTGCCGCCGTTTGTATATCTGCCATTGTGTAGTTTAGCGATTTTAAAATAGTTTTTAATGCATCCCTAATTGGCGCATATTCGCCTATATAGTATCCATCGTGAATACCAACTGTTAAGTCGCCATCGGCGATTTTGGCAAGCACTTTAGAAATTTCGTCAATAACTTCTCTAATATTTGCATTTGCAATATCGCAGGCTTTGCCCACCACGTCAAAGCGACCTTTAAGTCCTACATCACCAAGTAATGTAAAATCGCCCTTGCTCATTAAAATAACATTATGCTCTATTTCTTCAAGCGGTAGTTCCACCGCCTTCATTAATTTGTTAAGCCTGCGAGCCATTTCATACCATTGACCTTTAAAGGTAGAAGCATCCATTGTAACATCAAAATTACCTTCTGCCGCACTATCCGCCATCATTTTAACGCTTGATGCGATATTGGCAAAATTAGACCTAAGCTCGTTTAAAGAATTGCTTACCCAAACCCATTCTCCGTTAAAGTCGTAAACTTCATTGCCAAAATTGCCTTCGCCGTAAGACTTTACAATATCTACAACCTCGGTAATGCCATTTTGATAATATTCAAGCATTTCATTAATTTGGTTTACCAAATCACATCTTGCACCTTCGTGGTTACATACATCAATTCTATAAGAGCTTTGGCCTTGCAGATGTGCCTGTACGGCTTTTTCAATATCGACCAGCAATGTGTTAAAACCATTGTAGTTATCCGCAAAACTTGTGTATAGCTTCGCTGTAATTTCGCTAGAATTTTTATCTTCATTACGTACTTTAAATTCTTCCCGACTATTATTTAATAAATTGCCATCATCCAAAATACGTCTAAAAGAATATTTCAATACACGTATTGTACGTACACGTAAAATAATACCAAGCAAAAGTGAAAGTGTAAACGATATAATAGAAGCGATTATTATATAATTGCGTACTGTGGATGTAATTTGTTCTCCGCTAATATCTGCGCCAACAATACCCACAACATTACCCTGTCTGTCAATAACAGGTGCAAATGCGCCAAGCAAAGTACCCCATTCGCCGGCATATTCAATGCCGGTAGAAACAGTGCGCCGCTCGTTCATAGCATAAAAAGGTTCTGGACCATATACGCCAACTTCTTCAACTTGTCTAAAATAAACATTAGGTGGTTCGCCCATACGTACAGCAGAATTAAAATACATCCAAGTTTCATCATTATAAGGAAGCAAGATGTACAAATATTCTATTGTGGGGCTAATGTCTAAAATAGCACCCATAGAATTTGTAAGCTCGAACCAATATGCGTCGGTTATGTTGGCATTTGCTGAACGATAAAGACGTTCGGCATCAATAACGCCTGAAACCGAGTTTACAATTGCCTCTACTTTTTGTTGGTGATGACGAATGGATGCATTGTAGTACATAAAGTAACTAAAAGTGATTATGATGCCGCCAAAAACCATAGCAAGAGCGATGGAAGAAATAGTTACCCGTGTAGAAATGGATTGCCGTATTCGCAATTTTTTAGCCTTCTGTGTCCTTGCGGTGCCGTTGTTTGACATAGTTGCTCACATCTCCTTTGTATTAATTAATATGATAGAGTTGTTGTATATATATACTGCTAATTTGATTGTACATCATTTGGTGATAGTTTGTCAACCTCTATCAGTTTTTTCACACAAAATAATTTTGTCGATTTATTATTAATTGATATTGATTTGTTTCGCAGGTTTTGTTATAATGAATTGTTTGTAGCACAAAAGCGGAGGTTAATATGGGTATAGACAGCATAGTTTTAATAGCAGGCGGTTTGGGTTTGTTTTTGTTTGGTATGAGGATAATGTCAAGCGGTTTGCAAACCATAGCGGGCGACCGTTTGCAGAGCTTTTTGCAAAAGGCCACTTCTAACAGGTTTTTGGGCGTTGCTGTTGGCATTATCGCAACAATTGCTTTAAACAGCTCTACAGCTTCAACCGTTATGACGGTTAGTTTTGTTAATTCGGGGTTAATGAATTTAACACAGGCAATAGGCATTATATTAGGCGCAAATGTGGGTACGACATTATCTGCCCAATTGGTGGCTTTTAGGATAGATGCTTACGCACCAGTTTTTATATTTATCGGCGTTATAATGTATGTGTTTTTTAAAAACAAACGCATTAAAGATATTGGTTATGTTGTGCTTGGTTTTGGCATACTTTTCTTTGGTATTACCACAATGGGCGGCCCGTTGCGGGCGTTGGCAAGCCTTCCGGGCTTTAGCGATATATTAATTGCTTTTGAAAATCCCTTCTTAGCACTTGTAGCTGGCTTTTTGTTTACGGCGGCGGTGCAAAGCTCTACAGCCGCAACTGGTGTTTTGGTTGCAATGCACGTTGCTGGTGTGCCTATTCCTTTTGAAACATCGGCATTTATTATATTAGGTACAAACATCGGCACATCTATAACCACGCTTATCGCTTCCATCCCTGCAAACCGTGAAAGTAAGCGGGCGGCGGTTTTTCATATAACATATGACATAATTGGTAGCACTGTCTTTGGTCTGCTAATATTCTTTGTGCCTTCCATCTTGGGTTGGTTTGAAACAACGTGGGCAGACCCCGCCCGCCAAGTGGCAATGTTCCACACCCTATACAATGTTGCCACAATGACCTTGCTTTTGGGCTTTGTAACACCTATTGCAAAACTGCTTGAAAAAATTATACCGCAAAAGAAAAACGAAGATGACGAAACATATGAAAGAAAACTAATATATTTGGATACAAAAATAGCACAGCCAGCGTCGGTTGATGTGCATAACGCCCATATGGAGCTTGCCCGTTTAGGCAAAATAGCGAATAAAAACCTAGCAAGAGCAACAAAAGCCTTTTTTGAAAAAGACACCGAAAAAGCAGAAAGGGTTTTTGAGGTAGAGAAAATTGTAAACTATCTAAACCAAGAAATAGCCAATAAGTTAGTAGAAATTAACAACAAAAAGCTATCCAGCGGTGATGCCGAAAAGGTAGGTAAAATGTTCCGCATTTCATCTGATATGGAACGTATAGGCGACCACGCAGAAAATATTGCAGAATATACAATAATGATTGTAGACAACGGATTAAAACTATCTGATGCCGCAAAAGCCGAGCTTAAAGAGCTAAGTGATATAACATTAAGGCTTGCAGACGAAGCCCTAGAAGCCTTTGAAAATCAAGATAACGGCAAGTTGGAGCAAGTTAAAACGCTAGAGCAAGAAGTGGACGACCTAGCCAAAAAATTTGCTGACAACCATATAAAACGTCTGACAACCAACTGTTGCGACCCAAAATGCGGCGTTGTCTTTGTAGATATGTTGACCGACCTAGAAAGAAGCGGCGACCACGCCAACAATATTGCTTTTTCTATAAAATAAAAAATGCGGCAATCAGCCGCTTCAGACTGTAGACAAAGCCTTAAAAAGAAACACTGGTTAAAACCAGTTAAGAAATTTGGGCTGAGAGCCCTATTGCAAGCGACTCACAGTCGCAACTTTTAACCAGTTTTAACTGGTGTTGCATTTAAATTAAGTTTGTCATCAGTCTGTGCGGCAATCAGCCGCTTTTTTTATTTTATTGTATCTTCTATGCCAAAGGTTGCCCAAGCTATGTTAAAGGCGGTTTCTTTGCCGTGTTGGTTAAAATTATTTATAAAAGTTGAGGCGAAGATGTTAAGTTGTTCTTCGGATTGCAGGCGTATTTCTTCTATTGTTTCTTCATTTATGTTTGCTTCGCCTAGATTTATTCTTATCAGTTGCGCCGCTAGACCTATTGCGCCATCTAACAGCAGTCTAAATGCAGTTTGCGAAAATTGCATTTGCGCATTGCCGTTAAAATCTTCACGCATAGCTTCAAAAACATCAACAAATTGTTGCAGACGTTCTTTAAATGTTAGCTGTGTTTGGGTTGTGATGGTTTCTATATTTTCGTCAAGCACTAGATTGTTTCTTTTGTTATATACGCTTGTGCTTACAAAATCGGGTGGCATATGGCGTAACATAAGGCTTAAATGCTCTAGTTCGTGAATTGATGATTGTGCCACGCCCGCAATGCCTTTTGATGTGTCTAACAATGTATGGTTGCCTTCGCCGTCTGGTTTCCAAATGCCCGTTGCGGTTACTATTACCTGCACATCTTCACCGCCAATCTCCAACATTGCAAAGCGTAGATTAAACCCGTTTTGCCGCAAATCTTCACGCAAACATTGCCCTGTTTGCATTTGTTTTGCTTCGTTGCTAATTTGCACTTGGTCTGCTTGTTTTGCGGTTTTTGCTTTGGTTTCGTAGCTTTGTTTTTTACCGTAATTGGCTTGGCTTACTGCCATATTGCTTACTTTGTTAATCATTTAAAGCTCTCCTTTTCCAACGATTTTACTTTTTGCAATTCATCTGCGAGCCGAAAAGCGCAATGTTAAGTTGGTTCGCTATAGCAAAAAGAAAAACGTTAAGAGCGTCCGTGCTTAAATTTATCCTAATACTATATCGGTAATTTTTGCCGTTTCGTAACCGTGGCGCATTATTAGGGCAAAATCTTGCGTAGTTGGTGTTCTTAGCGTTGTTTTATAATCCCGCACAAAGCGGGCTTGGTGTGCCGGTAGGCTTTCTTTGATTATACGACGCTTTTCGGTGAAGTCTTGCGGTGCGTTTTCTAAAATATCTGCTGGTGTGCGACCTATACGCAGATGCAACCCGTTGTTTAGCTGGCGTATGTGGCTGTTTATTGTGCGTGAACGCAATGCGCCTACTTGGTCTGTGGCTATGTCCAGCAACCGTTTTGGGCTTGATGATAGACCACGGCGTTTAAAACCGCTTGTATGCCCTGCATTGCTGACTATAATGTAGTTTATATCATCTGTTAGCCGTCCACCCGATGGACTGTCAGAAATATGAAAAAGACCTTCAAGTCCCAAATTATCATAAACACCGCCATCCCATAAATGATAGCGGCGTGGCAGTTTAAAATCTGCTGGGCGTGGCATATTTTGCGGTAACTGTGCTGGTTGCCAATCGAAATCCTTTCTGCGCAGGATGTATGGACCAATTAGGAAAGGAAAACCCGCCGAAGCCGCCATTGCGTCCGATATTGGTAAATTATGGTCGTGGGCTGTGCCTACAATAAAATCGCCCATTTCTTTTTGGGTTATGCGAAAGCGTCTGCCTGTTTCATATGTAGTGCAATTGGCTTGCCATAGGGGTTGGTGCGACAGACCTTGCATTGTGCCTGTAATGCCCCATTTTTTGCCCATAACCCTTGCTAACAGTGCAGTGCGGCGGCGTAGCCAAAACGGAAAAATCCTAAGCATTGATGATAGCTGTATGTCATTATTAAGGATGACTTGCTCTATTGACGGTAATACATCGTTTAAAAAATCTTTGCTTGCTGGAAATTTGCCGCCGCTGTGTGCAAAAATTAGTCCTGCGCATAGCGAACCACCAGATACGCTTGAAATTTGTACAACTTCTTCTAACATTGTCTGCTCTGCCATCCATTTTAAAACGCCTAAATGAAAAATTAATGCTCTTATACCCCCACCGCTTAATGCCAAACCAATGCGCTTTTGCGCCATAAAATCACCGCCAAAAGTTTTTCTTCATATTAATATATTTTTGATTTTTGAAAAAATTCAAATAAAGCCTGTGATTGTCGCATTTAAATTTTTTTTGAAAAAAAGCTAAAGTATTTTGTGTGGGCAGACGATATATATTATGAGCGGGCAAGATGCTCGCAAGACAAGCGGCAAGGGTAACCACGGCCGGGTAACCCGTAGCTAGCATAAATCTTAAAATGTAATTGTACGCATTATGCGGCAATAACAAAAATTAAAAGTCCAAGACGGACGAATTTAAAATTCAAGGAGGAAGAATTTATGTCTAATATGGTGGTTAGAACAAACGTGATGGCTCTTAACAGCCACAGAAACCTTGGTAACGTAGCACGTCAACAGTCAAATGCTTCTGGTCGTCTTAGCTCTGGTTTCCGTATCAACAGCGGTGCCGATGATGCTGCAGGTCTTGCAATCTCTGAAGGTATGAGAGCGCAAATTCGCGGTATGAACCAAGCGGCTAGAAACTCTCAAGACGGTATCTCTTTAATCCAAACTGCTGAAGGTTATGCTTCTACAATTACTGAATTGATGCAACGTGCTCGTGAACTTGCTACTCAAGGTTCAAACGATACGAACAGTGCTGCACAACGTGTTCATATTCAAAACGAAATGACACAAATTCACACAGAAGTAAGCCGTATTTGGAACAACTCTACATTTAATGGACAAAACGTATTTGGTTCTGGTGGTCTTTTGGATGGTTCCTTCAACCTTCAAGTAGGTGCTGATACTGCTGCTGCTGGCAACGTAATTAACGTAGTTGCTCAAATTCCACAAATTTCTACTGCTGCAACTGCAATAACTAGCTTTGCTGGTAACGCATCTGGCAATACTTCTCACGCTAACTTCAACGCAGCTATTACTGCAATCAACACCAATATTGATGATATATCTGCTTTACGTGCTGGTCTTGGTGCTGTTCAAAACAGACTTGAGTTTACTATCGACAACCTAAACATTGCTTCTGAAAACCTATCTGCCGCTGAATCTCGTATCCGCGACGCTGATATGGCTCAAGAAATGATGAGATTGACGCAAGCTAACGTATTGGGTCAAGCTGCAACTGCAATGTTAGCTCAAGCTAACCAAGCACCACAATCTGTATTGCAACTTTTGGGATAATAACATAGGTAATTAAAAAGAGGGGTTTACCCCTCTTTTTTTGTTTTGTATGTGGGTTGTTGTTGGTCAACCCTTGATAAGGAAGCTGACAAGTGCAAGATTACCAAGCAATTACCGTAAAGCAATACGTTTTTTTAACAAATACAATATAGCAACAATGCACAAAGCGGCAAAACCTATGACAAAGCCCGCAGAGAAGATGTCTATGTAGCCGCCTTCCCAAACTTCAAATGGTATTCTGCCAAATTCTAAACCAACTTGGGGTTGGCTTCTAAATGCAGTCATATTATCTGACATTGTGATTTCTGACAACTCGAAAGAACGACTTTTTAATTTCCCGAAAACATAGAAAAATAAAATGTGGGCTAAAGCGGCAAAAATGCCTGCTATTATACCGTGAATTTTTTTGCCGAAAACAACCGTGTTTGCTAGTGTTACTGTTAAAAATAATATTGATATTAGAGCTATGGCAACAAGGTTTGCTTCGATAAGGCTAAGGAAAAACATTGCGTTTACAACACTTGACATCCCATTTGTAAATTGTTCCCATGTCATAGAAGCTAGTATTATTACGACTATAGGCGATATTAGCAGACTGAAGTTAAACCAAGCCATAGACGTGATAAATTTTGATGCAAGCAATTTGCCGCGTGCTACGGGTAATGTTAATGTCAAATAACCTTCTGCGGAGAAAAAGTTGCGATGGTACATTAAAAGAATTTGTATATATGCGGCTATTATTATTGCCACAATTGCAACTATAAAAATTACCATAACAACAGCCGCCACACCTACCAGCACCGTTGCTTCATCGCTTACATTAGGCAAAAGTCCTGTTAATCTAGCACTTATCGCAAGGATTATAAGTGCTGCCGCCATTGTAAAAAATGTTTTATAGCTAAACATAAAATCATATTTTAATATTTTAGTAAACATTTTTAAACACCTCCCTAAATAATTCGTCTAACGACTGACCTTTTTCTTCACGTATTTTTTCTACATCATCATCCAACACAAGCTCGCCTTGACGTAGGAAAATTGCACGGTCTAGCGCAGGCTCTATATCGGCTATTATGTGTGTAGATATTAGTATTGCGCCGTCTTCATTAAAGTTTTTTAGTATTGTTTCTATAATAAATTCACGGCTGGCTGGGTCTACTGCTCCTATTGGCTCGTCTAGTATATACAGCTTTGCACGGCGTGACATAACCAACGAAAGATTTACTTTTTCCTGCATACCACGGGATAGGGCTTTTAGCTTTTTGTCCAGCGGTATTTGCATTTTTGTTAGCATTTCTTTTGCACGGTTTGCGTCAAAATCTTCGTAAAAATCTGCAAAAAATTGTATGGATTGGTTGACAGTTAGCCAACGTGGTATATGGGCTGTGTCGGGCAGATAGCTGATGTGCTTGTTGGCGACATATCCCGGTTTTTCGCCGTCTATTGATACATTGCCGTCATAGTCGGTCATTAGCCCCATTATGGTTTTAATAAGGGTGGTTTTGCCACTGCCGTTTGGACCTAGCAGTCCCACAATTTGCCCTTTTTCTACATTAAAGGACAGGTCTTTTACAGCTTGAAATTTGCCGTAATTTTTGTTAAGATTGTTAATTTGAAGTATCATTTTTTAACCCCCGTTCGATATAATTTTTAATTTCTTGGGGCTTTACCCCAAAATCCAGCATTTCTTGCAAAAATCCTGATGTCATTTTCATTGGAATGTCGTTTTGCAATATTGCTATTTTTTCTTCATCTTCCGTTACAAAGCGTCCGCTTGTGCGCTCTGCATACAAAAAACCCATTTCGCCCAGTTTTTCCAGCGATTTTTGCATTGTGTTTGGGTTTACCTTGTAACCTGCGGCTAATATGCGTACAGACTGCACTTTTTCGCCAGGCTTTAATTCGCCTTTCGCTATTTGCGCCAGCATATCATCGACGATTTGTTGAAAGATAGGCACAGAATTATTAAAATTTTTCAATACCTTCCTCCCCTCTCATATTGTAATAGTACAATAGTACACTAATACAATTTACTTGTCAATAGGTTTTTTCAATTTTTTTATTTTAATTAAAGATGAGATTGTTTGTTAGTCCAATATGTGGTATAATGCTATTGTAGAGGTGATATAGATATGATACGAGCAATTAGAGGGGCAACTTGCTCTCAAAATACAGCAGAAGATATTGAAAAAAATACAACCGAACTTTTGGCAGAAATTTTTGCGACAAATAATATTGAAATTGATGATGTTATTGCCGTTGCATTTACCTGCACCAAGGATTTAAATGCGGCTTACCCAGCTGTTGCGGCACGTAAATTTGGTCTTGTCCACGCTTCGCTTATGTGTATGGCAGAGATGGATGTTGTGGGCAGTTTGGCATATTGTGTACGTGTGCAGGTTTTGGCTAATACACAGATAACGCAGGATAAAATTTGTCATATTTATTTAGGAGAAGCGAAAAAACTACGACCAGATTTGCTTGAGAAAGGCGAGGAAAATATGTTGCAAATTGCTATAGATGGTCCTTCGGGGTCTGGCAAAAGTACGATTGCAAAACGATTGTCACAACATCTTGACATTGTTTATGTAGATACGGGTGCGCTGTATCGCACAGCGGGGCTTTTTGCCGTGCGTATGGGTGTAGATTTGGATGACGAGGCGGCTGTTAGCGAGCTGACAAAGGATATGCGGGTAGAAATAAAATATTTGGAAGGTTCGCAACATACCTTTTTAAATGGCGAAGATGTTTCGGCTACGATAAGGTTGGATGAAATGGGGCTTGCGGCAAGCAGTATCGGGCGTTATGAGGCTGTGCGTGAACGCATTGTGGGTTTTTCGCGAGAGATAGCAAGCAAACAAAGCGTTATAATGGATGGGCGTGATATTGGCACGGTGGTTTTACCAAATGCTAATATAAAGATTTTTTTGACAGCGACGGTAGAAGCTAGGGCAAAAAGACGTTGCGGCGAATTGGCGGCTTTGCTTGGTGAATTTATTGATTATGACGAGATTTTTGAACAAATAGAGGCTAGGGATTATCAAGATATTAACAGAATTCATTCGCCGCTTAGGCAAGCCGATGATGCAATTATTGTGGATGCTACAGATTTAAATATAGAGCAGGTCGTGCAAAAGATAATGGGTATTGTCGAGGAAGAAAGGAGCAAGATGTAATGTGGATGTGGAAGCTAGGCAGGATATTGGCCGCCCCTGTTTATAGAATCATTTATCGTTTTAGGGTTACGGGGCGAGAGAACATTCCGCTTGAAGGCGGCGTTGTTTTATGCGCCAACCACACTAGTTATCACGATGTTGTGGTTTTGGGGATGACCAGTCCACGAGATTTGCATTATTTAGCAAAGGCAGAGCTGTTTAACGGCAAAATTAAAAATAAATTTTTTAATTTGCTTGGGGCTATACCTGTTGACCGTGAAAAGCCAGGGATGGATACATTAAAGCGTGTTGTTAATGTGTTAAAAGAAGAAAAGCCGCTGGCGATATTTATGCAAGGCGGCAGACATAAAGACAGTGATGATTATAAAGCAGGGGTTGCGCTGTTTGCTATTAAGGGCAAGGCATCTGTTGTGCCCATCAACATCAATTCTACTTTTAAGCTATTTTCAAAAGTACATATTAACATAGGCAAGCCGATTAGTTTTGAGGAATATTATGGGAAGAAAGTGCGGGCAGATGATTTAAACATAGCGGCGCAAAGGGTTATGGATGGGATTGTAGAATTGGGAACGAGGGATTGAAGATGGAAATAATCTTGGCGGATGTTTATGGGTTTTGTTTTGGGGTACAGCGGGCTGTTGATGGGGTTTATAAGGCGGCGGCTGGTGGTAAGGTTGTAACGCTTGGTCCTGTTACGCATAATAAGCGGGTGCTTTTGCAGATGGCAGATGCTGGTATTGACGCAGTCGATTGCATAGATGATGTGGCGGGTGATGCTACGGTTGTTATACGTGCACACGGTGTACCGCCTGCGGTTTATCGCAAGTTGGATGATAAAGGTTTGAATTATGTAGACCTAACTTGCCCATCGGTAACGGCTAACCAAAAGCTGGCAAAGAAAATGTATGATGACGGATGTGTTGTTATATTGACTGGCGACGCTAACCATCCCGAGATTATTGGTATTAACGGCTGGGCGGACGATAGTGCCATTGTTGTATCGTCTGTAGATGATGTCGCGGGGTATAAATGGGATAACCGAAGAAAATATTTTTTAATGTCGCAGACTACATTTTCGTTGCCGATTTTTGCCGAGATTAAAGCAGAGCTTGAGAAGGCTGTTAAAAAACTTGAGATTGCCGACACAATTTGCAAAGCGACAAGGGACAGGCAAGAGGCTTGCGCAAACCTTGCCAAAAAAGCTACAAAAATGGTGGTTTTAGGCGATGCAACAAGCTCTAACAGCAAGAAATTATATGAGATTAGCAAGGCTCTACAAAAAAATACATATTTTATTGAAAAAAATGAAGATTTGGGGTTGATAAATTTTTCTGTTTGTGATACAATCGGAATAACGGCAGGAGCTTCTACTCCACCTGATGCCATAAAGGAGGCAATTAAACGAATGAAAGAAATTGAAAAAAACCTCGTAAATGCAGAGGTAACAGGGCAAGAATCAAATGAAGTAACAGAAAATTTTGAGGACATGCTGAAAGAAAGCGTCACTTCCTTGCGTACGGGTCAGGTGGTTACAGGCGAAGTTATCAGTGTTGTACACGGTGAGGTAATGGTTGACTTAAAGTACAAGTCTGACGGTATTATCCAGCGTGGTCAGTTTTCTGAAAATCCAAATGTCGACCCAGCGGATGAAGTTAAGCCTGGTGATTCTATAACCGTGTTTGTCCTACGTGTAAATGACGGCGAAGGACACGTTTTGTTGTCTAAAAGACGTGTTGACGCTAACAAAGGTCTTAAGATTGTAGAAGATGCCTTTGCAAGCGGCGAGCCTGTTTTAGGCAAGGTTACAGAAGCCGTTAAGGGCGGCATTATTGTTATGGCAAGCGGTATACGTGTTTTTGTGCCGTCTAGCCAAGTTTCTGCACGCTTTGCCCATAATATGGAAGAATTTGTTGGACGTGAGTTGGAAATTAACATTATCGAGCTTAACAAAAGCAAACGTCCGTGGCGCATTATTGGCGGCAGAAAAGAGCTTGTGGCAAGACAAGAAAAAGAAGCTCGTGAAAAAGCTCTTGCTGGCATTGAAGAAGGCTCGAAAGTTAATGGTACTGTTTCAAGCGTAGCCAGATTTGGTGCCTTTGTTGATATTGGTGGCATTGACGGGCTTTTACACATTACCGAGCTTGGCTGGGGACGTGTTAAAAATGTTTCTGATATGCTTAAAATTGGCGATAAAGTTGAGGCTTACGTTATCAAGGTAAACCGTGAAACAGGCAAAATCTCGCTTACATTGAAAAGTGCAGAAAGCGACCCGTGGTATAATCTTTTAGAGCGTTTCCCTATCGGCTCTGTTGTTGTTGGTAAGGTTGTACGTATGATGCCTTTTGGTGCTTTTGTTCAAATTGCGGATGGCGTTGATGGGCTTGTGCATATATCGCAAATTTCGCATAAACACATTAAAAGTCCTGAAGATGTACTAACTATAGGGCAAGAGGTTGAGGTTAGAATAAGTGAGATTGTTTTGGATAAACGCAGAATTTCACTATCTATCAAACAAGCCGCAGATATGGATTATGACGACGACGATTATGACGATTATGACGACGACGATTATGACGATTATGACGATTATGACGACGACGAAATAGCCGAAGAAGTTGTTGCAGAAAATACAGAAGAATAACACAAATGGGGGATGTGATGAACATTCCCCTTTATAATCTAATAATGGTGGGTGAAAAAATGACATTTGCTGACAATAACTTGCACGAGAAAAATGGCGTGGTTTTTTGGGATAAAAACAATACATATATTGGTGTTGATGTAAATATTGGCGAAGGCACTGTTATTTTGCCGTTTTGCATTGTTGAAGGCGATACAGTAATTGGTAAAAACTGTACAATTGGGGCTAATACGCATTTGATTGATATGAAGATTGGTGATAATGTGCATATACGACACACCGTTGCCGAAAAATCTTTTATTGATGATGGTTGTGTTGTCGGACCTTTTGCGCAAATCCGCCCTAATACAAAACTTGCCAAAGGTGTTAAAATTGGCAATTTTGTCGAGGTTAAACAGTCTGTTATCGGCGAAAATTCTAAAGCTAATCATCTTAGCTATGTCGGTGATGCCATTATTGGCAATGATGTTAATATTGGCTGCGGGACAATTACTGTAAACTATGATGGCAAAAACAAGCATACCACCACGATTGAAGATGGAGTTTTTGTGGGTTGCAATGCTAATTTGATAGCACCTGTTACTATTGGTAAAAACGCAACGGTTGCGGCGGGGTCTACTATCAGCAAAAATGTTCCGCCTAATGCGTTGGCAGTGGCTAGAGCCAAGCAGGATAATAAAGAGGGTTGGGTTGCGCCGAAAAACCGGGGGTAATTGGAATGAGGAATTTAAGATTATTTTTTGTTGTTGTTTTGATGGTGTTTTTTGTTGCTTGTAGTGATGATGTGATTGAAAATATGGTCGATGATGGGAACAATTTCCAAACACAGGATGTTGTGAATGATTTTGATGATGAAGATATGATGCTTTTAGATTTTGATATACAAGTAGTATCTGCTACGGATAATGTTTTGGCTGGGTTTGAGAATGTCCACGAGTTTAATTTTAATGACCTTCGTGCGGTAACGGATGGGCTTGTTGGTGATTTTTTCGGCGAGTGGGTTGTTGTTTTTGCAAATGTACCCATAACTGATTTTGCTATAATTTCTGTTAGTGACACTTGGGAATCTGGCAGACACGAACCTATTGTACAATATCTTTTTGGCGATGGGATTGTGCTTGATGTTGACGATGGTTTTCTTATCAGAAATTTTGTTAGTTATTTTGATGTACCCGAAGTGGCGTAACTTTTATTGATAATAATGGTTTGAGGCGGTTTTTTGCTATAGAGCCTAGCACGTTATATGACGGCGATTGGGTTTTAAATGAATTTGAAAATTTTGACCGTGAGGTTGATATTGCGCCGTTGCCGCCTGTTGTTTCGCAAGAGTTAGTAATGCCAAATGCCCAGCGGCGGGCGGAATTGCTTGCCCAGTCTGGTATTAGCGAATATGGCTGGCAGGTAGCGATAGATTTTTTGTGCGATTTTGACAGTTTGCTTACGCCTGTATGGCGTGAAAATCATTTTTTTGGCAGTTTTCATAGATGGGCTAATATAGACGACTGGCGTTGGGTTATGACGTATGAACGGCAACGGGTCGAAATTTCTTTTATAGACGGCTCTGGGGCGGCAGAATTTCAGCCGGAGCAAAAAGGGTTTTTTGACGGACAAGGAAATTTGATAGAGGAAGCACCTTGGATGTATACACAACGTCATGAATGGGAAAATCATCTTGGCGAGCTTGTGGTGTCTTATTCGTTTAATTATGCCGACTATTTTAGTTTGTTTGATTTTGATGGTAGTGGCATACCTGATATTATTATGCACTTTCGTCAGACTTTTGAAGGAGATTATGGTGGATTTAATAGTATTTTTAGGTATATTGACGGCGAATATGTAATGCTTGATATGGATAGTTTTTATACAGACGGCACAGATAGGCAATGGGTTCATTTTGGAAGTTCGCACGACCTTTCACTTTTGCTACCTTTTGAGGAGCTGGGTGCAGAGATGTTGGTTTATTTGATACACGATAGAAATTTTAGGTGATGATATGTTTTTAATAGTTGGGTTGGGAAACCCTGGCAAACAGTATGCGGCAACACGCCACAATATGGGTTTTGAGGTTGTGGACAAGCTGGCTTATGATAATGATGTAAAAATGAAGGCGAGCAAGTTTGACGCTTATAGCGGGGAAACATTTATTAACGGGCATAAAGTTGTTTTTGTTAAGCCTACGACGTATATGAACCTTTCTGGCAGAGCCGTGAGGGATTTTGTGCGTTTTTTTAAGATGCCTGTCGAGGATTTAAAAGAGCGGTTGATTGTGGTTTATGACGATACCGACCTTGCTACGGGAAAAATTCGTATACGCCAGCGAGGTTCTGCCGGCGGACATAATGGTATAAAGGATATTTTGTATCAATTAGAAACGGACGAATTTATACGTGTGCGTGTTGGGGTTGGCAAACGTCCTGAAGGTTGGAAGCAAGCGGATTATGTGTTAAGTCGTTTTGGCAAGGATGAAGAAGATGAGGCGGTGCAGGGGATTTTGACAGCTGTTAGGGCTGTGGATGACATAATACGCAATGGAGTGAGCTTTGCTATGAACAAGCACAACCCTAGCGAAAAACCGCCAAAGCAGGCTAAAAAGCAGGTGGAAAATGAAGAGATTGGACAAAACGGAGTTTTTGAAACCCCTAGAGCAGATTGAGAGTTTTAACCAAGTTTTAGGGTTGTTAAATAAAAATGATAATGTGGTGGCTCTTTGTACGGGTGTGGTGGACGGGCAAAAGAGCCATTTGGCGTGGGCTTTTGCACAAGCGGCAGGAAGCCGACCGTATATTATGTTGACGCATAGCGAGATAAGAGCGAAAGAAATTGCCCGTGATTTGGCGTTTTTTGAAGGGGAAGCGGCATACTTTCCTGCTCTTGATTTTATGGCAAAATATGTTGATGTGGCGAGCAAAGATGTTATTTGCGAGCGTTTGGCTGTTTTGTCGCAATTGTCGTTTCCTTTGGTTGCTACTATGGAGGCTTTGCTTTCGCCTTTATCTTTGCCCGACGATTTTGTGGCGGCTGTTATTACGCTTGCTGAGGGTGATGAAGTTGGTCTTACACAGCTTGCCGAGAAGTTGGTGCATATTGGTTATGAGCGAGCCGAACAGGTAGAAGGACACGGGCAATTTGCGATACGTGGAGGGATTTTGGATATATTTGTGCCTACAGCCCCCAATCCTTTTAGAGTTGAATTTTGGGGGGATGAGGTGGATTCTATCCGCATTATTGACCCATTAACGCAACGGTCTTTAGACGCTGAAAAATTGCGAAAGATTGAAATTCTTCCAATGAAAGAACATTTAGGATGCGATAAAATTGCTACACTTTTTGATTATTTGCCGTCTGATGCTATAATTTTTATTGACGAGGTAAACCGCTCTGCCGTGCGGTTGGACGAGATAAAGGCAGAGCATACGCTGTTTTTGCAAGATTTGTTAGAGAAAAAGCGGATTGCGGCGGATGAATGTAAAATTGATGTGGATTATGCAACAATTGTAAAGGCGGCAGAAGGTTTTGATGTAGTGCTGATGAACCTTATGGCGCATAATGTGCGTGATTTTAAACCTAAAGCCATTGCGCATTTTGAAGGAAAAACCGCCACGAGCTTTGCGGGCAGATTTGATTTGTTGTGCGAAGATTTAAGCTATTTATCCACTCAAAATTATCAGATATTTGTGTTGGCAGGCAACGATACGAAAGTGTTGCGGTTGCGCAATGATTTGGCTGAAGAAGGTATTCCGCTTGCAAATATCAATATAATTACTGGTGAAATTAGCGATGGTTTTGAATATCCTCAGATTAGGCTTGCCTTGATGAATTTTGCAGATAGTGTAGAAGGCGGCACAAAAAAACGTAAAACCCGCCGACCACAACGTAAAAAAGGGCAGACCATTGACCATTTTACCGACCTTAATGTTGGCGATTATGTTGTACACGATGCGCAGGGCATTGGTATTTACCGTGGTTTAGAACGAATACAGATTGACGGTTTTTTTCGTGATTATTTAAAAATTAGCTATCGTGGCGAGGCTAATTTGTATGTTGCTACAAACCAGATGGATGTGTTGCAAAAATATATTGGTGGTGAAAACGCAAAGCCGCAGTTAAGTAAACTTGGTGGTGACGCTTGGGCAAAGACCAAGGCACGTGTGCGTGGCGAGGTTGAAGAAGTTGCCCGTGAGCTGGTAGAGCTTTACGCAAAACGCGAAGCGACACGCGGACACATTTTTGAGCAAGACACAGTATGGCAGACGGAGTTTGAGGATGCTTTTATTTATGACGAAACCGACGACCAATTGACGGCTGTAGAGGATGTAAAGCGGGATATGGAACATTGGCGGGTGATGGATAGGCTTGTTTGCGGTGATGTGGGCTATGGCAAAACAGAGGTTGCCATACGTGCGGCTTTTAAAGCGGTTAATGACCAAAAACAGGTTGCTTTTTTATGTCCGACAACTATTTTGGCACAGCAACATTACAATACATTTGTTCAGCGTATGAAGGATTATCCTGTTAATATACAGGTTGTATCCCGTTTTCGTTCTGCCAAAGAAACGAAACAGATTTTGGATGATGTAGCTTTAGGGAAAGTTGATATTTTAATTGGCACGCACAGACTTCTTTCCAAAGACGTTAATTTTAAAGACTTAGGGCTTATTGTTATTGACGAAGAGCAGCGTTTTGGCGTTATGCATAAAGAAAAACTAAAGCAAAATTGGGCTAATGTGGATGTGTTGACGTTGACAGCAACGCCTATTCCCCGTACGCTTCATATGTCTTTGGCGGGTATACGTGATATGTCTATTCTTAACGAGCCGCCACAACAACGCCAGCCTATACAAACATATGTTTTGGAATATTCGCCAGAGATGGTGCGCAATGCAATAATGCGTGAAATGGGGCGTGGCGGGCAGGTTTATTATCTGCACAATAGGGTACAGAACATTGCTGATACGGCTAATAAGGTGCAAAAATTGGTACCTGATGCAGTTGTTGCTTATGCACACGGCAGAATGAACGAAACCGAGCTTGAAAATGTGATGATGGATTTTATTGACGGCGAGATTGATGTGTTGGTTTGCACGACCATTGTTGAAAGCGGACTTGATATACCTAACGTAAATACGATTATTATACAAGATAGTGATAGGCTAGGTTTGGCACAGCTATATCAGCTTAGGGGTCGAGTTGGGCGTGCTGGGCGTTCGTCTTTCGCTTATTTGATGTATCAAAAAGATAAAATTTTAACGGAAGTTGCAGAGAAGCGTTTGCAAACCATACGTGAATTTACAGAATTTGGTGCGGGTTTTAAGATAGCTATGCGAGATTTGGAAATTAGGGGTGCAGGCAATATGCTTGGCACCAGCCAACACGGGCATATGGACGCTGTTGGTTACGAGATGTATTGCAAACTGCTTGATTTGGCTGTGCGTGAGCTACGAGGTATGGAAGCCCCGAACGATTTTGAAACAACGATTGATTTGCAAATTGATGCTTTTATACCGCCGCAATATATTCCGCACGAAAATACACGTTTAGAAATTTACAAAAAAATAAGCCATACGCAAAATTTGGCAGATTATTATGATATTCAAGAGGAAATGGAAGATAGGTTTGGTACATTGCCGCCGTCAGCGCAAAATTTGCTTGATATTGCGTTGTTAAAGGCAAGGGCTAATGCAATTGATATTACGGCTGTTAAGCAAAATCAGTATAGTGTGACGCTTGCGTTTAAAGTGGATGCCAAAGCCGACCCTGTTCATATTGCTCAGGTTGTGCAGAAATCTAAAGGGCGATTAAAATTTACGCTTTCATCCGCACCTTTTCTGACATTAAAAATTTATGAAAACGACGATGTAATCGGGATGGTATCGGATGTGCTTTTGCAATTAAGCGAAGGCTATTGCTCCCCCAACTAAACCTTGCGCATCTTTGCGGTCTTTTTGCCACATTGCCACGTCAACTCCTCCTAGCGTGCCTCTAGGCACACGTCGTCGTCGCTTCCTTGCACTGCGGCAAAAAACCTCGCAAATCTAGCACAAGGTTTAATCGGTGGAGCAATAATTAAATTTGTCCTATTGACAGATTATTGAAAGTATACTATAATGATATGCTGTATAAGTATATACAAAATTATGTTGAAGGGAGGGCTATTATGAATGGCGTAGAAATTCGGGCAGTAGCGCATTATGTTCCGCCGCGGGTACTTACCAATGACGAGATAAGCAGATGGGTGGATACAAGCGACGAATGGATAACAGAGCGCACGGGCATTAGCACACGCCATATCTCTGACGGCGAAAATACATCAGATTTGGCTGTAAAGGTGGCAAAGCAACTATTGGATGCCGCTAAATTAAGCCCTACCGAGCTAGACCTTATTTTGGTCGCAACAACAACGGGCGATTATAATTCGCCGACGGTGTCGTGCATTGTGCAGGAGGCCATAGGGGCTACCAATGTGCCTGCGCTTGATGTTAATGCGGCTTGCACGGGCTTTATTTATGGTTTTAGCACAGCGCAAAAGTTTTTGCAAAGCGGCGGAAACGGGTATAAAACCGTGATGGTTATAGGTGCGGAGGTTTTGACTAAATATTCGGATTGGACAGACCGTGGTACTTGCATTTTGTTTGGTGATGGTGCCGGCGGCGTTATTTTGTCGGCTAGTGAAAAAAACACCTACGGCGAAAAATTGCACGCACGTGGCGACAAGGCTATTACCGTAAACCATCAAGAGGTCGAAAATCCGTTTAGCAACAAAAAACGCAGTTTGGGACATATCGCCGTTGATGGACAAGAGGTCTTTAAATTTGCGGTTAAAAGCGTCGCCGAAAACATTGCAGAGCTTATGGCGCATATGAATATGAGTCTTGATGAGGTGGATTATATCATCCCACATCAAGCAAACAAGCGCATTATTGACGGTATTGCTAAAAAATTAAAAATTGATTTATCTAAATTTTATATGAATATAGAACGTTTTGGTAACACATCTGCCGCCTCTATACCTATCGCTTTAAGCGAAATGTTTAAAAACGGCATTTTGAAAAAAGGCAATAAGGTTATCCTGGCAGGTTTTGGCGGTGGATTAACTTGGGGCAGTATTTTACTGGAAATTTAGGAGGTTGGGCTTTGATGAAAAATAGGGTTTGTGAACTTTTAGGGATTGAATATCCCATTTTTCAAGGCGGTATGGCTTGGATAGCCGAAAGCTCTTTGGCTTCTGCTGTATCAGAAGCTGGCGGTCTTGGCATTATCGCCGCAGGAGCCGCTCCCGGCGAGGTTGTTCGTGAACAAATTAAAAAAACAAAGGCGGCTACAAGCAAGCCCTTTGGTGTTAATATTATGCTAATGTCGCCATTTGCGGACGATATTGCACGCATTTGCTGTGAGGAAGGTGTTGCCATTGTTACAACAGGCGCAGGTACACCAGGCAAATATATGGAAATGTTTGCACAAGCCAATATCAAGGTAATACCAATTGCACCTAGTGTTGCTATTGCAAAAAAAATGGAAAAAATGGGCGCACACGCCATTATTGCCGAAGGTATGGAAGCTGGTGGGCATATTGGCAAGCTAACCACAATGGCATTAGTGCCGCAAATTGTGGATGCGGTAAGCATACCTGTTATTGCGGCGGGCGGTATAGCTAACGGACGTGGTGTTGGTGCGGCGTTTATGTTGGGTGCAAGTGCTGTACAAATTGGCACACGCTTTTTGGTGGCGACAGAATGTGTTGTACACGAAAACTACAAAAAAGCTGTGTTAAAGGCAAAGGATATTGACACAGTGATAACAGGCACTATAACGGGTCATCCTGTGCGTTCGCTTCGCAACAAGCTAACCGCACGCTTTATAGAGCTTGAAAAAGAAGAACAAATGAAAGAAACCCCCGACCTTGCAAAAATTGAAGAATTTGCTTCGGGCACGCTTCGTCTTGCTGCTGTTGAGGGTGATGTGCAAAACGGCTCTGTTATGGCGGGGCAAATTGCCGCTATGGTTAATAAAGAGCAGACCTGCAAAGAGATTATTGAAGAAGTTTGGGGCGAATACAATGCCTTGATAGCGAGGTGTTGTTAATGAATGTTATAATGTTTAGCGGGCAAGGTGCGCAAAAAGCGGGTATGGGCAAAGATTTTTACAATAACTTTGTCATTGCAAAACAAACCTTTGAAGAAGCCAGCGACGCATTGTCTTTTGATGTTGCGGCACTTTGTTTTGAAGATGCCAATAATCAGCTTGCTTTAACACAATTTGCACAACCTGCTTTGGTAACGACGGGTATAGCGGCATATCGTGTTTTGCAGCAAGAAGGCATTACGGCAGGCTTGTTAATGGGTCTTTCTTTGGGCGAATATACGGCACTTGTTGCCGCTGGCGTGCTTGATTTTGCACGCTGTGTAAAATTGGTACATAAGCGTGGTCTTCTTATGACAGAACTTGCCGTCCAAGGCGGTATGACGGCTGTTATGGGCTTGGGACGTGATGTTGTGGAGCAGATTTGCGAAAAAGCGAGTTATGTGGGACATGTAGCCTGTGCTAATTTTAACACACCACAACAGATAGTGATAAGCGGCGAAAAAGCCGCTCTTGATGCTTGTATTCCTCTTATTAAAGAAGCAAAAGGCAAGGCTATACCATTAAAAGTCAGCGGACCTTTCCATACAAAGTTAATGCAAAAAGCGGCAGATGCTTTTGTTTTGGAAATGGCAGACATCACGCCAAAGGCGGCAACATTGCCGATAATATCAAATGTAACGGCGGATGTGCTTGCAACCGATAATCTTGCCGAACATCTTTCTAAGCATATGACGGGTTCTGTATTGTGGGATTATTCCGTAGTTAAGGCGAAAGAAATGGGCGGTACAAAATTTATAGAATTAGGTTGCGGCAATACGCTGGTTAATTTTGTTAAAAAAATTGATGATACATTAGAAACATACACAATAGAAAGTGCGGCGGAGGTGAAATAGCAATGCAAAAAGTAGCAATTATAACAGGCGGTGCAAAAGGTATTGGGCGTGCAATTGCCTTAAAGTTTGCTGAAAACGGCGTTAATGTGGTAATAAACTATCTATCAAGCGACCCTGCACAATTGGTTGCGCAGATTGAAAAAATGGGCGTGCAAGCCCTAGCGGTTAAAGCGGATGTAAGCGACTTTGAACAAGCGCAAAGCCTTATAAACGCCGCTATGGAAAAATTTGGACGTATTGATTATCTTATCAATAACGCAGGTATTACTCGTGACGGGCTTATTTTAAAGATGAAAGAAGCCGATTTTGACGCAGTTATTGACGCAAACCTTAAAGGTACGTTTAACACAATCCGCCATACTTCCAACATAATGCTAAAGCAAAAGGGCGGTGCTATTGTTAATATCGCTAGTGTTGCAGGTATTATAGGCAATGCGGGGCAAGCGAATTATTCCGCCGCAAAGGCTGGTATTATTGCTATGACAAAAACCGTAGCTCGTGAACTTGGTAGCCGAGGCATTACTGTAAATGCTGTAGCACCCGGTTTTATCGAAACCGATATGACGGATGTTTTGCCAGAAGCTGTAAAGGCAAAATTGCTTGACAGCATTGCATTGCGCCGCTATGGCAAACCTGAAGAAGTGGCTGATTTAGTATATTTTGTAGCAAATTGTTCATATATGACCGCCCAATGTGTAACTATAGATGGCGGTATGATTTAGTTTAAGAAGGAGGGAAAGCTCGTGAACAGAGTAGTTGTAACAGGTATGGGAGTGATTTCTCCTATAGGCAATGATGTGGCAAGTTTTGGGGCGGCATTAAAACGTGGCGATGTCGGCATTGCGCCAATTACAAAGGTTAATGTGCCAAGTTCGCCAATACATTTGGCGGCGGAAGTAAAGGATTTTAACCCAGAACCCACGATTGCAAAAAAAGATGTAAAGCGTTTGGATTTGTTTTCGCAATACGCCTTGGTTGCTGCCGAGCAAGCCGTAACAAGCAGTGGGCTTGATTTGGAAAAAATCGACCACGACCGTTTTGGCGTTATTATCAGTTCTGGCGTTGGTGGTATCGAAACCTTTGAAACAGAGGTTTTAAGACTACATTCAAAAGAAGATTCTATGCGTATTGCGCCGCTTTTTATCCCTATAATGATAGCTAATATGGCGGCGGGTAATGTAGCGTTACGCTTTAGTGCGCAGGGTATTTGCACCAGCGTTGTAACGGCTTGTGCAGGTGCTACACATTCTATAGGCGAGGCTTTTAGGGCTATCAAACACGGCTATGCAGACATTATGCTGGCAGGCGGAACAGAAGCAAGCATTAACCGCACGGCTGTTGCGGGTTTTAATGCGTTGACGGCGTTGTCCCAATCATCCGACCCCAAACGTGGCTCTATTCCTTTTGACAAAGACCGTAACGGCTTTGTTATCGGTGAAGGCGCAGGGATTTTGGTTATAGAAAAATTAGAACACGCCCTAGAGCGTGGTGCAAATATTTTTGCAGAAATTGTGGGCTATGGTGCAAATTGTGATGCACATCATATGACGGCACCTTGCCCGGATGGCGCAGGAGCGGCAAAATGTATGGCTTTAGCATTGAAAGAAGCGGGCATTGCGCCGTCTGATGTGGATTATATTAATGCCCACGGCACATCTACGCCGCTTAATGATGCGGCAGAATCTGCCGCTATTAAAAAGACTTTTGGTGACGTGGCAAAAAATTTATTAATATCTTCCACAAAATCGCAAGTTGGGCATCTGCTTGGTGCGGCTGGCGGTGTAGAAGCTATTGCGACCATCATTGGTATTAACGGCGGTTTTGCGCCGCCTACAATGGGCTATCAAAACCCTGACCCCGATTGTGATTTAAATTATATACCAAATGCGGCGGTGGACGCTGATATAAAATACGCATTATCAAATAATTTCGGCTTTGGCGGGCATAATGCCGCAATAGTTATTAAGAAATGGGAGGAATAGATTATGACATACGTACAAATTAGGGAACTGTTGGAATATATAGAAAATTCGAGCTTTACATCAGCAAGCGTTGGTATGGGCAATGTACACGTTTCTGCAAGCAAAAATGCAAATGACGGGTATTATCCGCCAATGAGCTATGCACCTATGGCAACAGCTCCTGTGCAATTTGCACCGCAAGCCACACAGGCGGCAGAAGCTGACGAAACGTCTGCGCCTGCAAAACCCAAAATTAAATTTGCCGACCCAGACGAAACTACTAACCGTATAAGCGGCCATATCATCACAAGCCCTATCGTAGGCACTTTCTACGCTTCGCCAAATCCTGACAGTCCGGCACTTGCCCCTGTTGGCAAGGCTGTTAAAAAAGGCGATGTACTTTGCATTTTAGAAGCAATGAAGATAATGAACGAAATTACCTCAGATGTTGACGGCACTGTTGCACAAGTTATGGTGGAAAATGGCGATATGGTCGAAGCCTTGCAACCGCTGTTTAGAATAGAGGTTTAATATGCTTGATATTAACCAAATTATGGAAATAATACCGCATCGTCCGCCTTTTTTGTTGATTGATAAAGTGCTTGAGATTGAAGAAGGCAAAAAAGTTGTGGCAATTAAAAATGTTACAATGAACGAGCCGTTTTTTGTAGGGCATTTTCCGCAAGAACCCGTTATGCCCGGCGTTTTAATCGTCGAAGCATTGGCGCAGGCTGGGGCAGTGGCTTTATTATCAATGGACGATTATAAGGGCAAAATTGCATATTTTGGCGCAATTGATAATGTTAAATTCCGCCGCAAGGTTGTGCCGGGAGATACTTTGCGACTAGAGGTAGAATTTACTAAACTTAAAAAAATAGCAGGGCAAGGAAAAGGCATTGCTTATGTTGGCGATGAAAAAGCCGCAGAAGCGGATTTGACGTTTTTTGTAGGGCAATAGCATTAGGAGGGTCAAGATGTTTAATAAAATTTTAATTGCAAACCGTGGTGAAATTGCCGTGCGTGTTATCCGTGCCGCAAAAGAAATGGGCATTTCTACGGTGGCTATATATTCTAAGGCAGACAAGGACGCATTGCACGTACAAATGGCCGACCAAGCCGTTTGCGTTGGGGAATCTCCTTCTTCCGAAAGCTATCTTAATATGCAAAACATTATTTCAGCGGCGGTCTTAACAAAGGCGGAAGCTATTCACCCTGGATTCGGATTTTTATCAGAAAATACTACTTTTGCGCAGATGTGCGAGGATTGTAATATCAAATTTATTGGTCCCGGCTCTGCCGCAATTGACGCTATGGGTAACAAAGCCAATGCTCGTGATGTGATGAAAGCGGCTGGTGTGCCTGTTATACCTGGCACAGACGGCACAGTAGACACTGCCGAGGACGCATTAAAATTTGCTAATGAAGTAGGTTATCCCGTTTTGTTAAAGGCGAGTGCTGGCGGAGGCGGTAAAGGCATACGTCTTTGCGCAAATGACGATGAGCTGCGCAAAAACTATGATGCGGCTAAAAGCGAGGCTTTGCGGGCTTTTTCTGATGATGATATTTATATGGAAAAGGCAATTATCGGCGCAAGACATATAGAAGTGCAGGTTATCGGTGACGAATATGGCAATATTATCCATCTTGGTGAGCGTGAATGCTCTATGCAAATCCGCAATCAAAAAGTGGTTGAAGAAGCCCCATCGGTAGCACTATCGCAAGAATTGCGCAAGGCTTTTGGCGAAGCGGCAATTAAAGCGGCAAAGGCAGTGGACTACAAAAATGCTGGCACGTTGGAATTTTTGTTGGATGCCAACGGCAAAGATTTCTATTTTATGGAAATGAATACAAGAATACAGGTAGAACATCCGATAACCGAGATGGTTACAGGATTTGACCTTGTTAAAGAGCAAATTTCTGTTGCGGCGGGCAATAAATTATCTAAAACGCAAGAAGAAATTACCTTTAGCGGACACGCTATAGAATGTCGCATTAATGCATCCACAACAGGCTTGATAAACTATATGTTTTTGCCTGCTGGCGGTCTTGGTATACGTGTAGATTCTGGCATTTATGCAGGCTATGTAATGCCGCCGTATTATGACAGTATGGTTGCAAAGGTTATTAGCCACGGCAAAAACCGCGAAGAAGCTATTGCTAAAATGAAACGTGCCTTGGACGAACTCGTTATTGACGGTATTATTACTAATATTGACACACACGGTATTATTTTAGAAAATGAAGATTTTTTAAATGGCACATATCACACAAAAACTCTTGAAAAACTGTTAGGCTTAATTTAGATAAAAATAAAATCTTTTTTCGCCAAAATCGGGCGAAAAAACCGCTGTGCTACAACGTGCGTGAAGCCGCACGTTTTCGCTACGTTGACAAGGAGGGACTTACGAGATGAATATTTTCAGTCGCAAAAAATATGTAACGCTTCCAAAAAGCACAAGAGGCGACGGACCGCAGGTTCCTGATGGAATGTGGGAAAAGTGCACAAAATGTAAAAAGGTTGTATATGGTAAACAATTGGGCACACATAAAATTTGCCCGCTTTGCGGCGCACATCAACGCATTTCTGCACCGCAATATATTAGTATTGTGGCGGATGAAGGCAGTGTTACAGAGTTTAATTGCGACCTTACTCCGCAAAACCCTATTGGATTTCCGAAGTATGAGGAAAAAATTGCTAAATTAGGCGAAACCTTAAATGTTAAAGAGGCGGTTGTTACTGTCAGTGCTAAAATTAATGGTATTGATACATATATTTGTGCTATGGACAATCGTTTTATAATGGGTTCTATGGGTTCTGTTGTTGGCGAAAAAATAACACAAGGTTTTGAGTATGCCACAAAAAACCGTTTACCAATGGTTGTTTTTACAGCGTCCGGCGGTGCACGTATGCAAGAAGGCATTGTATCGCTAATGCAGATGGCAAAGGTTTCTGCTGCCGTCAAGCGTCATTCTGACGCAGGCTTATTGTATATAACGGTGCTAACCGACCCAACAACAGGCGGTGTTACAGCATCTTACGCTATGCTTGGCGATATTATTTTGGCAGAGCCTGGCGCATTGGTTGGTTTTGCGGGTCGCCGTGTTATAGAGCAGACCATAAAACAACGCCTGCCTGAAGATTTTCAATCGGCAGAATTTGTGCAAGACCACGGTTTTATAGACAAAATAGTCCCACGTGATAGGTTGCGTGAAACTTTGGGAACAATATTAAAACTACATTCCACAGAATTGTTCTTATCAGATGCACCATCGCAAAATGTGGATTATTATAAAGGAAAAGCTGACTTAGAGCCTTTTAAAGCGGTAGAAATCTCCCGCAAAGTAAACCGCCCTACAGGTCGTGATGTTATCAATTATTTAACGACGGATTTTTTAGAATTTCACGGCGACCGCAATTTTAGGGACGATGGCGCAATCGTCGGCGGCATAGGTTTTTTGGATGGCTTGCCCGTTACAATTATTGCCACACAAAAAGGGCGTAATATCGACGAAAATTTGCTATGCAACTTCGGGCAACCTCATCCTGAAGGTTACCGTAAGGCTTTGCGCCTTATGAAGCAAGCCGAAAAATTCGGTCGTCCCATCCTTACACTTGTCAATACATCTGGTGCGTATCCTGCACAAGGCGCAGAAGAACGTGGTCAAGGAGAGGCAATCGCCCAAAACCTCCTTTATATGAGCGGCTTTAAAGTGCCGATTATAGCTGTAATCGTCGGCGAAGGCGGCTCTGGCGGAGCGTTAGCTCTTGCTGTGTCTGACCGTGTGTTTATGTTTGAATACTCGATGTACTCGATTTTATCACCAGAAGGCTTTGCAAGTATACTTTGGAAGGACGGCAAACGCGCCAAAGAAGCGGCGGCTGTGATGAAACTGCGCCCAACAGACCTTTTAGAGCTTGGCATTATCGAAGGAATTATTCCCGAAGTGGCAGATGGTTTTTGTAATGACATTGCATATTCGCTTGATTATCTTAAAAATCTTGTTCTAGCAGAGTTTGCACAAATTGCGGCATTGCCAACGGACGAAATGCTAGAAGCGCGTTACGAGCGTTACCGTAAGTTTGGGAGGTATTAGATGATAAAAAGAAAAATAATATTTGCAATAATTGCCGTGGTAGCTATATTTATCTTTGTTGCTTGTAGCAATGATAACGATGCAGAAATAACATATGATGATAGAAGTGTAGAAATTAATGCAACAAATTTTTTGGAAACCTTTGAAGAAGTTTTTACGCTTACCCCAAACGATATTGTTCGGGTCGAAGGCGAAATCAGTCGTGGCAATGTGGAGGTTATTGTTACAAATATTTCCACAGGTATTATAACTTTTTCTGCAAATAACCCGCAGGGAAGTCGTATGTCTTTTATTGTACAAGAAGCTGGCGAGCACACCATAACAATTATCGGTAATTCTTTTAATGGCACATTGCGCTTGCATTGGTAAGAAAGGATGTTAATAATGAAGCGAAAAATATTGTTTGCGATTATTGTTGCGGCGGTCTTGCTTGTCTTTGGGGCTTGTAGCAATGACACCCAAATTGCATACGACGACAGAAGCATAGAAATTAATGCCGTCAATTTTTCCGATACTTTTGAAGGGGTTTTTACCATATCCACTAATGATTTGGTTAGGGTCGAATGTGGCAGAACCAGCGGTAGTTCCCAAATAATCGTTACAGACGATGACGGAGCCATTGTTTTTCGTGAATTTAATCTTTGAGGTAGTAGTACAACTTTTAGCGTGTCTAAAAGCGGCGAATACACAATCACAATCAGAGGGTTATCTTACAACGGTATATTGCGTTTATATTGGTAATTATACTATAGGAGAAATATGAAAAATACTTTGCGTGGAATTTTTTCAGCAACACAAAAGGGCTTTGGCTTTGTTTTGCAAAGCGGCACACCTGATATTTATATACCTGCACACGCCGTTAATACAGCAATGCACGGTGACGAGGTTATATGCCAAATTGTTAAACAAGATAAGCCGAACGATATTGGCGAAATAATTAATGTGGTACAGCGTAACAAGGCGCATTTTGTAGGGACTTTTACCCCTGCCGAAGGCGGTGGGCTTGTTATTCCTGACGACAAGCGGCTTGTCGTGCCTGTTTTTGTGCCTTGGAAGTTGATGCAAGACGCAAGCGACGGGCAAAAAGTGCAGGTTAAAATCGACAAATTTAATGATGGCAAACCACACGAAGGGCGTGTTGTGCGCATTTTGGGCAATCCGCTTGATATTGGTATGGATGTGTTATCTATTGTCGTGGATTATGAAATTCCTTACGAATTTCCAAAAAATGTATTATCACAAGCCGAAAGCCTGCCGCATAGCGTTTTGCCTAGCGAAATAGAAGGTCGCAGAGATTTACGCAATCTTCTAACTGTTACCATCGACGGCGAAGATACAAAAGATATTGACGATGCTGTATCTATAGAACGTCTTAACAACGGGCTTTTGCGCCTTTATGTACACATTGCCGACGTTAGCCATTATGTTCAATATGGCACGCCGCTATGGAAAGAAACCGCAAAACGGGCAACAAGCGTATATTTAGCCGACCGTGTTATACCTATGTTGCCGCCCAATCTGTCCAATGGCATATGCTCGCTTAACCCTAATGTAGACAGGCTTGCGCTTACTTGTATTATGGACATAAACAAATACGGGCAGGTTAGCGACCACGAAATTGTCAAAAGCGTAATACACAGTGACCACGCCGTAACATATACCACGCTCGCTGATATTTTGGATAATGAAGATTCAATACACTGTGCAAGCTACCCTGATTTTGCCGATGTTTTTACAGATATGGAGATTTTGGCTACAGCACTTCGCAACAAACGCCTTTCAAAAGGTGCGCTGGAATTTGAATTTCCGGAATGTAAAATTATAGTAGATGCAGATGGCAAAGTAGTAGATATTTTGCGAAGGGAGCGCAACTCTGCCACCAGCATTATTGAAGAATTTATGATTTGTGCTAACGAGGTTGTATCAGAAAAATACCATTGGCTTGACATACCCTTTGTATATCGTGTCCACGAAGAACCCGATAAAGAAAAGATTGATATGCTAATGCAATCGTTACGCACATTGGGCATTAGTCTTAAAAAAGGCGGCGCAAGCGCAAAAAACCTGCAAACCCTTATTAATCGTGTGCAAAATTTGCCACAGGGTGCGGCGGCAAGCAAGCTAGTCCTTCGTAGCCTAAAACAAGCACGATATTATCCCAAAGCCCTAGGGCATTTTGGTCTTGCTACCGAGTTTTACAGTCACTTCACATCGCCAATACGCCGCTTTCCTGACCTTTTAATACACAAAATAATTTCCGATAATATCGCAGGCAAAATTGATGTTGATTATATCGACAATCTAGCAGAATCTTTACCCGAATACTGCCGCCATAGCAGTGAAAACGAACGCCGTGCAGATGATTGTGCAAACGAGGTCGCAAAACTAAAGAAAACACAGTTTATGATGGATAAAATAGGCGAAACCTTTAACGGCATAATATCGCACACCACATCATCGGGCTTTTTTGTAGAGCTTGACAATACCATCGAAGGTTTCGTACCAATAGGCTCCTTAACCGATGATTTTTATGAATATAACGAGGATTATTACCGATTTACAGGTCGCAAACAAGGACGCATTTACACATTAGGCGACACAGTAACAATAACCGTAAAAGATGCTGATTGCGCCCTTCGCCGAATAGATTTCATATTATCTGATGAAAAATAAATAATACAAAACCCACAAAAAAACTTGAATAGAAAATTTTTAAAAAAATCCTTGACAAAACATTACAAAATATGCTAGTATAAGTATATCTAGCATATTTTATTTTGCTAAGTTAAAAAGG
>WRBJ01000014.1 GCA_009784615.1 Defluviitaleaceae bacterium | reverse complement strand
CAAAAAGCTCGAGACCTTGCACTTTCGCTGTGCGAAAGCGACGCATAGCGTCGGTTTTCCGTAGGAAAACTGCAGTGCTGCGCCAAAAGAAATTGTGTAAGGCAGTTTCAGAACAGGTCTAATCTATAATTTCGCCGCCGCTAAAAATCATTTCAAATACCAATTTGCCGTCTGCGTAAACTTCTTCCCTGCCTTCAAACCAGCTCAAATCGCCTTTTATATCGCATTTATACTCACTATCGCCGTTTTTATAGCTCGACGTACCACGTACAGGCAATTCGCCATCCCCAAGCGGTTGAGCCAAAGCCTCGTTTAAAAAATCACCTTTAAAACCAAGTGCAACAACCCGCCCTGTATAATTTAATGCCCAAACGGGCTGTTCGTTTTTCCAAACACCCATCTGCCCAGCAAACTTCCCACTGCCCAAACAACTGTCAATAAAAACCAAATTACCCTGCTCATATTTAAAATCATAAGCATTAGGACGGCTGGGTTCAATCTTACCAGCAAAACCCGCATCTCTTGCCGCCTTCGCCGCTTCTTTATAAAAATCAACAACAGCTTTGTCCATATCTACAACCTCCTTACGCCACTTGCTCTACAACACATTTTTGGCACAGCGGATATTCTTCTAAAAACGGTGTCATACGCTTTTTCATTTCTTCAAAACTATCGCCATAAAAATATATTACTGTATGTTTTGCTCCTCGCCAATGGCTGTACATATCACCACTATCGCCTAATGCTTCTAAAATCTGATTTATAGCATGGTTTATATCACATTCTTTATAAACCTTCGCAGGAAGAGATGTGCCGTTTAAATGAAGCGCAAGCCCTTCAAGTGTTCCCAAAACAAGCGGTTCTTTGCCTTCTTCTTCCGAAAAATGTAACATTGACCCCTTAGGCAACAAAAACTCATCTAAAATCGCCATCAGCTTGCCAAATGTTTCTTCGCTGTCATCATTTAAGACGATATTAACATCACAACAGGCAACAGACCCATCCTCTTCCATCAATGTGCCGCCGCCATCAACCTCGCCAATGCCTGCTTGCTCCAAAGCCTCTTGCAACGGGTCTTCATAAATATCCCCACGGTGCATAGGCATTAATTTTCCATTAATTTCAAGTGTTAAATATCTGATAAAAATCACCTACCACGGAATAATTGTAAGCGCCGACCACTTCGCACTCCACTTTTTCACCTTTTGTAAATATACTATATAAATCAGCATTATACCCAACCATCATCCAATCTCCACGAAACTATCCTTCATTATCCTCAAGGCCATATCTGGCTCACGGCGAGCCAATAACCCCATAGCCGCAAGGCAATTTCTTTCATCCAGCAAAATCTTCGGCGCAAGTGGCTTAAGGTCATTTAAATCCCTAGGGCTATATATCGCCTCTTTCATAATATTTAAAGGGTTTTGCGCATTAATAACAGCACCGCCAGAACCAATAACATACCGCACTTGTGTTAAATCCTTGCCTTCTTGCGACAACATCTCGCCATTAGGTGTATATATTTTTTGGGTACGACCAACGTGTCTTGAAGCGCCTACACGAATAGCATACGCCGCAAAAGACGCATCAATATCGGCATATTTGGCATATTCATTATGCGGCATTACGCTGGGGTCGTTTCGGCATATCTCAAGCCAGCTTTGTACAGCCCCCATTGCAAAACCGCCAGCGGTGCAAAAACTTGCTCCGCCGTCTTCTTCAACAATCAAATCATACATTGCTGTAAGGCTGTAACGCATACCCAAATCACCTTCAACACTGCGCTTTGCAAAAGGTTCGTTAATGCCGCTGATGAATGAATTGGGCACCTTTGGCATACCGTCTGCCATACTATAAACGTCCGTCGTGGCACCACCTAGGTCATACGCCATTAACTCGCCCAAGCCTTTTTCGGCTTTTGTGCCGTTAGAAAGTAGCTCGCAAGCCTCAAAAACAGCAAGCGGCGTGGGAATAATCTCCATATCCATCATTGCCGCCGCTTTATCAAGCCCTTTTGCTGTTATGATATTAGCTATAAACAAATCCCTAATAGCTGCCTTTGCAGGCATAATATTCAGCTTGCCAAAGGCAGGCATAACATTTTCGCAAACAACAACCTTTTTTCCGCCCGCCTCTAAAATCTCCCGAGCCTGTGTCGCCGCAGAACGATTGCCCGCAACAATAACAAAAAACTCGCCAGCAACCTTTGCAATAATGCTTGCATTATGCAAAATAACCGCCTTATTGCCGCCGTCAATACCACCTGACAACAAAACAATGTCGGGGTTTATCGCTTCGATTTCTTCAATCTCAAACTCTGTCAGCTCATAAGAATATGTTTTCATCACCTTTGCACCTGCCGAAGCCGCCGCAAGACGTGAAGCCTTTGCCGTTAAATCAGGAACAAGCCCGCTAGATACCATTTTTAACCCGCCAGCCGCAGATGAACACGCCAAAGAAGCCGCAAGAACAAATTGTCCTAACTGCTGATAAATCTGCGAAAGCGCATTGTTATAACCAATCGTAACATCGTCTTCTATTGTCGTAAAAGCCTTGCCAAATGCGACGATAGTTCCGTATTCTACATCAATTGCCGTTACCTTGGTGTATGTCGAGCCAAAGTCAGTTAGCAAATAAATTTTCATTGCCTCACCTCTCTTTAAAGGGAGTGCCGCCTAAAGAGCGGCGTTATATCATAAGACCAAAATCTTCACGCATATGCCCAACATTAATCTGCGGGTCGCTACCTGGTGGATAAACTCTATCAAAACCCATATCTTTAAAAGTTTTTTCAACCTGTGTAAAATCCTGTTTACCTACAACTAAATTACCGCCGGCATACAGCTTTATTCCTGCAAGTCCAGCTTCATCACATTTCTCACGCAAGCCTTTACAGTCAATTTCTCCGTGTCCATAAAGCGACGAAACAACAATAGCCTTAGCGTCTGCTTCGACAGCAGCTTCAACAAATTCTTGCTGACTTGCCATAACGCCAAGATTAACAACATTAAAGCCAGCCTTAGTAAATACATAGTTCAAAATTTTATTACCAACAGCGTGAACATCTGCACCAATCACACCCAAAACAATACTGATTTTCTCTTGGTTTTCGTCATTCACAATTACATTTGCATCCATATTTTACTCTCCTTTAAGGGAAAAATTATTTACTCCGAATATCCATTGCCAGCAAGCCTATCGTATGTCATCATTTGCAGTATGTGCGAAAGACGTTGATTATCGTCATTTACGGGCAACAACAACCTTTCGTTATAAAAAGGTACAAATGGAAAAATATCCAATAATAAATTTTGATGCGCTGTCCGAGCAAGTCCAGTTTTATAAGTGATAACAGGCATTAAATAATATGTCGAGATGTGGTTATCTGTATTTTGCTCAAAAACCCCACCGTCAAGCTCACGATTAGAGTATATAACAAATGGTGTCGAATACATTATACCACGCATTTCGGGCGTATTCAAGCCCATTGTATCTATTATTCCGCTTTCTGTAAAAGCCGCTAAATTTCCTCCCAAATTAGGCAAATGGTCGCCGAAAAACAGTAACACCGTCGGACGCTCACGATTATCTACCAAATCCACTAACATCCCAAGCATTTTATCTGTAGCATAAAGTCCTTGTGCATAGGACTTTACAGCATCTAACGTACCCCTAGAAAGAGTATCGCTTGCCACATTGATAATTATATCACGATTATCTACAGGAGTAAAGGGCTGATGATTTTGAATTGTTATGGCAAAAATAAAACTAGGCTCATCATAATCTCCCAGGAAATGCTCAATTACAGGGAAAAATGACTCATCCGATATAAAATTACCGTCAATTTCAAAATTAAATTTTTTTTCTAGTTGTTCAATCGCAAAAAAATTGTCAAAACCCATCAAAGGATAGGCGTGGTATCGGCTATAAATCCTATTGGTAAAAGGGTGCAAACCAATTGTGCGATAGCCTAAATCCCGCAAATGCGATACATTTGTTGTAATGGGACGATTCATCATCCCAAAAGGCAATGCCCCAGCAGGCAAAAAATCCGTAGTAAGACTTGTCAACACTTCAAACTCAGGACGAATGGTGCCACCTGTCAGCGCATTAGTATAAACCAGCCCGCTATAAGCATTGGGAAGACCACGAACACGGTCAAAATTCGGCAACGGATTAGGGTAAAACTGCACACCATCAAGTATTCTAACATCAAAAAAACTCTCGCTAAGCACAATAATGATGTCAAATGGTTCGTTTGTTGTTTTTGTTGTTGAAAAGTCTGATATTATAGCATTTATAGCTTCTTGCGAATAGTTGTTGGGGGTTTGCATACCCATACCCATCAAATTAACCATAAACCCGCCAATAAAGCCGTTTTGCGCATAATTAATATGCTGGTCTTGTGTGGGATTAGTGTCCATACCCATCGCCCGCATCACACCAGCCATACCGCTGGTGACAAACAAAAGTGTCACCACTGATATAACACTGGATGCAATGACTACACGAAAACGCAACCCGAAATTAAGTCGTATCTTAAAATAGAAAAATACCGCAACCCAAAAAACAATTATAACAAGCGAAAACCAAAAAAACCAAGGCACAATTGAAACCATACCATCAGAAAATGCCGAAATTTCGCCTGCGTTACGCAACATTGCAAAATCAAGCGGAAACAAAGGGTCGCCGTGCGCCGCAATCTTTAAATAATTAACCCAGCCAAAAGCAAGCGACAAAGCACCCAAAACCGTACCTGCAACCCAAGCACGGTTGGATAAAAGCAATATAACGCCAAAAATTGTATATATCACAACAATATTAAAAACAAATGACCAAAACCTACCGCCTGCCACATTCATATATTCCGACAAAATCAAGCAAAACAGCGGAAAAGCCCACATACTGCGGCGTGCAACCCACCGTAAAATTCTTTTCACCTTAACACTCCTAATAATTCAACACAAAATTCAAATTATGCTACAATACCACCCTACGAAAATGCCGCTTTAATATATTTGTAGAAATAAAAACGCCCTGCGCCTACGTAGTTTTTAAGGCGGTATTCCAAAGCGGTAAATGCCAACTCTATTGTATTACGTTCTTCGGCTGTTATTAGCCTATCACTATACAACGAACGATAATATATTAAAGCTATGTCTTCTATACTTATTGTTTCATTTTCTAATAGTATACGATTACCGATTTTTTGTGCAAATTCGAGCGGCGTGTCATTCTCTTCTGCTTCATAGTGGAAAAACGATAAATATTTAATCATTTCTGTATAATAAGCCACCACAACTGCGTTATTATCACGCTTGCGAAGCCTTTTATGGCGCAAAATTCCGCCAATTATACGCAATATTAAATATCCAAGCAACCCCAAACCGACGATATATACCGAAATCATAAGCAATGTCGCCATATCCATAGGTTGCGGCGAAACATTTTGCTCTGTTTCTTGAAAGTTTTGCCCTGCTTGAGCCTGCGTTCCGCCACCATCCGTTGGTGCATTATTAATTTGCGGTGGCACAAAATCACTATCCCAATCTTCTTCGCCGCCTTCTACAAAGGGCGAGCTAAATTCAAAATCGCTCCAATCCCTTGTGCCGCCCCAAGTTGGAGCGGTTTCGACGATGTTGGTAACGACATATTCATCCCAGCTAAATATTGCGCCAGATGGCGTAGGCTCGAATATATACCATCCAAAACCTTCAAAATAAACCTCTGCCCAAGCGTGACCTTGGCGGTTGATAACATCCATAAACCCGTCAATGCCAACATTGCCGTTTGCCGCAAAACCTTCTACGTAACGTGCAGGTATACCAAGCGAGCGCATCATCACAACAAAAGCCGTGGCAAAATGTACGCAATATCCTGTTTGCGCATCAAATAAAAACCAATCTACAAAATCCCTGTCAACTGGCGTGTTACCTGGTGTTAGCGTATAATCAAAACTACGCAAAAACTCTGTAATCATCACGGCACGTTCAAAATCATTTTCAGCGTCTTGTGTAACATAATGCGCCAAAGCCGCTATCCTTATTGGCAAATCGTCTGGTAATTGGGTATAGTTATCAAAAATCCAATCCGCACGAGGAATAAGCTGGTCGTACAACAATGCACCAAAATCCATTAATAAAAATTCCATAGGTTCGGTTTCTATCCAAAAATCCAATTGCCTTTCGTCAAAACCGCCATCAACTGCGTATTGCAAAGCATTATAAGCATCGCGTAAAACGCCCCTATAACTTGCCTCTAAAATTCTATGTGTGTCAACATTTTCACCAACCTGTGTAAAATGTACGGTGTAACCTTCGCCACGGCGCATAAGCTCTGTTGCTGTTATTGTGCCGCCACCATCAATCAGCATTTCTACACGCCTATCATTCGGCACAATACCAATGGTTGCTCCGCTTTTGGAAAATACGCTTTGCGACCTAAAATCGTGTTCGATGATAATATTTTCGTGGTCTAATGGCACAATAACAGTTTCTGCAAGTGTCCTATCAAGACCAATAAAAAACGGTAATCTGCCAATCAAAATATCTAGGTCATCAAACCTGTCAAAGTTAAATGGGGTTTCATACCACCACAAATCCCTAAATTGCAAAGAAAGTGCACCCATTAATTGGTTGTGATGAAAAATATCCATTTGTGCGTGATATTGTTGCAATTGGGAATAAGCCCCGCTTAACACCATTTCTGAAGCGTTGTTTTGTAATAATCCTTCAATATTAATTCGCATATGTTCTTCAAAATCTTGCCTTTCTTGAGCGGTTTGTTCATATATAATATCCGAAAGTCTTTCAATTTCTTCAAAAAACCCCTTTGTTGACCACATAGTTAATGCGCTTGTGGCACGTTCAAATTGGTCTAGGGTTTGGGAAATATCCATAAAGTCAAGCCCTCTAACATCTTCACGAAAGCTATTATCCCAAGTATTTTCGCTGTATACATCAAAAAACGCACCTGCTAAATAATGCGTGTCGCCACGAACAGATGGATTAATACGCATTGCAAGCCCATTATCAACAGAAACATCGCCACCCAGCTGTCTTGTGCCACCACCACCGAAACCAGTTTGTGAAAGCGAGAAAAAACGAGGATGCAACATAGATTGCAAGCCGTGGTTAATAGCAACAAACGGGCGGGTAAAACCCTGACGGAAGGCTTCTGCAGAGCCTGCCGCAGGCGCAGGTATAGCAAGCGCAACAATAAGACATAAAGCAGTAAGCGGCATAGCGTAAAGCACAAAAGGCGACGACTTGCTTCCGCCCAAACTACGTAGATTTAAATGTTTTACCAAATAGGCAACTAGACAGAAGATAAAAACATAAAACGCCAAGTAATATTCAAAAAAGCTGGATGTAAGCGATATTGCAAATGTAGCAAAAGACAACACCAAAAGCGAATAAAAATTAAACCATAAGTAGCCAAAGGTAAGCACCAAAACCCCAAGCATTATCGTTATGCTCCAACTGATAATGGTGTCGTACAGTGGTATATAGCCTTCAAAACCCATTATATAGCGCATTGTGCCAAGTAAGCCGTCCGATATATTATCAAAAATGCTGGCACGCATATGCTCGTAATATTCGATATTGGCGACAACGGCAACATCAATAGCAACAATAGCCGCCGCAACAAGCAATATACCGCCAGCCGCAAGCAATGTATATTTGTTAAACACAATAAGGCGCAACAAAACCACTACAAAAAATGCTCTAAACAACGCTGTTTGCGGGTCAAAATTAAGCTCAGTCATCGCAATTATCGCCATAAACAAAGCCCATACAAAGAGCGTGCCAATGGCTATAAAAAACAAATCGTTGCGCCAATCAAACCTTTTCATAATGCATCACCTCTATGTTCATTTCTTGCAGTAACTTAATTTTTTCTTGTTGCCAGCTTGGATTTTTAAAATATATCAAAATCACGTTATTTCCATACATTTTAAGGGTAGAACAAGCCGCAAATACGGCTTCTGTAATCTCTTTTACAAAGATTATTAAATTATCCATTTCCAATTGCGCCGCCGCAAGGGTTGTTAAAAACTCCTCAAAAGCGGCAAATTCGTAGTTAGAAAATTCTATTGCACAAGCGTGAGAAAATAAATAAGTAAAATCGGCAGAATACTCCGCATCTGCTTCACTGCCCAAATAAAACAAATTGCAAACCTGCCCACGTTTTATGCTTTGTGATAAAACTGACACATATGCTTCCATCATTGCATCTTCCACGGCTAATGCACCCATTTCATCAAACTGCATAAACTTGCCGTCAAAAATCTTGCTATTGTCTAAAATTAAAGCCGCCGTATTGCGTTTTGCTGTCTGAAAAACCTTACTTGTAAGCTCGCCCCGCTTTGCTGACACCTTCCAATGTATGCGCTTATAGCCATCGGTTGGTTGATATTTGCGAAGGTCAGAAACAACGGTATAATCTTCCTGTTGTCTAAAATCACGATAATCTTCCGTGCCGCTTTGTGCTGTAACCAGCGGCAAATGTTTTATATCCACAATGGGCGGTCGTACAACAAGCGTCGCTGTGTTGCTGTATTTCTGCCTAAACTTAAACAATCCTAAAAAATCATACAACACGATATTTTCAACCCCAAGTTCGTAATGCCCACGGTGTTTGGCGAAAACATTAAATTCTATCTGCTTCGATTTTTTAGCGGGGATATGCAAAAATACATCCTTAAAATCTGTAGTAACTGCAGGATGGTCAGCCCTAAACCGCACACGTAAAGAACTAGCGGGCATAAAGCTGTGATTAACAATATCAAGTATATATTTGGTTTGCTCGCCTTTAGAAATATCGGGTGCTGTTAACCATCCAATAACCGAAAACCGCCTTTTTGATACTAGAACAAGCAACAAAGACAAAACAGGCAAAGATAAAACCACGTACAGAGCCATATATGTCATTTGCGACTCATACAAAAACACAAGAGAGGCGGCAACGCCTACCATAACCAAATATGTAAAACGATTACGAAACAAAATAATCAACTCCTAATGTCTTACATTACGAACAATCTCCTCAACAACATCCCTTGCAGTCATACGTTTTAGTTTTGCCTCCTGCTTTATAACAAGTCTGTGCTCCAGTACATTTACCGCCATTTTTTTAATATCATCTGGCACGACGTGGTCGCGCCCGCTATACATCGCCCAAGCCTGCGCCGCCTTAAACAAGCACAAACTGGCACGTGGCGAGCCGCCAAGGGCAATTAATTCGTGTTCCCTTGTTGCCCTTACAATTTTTACTACATAATCATTCATTACTTCGGACATATGCACTTTTTCTACTGCTTTTTGTGCCTCTATCAATTGCGCTACGTCCGCCACGGGTTGCAACTCTTTTAACGGGTTGCGTTCTTTAAACATATACAGCATCTTTGCTTCTTCAGCAGCTGATGGATAGCCTAGTGAAATACGCATAAAAAAGCGGTCAAGCTGTGCTTCGGGTAGCGGATAAGTACCCAAATATTCAATAGGATTTTGTGTCGCAAAAACAATAAAAGGTCGTGGCACATCATAGGTTGTGCCATCGACCGTTACTTGGTTTTCTTCCATTACCTCAAGCAATGCCGCTTGTGTTTTCGGGCTTGTTCTATTTATTTCATCCGCCAAAATAATATGCGACATTACCGCACCTTTATAATACTCAAATTCGCCTGTTTTTTGGTTGTACATAGAAAAACCAGTAATATCAGACGGCAAAATGTCTGGCGTAAACTGTACTCGACGAAAAGTTGCGTCAAAAGACCGTGCCATAGCCCCAACCAGCGATGTTTTGCCAACCCCCGGCATATCCTCTATCAACACGTGCCCGCCGCATAAAAACGAGCAAACAGACATCAATATAGCTTCCCGCTTGCCAATAATGACCTTTTCAACATTCTCCACCACATCTTGCAACATTTTATTAATCTCTTGTGTCATAATTTGTCCTCCGTTGTTGTTTCACAAATTAAACCTCTCTTTTATCATTTTAGCCACTGAAACGGGTGCAAGGTTTGTGTTGTCTATTTTTATATAATGTTTAAACTCGTCCATTTCACCGTCGTTGCTTTCTGTTCTAGCTTCGGCGTTTATCTTATGCTCCCAAGCGTTCGACCATTCTAAATTGCGTTTTGATTTTTTGTGGGTTAGGCGGTTTTCTGTGGAGTTTCGGTCAAGCCTTGTTTCAAAATCCGCTACAAGCTCTACATAATAACTTACTCAATGCGGTTTTAATGCGGTTTATGCTTTCATCTTTGCCGAATGCCGCCAAAAGCTCTGTTGCGCCTGCCGGTGAAGTTTCTTTACCGCTTAACGCAACACGCAAAGGCATCAGCACCTGTGCAGTTTTTAGGCTATGCTCAGTTGCAAAATCGGATAATGTTTGCTTTAGCTTTTCGATAGTAAAATCTTGCACGTGTAAGTTTTCTATTACAGATAATAATTTTGCTAGAGTTTCTTTTGCTGTGGCTGTGTCAATTTTATTTTTCTTATTTTCAAAAAGCGAAACATCATAATCTGACAAATTATCAACAAAATCAAGCATAGCAGGAATTTCGTCAAATGTGTGGATACGCTCTTTTGTCATAGCTGCAAAAACAGCGGGTTTGCCAGTATGCTTTGCTGACAATGCCAAAAATTCATCCATTGGCAAAGCCTTAATATATTCACCATTCATCCATTTCAACTTCTGCAAATCAAATGTAGCAGGGGACTTATTTAAACCCTTAACGTCAAAAACCTTTATAAGCTCGTCCAACGTAAAAATCTCTCTATTATCGGGATTATTAGGTGGAGCAAACCCCAAAAGCGCAATAAAATTAACCAATGCTTGCGGCAAAAAGCCTTTCTTTACAAAATCGTCAAAATAAGCATCGCCTTTGCGTTTGGACAGCTTGCCGCCATCGGGGCTAAGTATCAGCGGCAAATGGCAATAAATGGGCACATCCCAACCAAAAGCCTGATAAAGCAACTTATGCTTTGGTGTAGAAGCCAAAAATTCGCTACCACGTGTGATATGCGTAATTTCCATAAAATGGTCATCAACCACATTTGCAAAATTGTATGTGGGCATACCGTCCGATTTTATAAGCACCATATCTTCTATCTCGCTATTTTCAACGGTTATATCACCAAAAACAAGGTCGTTAAAGGTCGTAGAGCCTTCTGGCACACGATGACGTATTACAAAACTACCTTCAGGCGTGGAAATATCCTTATTTTTACAATCGCAAACAATTTCCTCGCCTTCTTCTGCCTTTGGACAAACGCAATAATAAGCCTTGCCCCTGTCAATAAGCTCTTTGGCGCATATCAAATATTTTTCTTTACGTTCACTTTGCACATAAGGCACAAAATCGCCGCCAATATGTGGTCCTTCATCACAAACAATTCCCGCCGCCGCTAAGGTTTCATAAATCTTATCAACAGCACCGTCTGTGTAGCGTGCTTGGTCTGTGTCCTCTATTCGCAAAATAAAAGTACCGCCGCTACTGCGTGCCAAAAGATAGCCAAATAAAGCCGAGCGCAAATTGCCTATATGCATAAACCCCGTCGGCGACGGAGCAAAACGTGTACGTAACATAAACACACCTCTAATTAATAAAATATTTCGCTTCATTATACACGATTTTACACGAAAAGTAAAGAAAAAAATACAGGCAACCAAAATGGTTGCCTGTTATAATTAAAGCACTAATAATTATTGTATAGATTTTGCAATGGCGATTAATGTTTCATCATCTATATCTGTTGTGCCGTCCATATTTAAGCCGCTTATTATATACATTACATCATCAATGGTTATGCCTAAAAAGCCATTGCCTATGCGTGCATAATGCCCATTAATTTCAAGCTCTTGCAAATTTTCGCCCCAAAAAGGCATTTCAAAACCTTCGCCTTCTTCAAAATATGCTACAGTTATGCCCAAGGTTGCATTGCCCATTGTGTAAGCTAAATTCATATGGCGGTTTGCCATTGGTTCTTGCGGGTTGCGTATCGGGCAAACACTGAATATAGCAGACACAAAATCAAAACCAGCTAAATATGTTGGAGTTGGTAAATTATCGTGGGCAAAAAGTTCTAAAGCCTCATCTAAATCGGTAAATACGCTAGTGTCTAACAAAGTATGCTCTCTACCTTCTATTTCAACTCTAATCGGTCCCCGTATGCCGTTTGCGTTTTCGTTAAACTCAATTTCAGAGACAGCAACACCATCACCCAAATCCCGCACAGCAAAATGATTAATATATTCTTCGCCCTGTAATACACGTGTCTCTAAATATCTCCAAATAGGTCCCGCCGCTAAAGCCACCACAGGTAACATTATAGCCGCAATAACAGCCGCCGCCAACACCACGGGTTTTTTAAATTTTCTTTCTTTCATATCTGCTCGCTCCTTATAATTTAATTTTGCTTTTAGGCTTTCAAGATTTTGAGCGTGGTTAACTTCCGCCGCAAAATCTATATTTTTACATCTTGCCAAAAAATCATTATCGCTTTCGGTTTTATTTACTTTCATCGCCTTCAGCCTCCTCTAAAAGATTTCGCAGTTTTTTCAAAGCCCTATGGACAATAACCCGCACATTATTTTCGCCAATGCCTAAAATATTGGCAATTTCACTATGTTTAAGCTCGGTTGCAAATTTCATTGATAAAATCTGGCGTTCTTTATCTTTTAGCCTTGTCATCGCCATCATCAATGCCCTATTTTCCTCACTAGCTACCACAATTTCTTCCGGCTCACGGTTTGGAGAAATGGCTTGCACCAAGCTGTCAAAGCTAATAAACTGTCGCCGTGCATTTTTGCGAAAATAATCCGTAACTACATTTTTAGCAATAGTTATTATCCAAGCCTCAAGTGGATTTGCGGGGTTATACCGCCCCCAACTTTTAATAACCTTCTCGAAGGTTTGGCTTGCCAGCTCCTCTGTGTCGTGATGATTATTAATGCGAAAAGCAATATAATTATACACATTTTTATAATGCTTATTATATACGCTTTCTAAAGTATACTCATCCATTAGGGGTTTGAATTTCTCATTCTTTTGCCGCAATCCAAAAGCGATGATTTCCATATTGCTCTCCTTTCTGCGTAGATGTTTCTGCTTGCAAGCTCTACACAAATGTATACGATATATAATCAATTTCGTTACAAATAAAAATTGGACGGATATTCGTCCAATTTTCCACTATACCATTATACCACATTTGCAACTAACAAACAATCTCATCTTTTACAGTTCTTCAACACAATCATCAGGGTCAACGTCTACTAAAATTATATCGTCGCCTACTTGCTTTATATCGCCCCAAGGTATGGCGTATTCTGTATCACGCCCAAAAACGCCGAAAACTCGGGCAGGACCTGGCACGATTATTTTTTTAATCTTACCTTCTTTTGTGTCAATTTCTAAATCCGCAACAAAGCCAAAACGTGTCCCGTCTTTTATGTTAATAATTTCCTTTTGCCGCATTTCGTATATACGCATCATAAACAAATTTCCTCCGCAAATATCTTTATTAAATTTTACTGTCCACATCTTGATTTTATTCATTTGGCGTGTTACAATAGTAATAATAACTACGATTGGTGGGCGAATATTGGGCAGAGCAGAGATTAAAACAAGAACAAAAGAATTAATGCGTATCTCGTTGCCAATGGCAATAGAGCACGTATCGGTTTCTGTTATGGGTATGGTTTCGACTATGCTTATTTCCTATGTTTCCGAAGCGGCAACATCCGCCTTGGGTATGGTAGATAGTATTACGCATTTAATACTTGCTTTGTTTGCGGCATTAACCACAGGCGGCACAATTGTTGTGGCGCAGTACATAGGGCGGGATGATAGGCGAAGCGCAAAACGTGCGGGCGGTCAAGCCGTTATGCTATCTGTTGTTTTTTCGCTGGTGATGTTTGTTGTCATACTTGTGTTTAGGGATAGTATTTTAAATGCATTATTTGGCAATGCAGAGCAAGACGTAATGGATGCCGCCAGAACCTTTTTAACCATAATCAACTTTTCATATCCTGTTGTGGCGGTAACGCTTACAATGTTTGGTCTTATACGTGGTGCTGGTGATACATTTGCGCCGATGATAATTTCTGTGATAATGAATGTAATTAACCTAATATTAGGCTTTATATTGATACAAGGTTTAGATTTAGGCTTTGTCACCATACCGTCGTTTGGCATATATGGTGCGGCTTGGTCTTTAGTTGCGGCAAAGGTATTTGGGCTTTTAGCATCAACTTGGTATATAGTCAAACGTGCAAGGGGCATACGCCTTAACAAAATTAAATACTTCTTGCCCGATTTTAAACGCCAAAAGGCAATATTGCGCTTTGGTTTGCCAACCAGCTTTGAAAGTGGCTTATTTCAAGCAGGCCGCCTTATAACTGCTGTAATAATAGTATCTATGTCCACAGCGGCAATAGCCACAAACACAATAGGTTTTTCTATAATGAACTTTGTAAATGTACCTGGTATGGCGTTTTCTACAGGTGCTATGATTTTAATCGGGCAACGCATTGGGCGTGGCAAAGAAGATGACGTTGTACGCACATCTCTATTTTCTATGGTGGTTTGCGGCATATTTTTTGCCGCATTGGGTGTTGTCCTTATCATCTTCCGCAACCCCATTTTCGCCCTTTTTAACCCATCGCCCGAAACAATGGAATATCTGCCAATAGTTTTTGTAACATATATTGTCCTTGCGCCTTTTCTATGGCCGTCGTCTTTTGCCCTTCCTGCGGCTTTGCGTGCTACGGGCGATGTGGTATACCCAATGGTGGTATCCATCAGCACAATGATATTGGTGCGCCTGCTGTTTGCCTACATATTAGGTATTGTCTTTGGTATGGGTATAATAGGCGTTTGGGTCGCAATGTATTTGGATTGGGTCGCACGCTCTGCCTTCTTCTATCCACGGCTTTTGCGGGGCAAATGGAAAGGCAAAGCCGTTACAAGTGAAGAATAAAAGGGGAGGATATAGCGTGATGAAATCAAACGGCAATAATTTGGACGAATATATAAATGCTCTTTTGAAAAAAGCCGAAGAAGCCTATTTGATGGCTTTAGAAGTTATCAACAATGGAAATGGTAAAGTGAAGAAATACTCTGATGAACTGTTAGAATTTGCGATAGCATATTATGGTCAGGAGTATGGAAAATAAAAAGATTAACCCCGGGCAAGACGAATTCTCGACTAATAAAGTAGTCTTACTGGCTTAGCCAACGCATTGTTAGTCCCTCACAAGTTAATCTCTTTATATTATACGCTAATATGAGAAAAATATCAACCCCGAATTTTGTTCAAAAAATAATTTAAATAAAACCAAATGCTTTAAAAAATTATAATTACTAAGGAGGGATATTTTGAATAACGCATTATCAGTAAAAAGCGAAATAGGCAAGTTGCGCAAGGTTTTATTGCATAGACCAAGCGAGGAATTATCACGCATTATTCCCGATACAATGGAGGATTTGCTGTTTGACGAGATACCACATTTAACGGTGGCTCGTGCAGAGCACGATGTTTTTGCAGATGTGTTGCGTGGGCAAGGTGTAGAGGTGGTGTATACGGCAGATTTGGCAACGCAGGCTTTAAAAAGCAATGTAAAAGTTAAATACGACTTCGTGTCAGAGCTTGTGGCGGACAGCGGCGTTTTTGTAGGTAAATACAAAGACGCTTTGGTAGAATATTTTTTAGGTTTTGACGAAGAAACCATCATTAAAAAGGCAATGCACGGTTTGACGCTTGCAGAAGTCGGCGCAGATATTTTTGGAAAAGATAAAAAGCTGGGCGCATTAAAACCGTCCGAAATGCAGTTTATAACCCATCCAATGCCCAATTTATATTTTGCACGCGACCCAATGGCGACAATAGGCAACGGTGTTGCAATAAGCCATATGCGCTTTGCCGCCCGCAACCGTGAAACCATCTTTACCAAATACATTTTCAGGCACCATCCAGATTATGCCTACAAAACAAAATTCTACTATAAAAAACATTGGGCTTTTCCGCTAGAAGGCGGCGATATTTTAAATCTAAGCGACAAGGTGCTTGCAATAGGCGTTTCGCAACGTACATATCCCGCCGCTATCGAATTTTTGGCGCAAAGCATTTTTGCTGATGACGAGGCAACAATCGACACAATTTTGGTATTCCAAATTCCAAACGAACGTTTTTGTATGCACCTTGATACAATCTTTACACAGGTTGACCATAACAAATTTGTGCTTTATGCCGAAACAATGCTTAACATACGACCGCATCACGTTATCAAGAAAAAAGAAGGCGGTGATTATGCGGTGGAAGAATGTGATTTGCCGCTGGATAAATTCCTTGCAAAATATCTTGAGCTTGATACGGTCGAGCTTATACGTTGCGGCGGCAACGACAGCCTAGCGGCGGCAAGAGAGCAATGGAACGATGCCGCAAACACCCTAGCGGTAGCACCAGGCGTTGTTGTATGCTACAACCGTAACGAAATAACAAACGAAATAATGCGCAACAAAGGCATAACCGTGCTAGAAGTGCCTTCTGCCGAGCTGTCCCGCGGCAGGGGTGGTCCACGTTGTATGTCTATGCCATTAATAAGGGAATAGGGGGACTAATGTGAAAAAAATATTATATCTGCGTTGCTTTGCTGACCTTGGTTATATTTACTGGATGCATAAAAGACATTAACGAAGATACTGCACTTGTTGGCGAAATTTGCGAAATTTGCGGCGACCATTACATTGGTGAGGATTTACGAATACCAACACCGCCGCTTAATATGCGTGAATTTGGGTTGGATGCTGACGATGCGTTTATTGCTTCTTTTGACATTGTTTACGAAGCAACACTTTTGCAATGGGAAACGGATTTTTATGACACGCTGGTTTTGTGGGCAGATGAACCAATAACAGATTTTGCCTTTGTGTCGCTTATACCTGATGCTATAATAGATTTCGATTTAGATGAAATTGTGCTTGCCATAGACGAACTTTTGCCTAATGAAGCAATTGTTCTTAATGTGGCTTTTGAGCATTATCTTCATCCTCGTGGTGGCATAAGGTTTATAGACCAAAACGGCGTACAATATCACACTTTTATTTGGGAAAGTATGCGGGGCGGCTGTTATCCAAGATATAATTTGTGGTTGCATAATGAGGCAATTTGGAATGAATAAAATATAAACATATTTGGAGGAAAAATTACTATGGCAGTAAATTTAAAAGGACGCAGTTTTTTAACATTGATGGACTTTACCACATCAGAAATCCGCTATTTGCTCGACTTGTCGCACGACTTAAAAGCAAAAAAGCGTGCAGGCATCATTGGTGATAGTTTGTTACGTAAAAATGTAGTGTTGTTGTTTGAAAAAACATCAACCCGCACAAGATGTGCCTTCGAGGTGGCTGTTTATGACGAAGGCGGCAATATTACCTTCCTTGACAGCGGAAGCTCGCAAATGGGTAAAAAAGAAAGTCTTGAAGACACCGCAAAGGTTTTAGGTCGTTATTATGATGGCATAGAATACCGTGGCTTTAAACAACAAGTGGTAGAAGATTTGGCAAAATATAGCGGCGTGCCTGTTTACAACGGTTTGACAGATGTAGACCATCCAACACAAATTTTGGCAGATTTAATGACTATTGAAGAACATTGCGCAAAACCCCTTAACAAAGTAAAAGTAGTGTTCTGCGGCGATATTCGCAATAATATGAGCTATGCGTGGATGTATGGCTGTGCAAAAATGGGTATGCACTATGTGGCATATGGACCATCTTCTATGCAGGTGGACGAAAATGTGCTTGCCGAAGCCCGTGCCGTTGCGGCACAAACAGGCGGCACTATTGAAGTAAGCTCGGACGAAAGCTGCCTTGTTGGCGCAGATGTTATCTACACCGACATTTGGGCATCTATGGGCGAAGAAGACCAAATTCCAGAGCGTGTTAAATTGCTTACGCCATATCGTGTAACTACCGAAATGCTAAAGAAAACAGGCAACCCCGATATTTTGTTCTTGCATTGCTTGCCTGCTTTCCACGATTTTGAAACAAAACTTGCCAAAGAACAAATGGAGCTTGGTTACGATATTCGTGAGGTAGAGGACGAAGTTTTCCGTAGCCGTCATAGCGTTATATTTGACGAAGCAGAAAATAGAATGCATACAATAAAAGCCGTTTTGGTGGCGACTATTGGTAGATAGTTGTATAAACATTGCAAAAGTTAAATATGTCATTGCGGACTCGACCGCAATCCCTTATACAATGTGCAATTGGCGGGATTGCAGTTTAGTCCGCAATGACAATTACAGGACTAAAACCTTTCAACTTAAGAATACTTCTTAAGTTGAAAGGCACATCCCGCTTTGCGGTCTGCCACAGCATTTGTGTGGAACACAAATGCTGTGAGTCGCTCACTCAACTCAAGCTTGCCACAGGGCTTCGCTCTGCGCAATCTTAAGCTGGTTCGCTATAAAATATAATTTACGGAGGATAATTATGCAAAATGTGAAAATAGCAATATGGGGTTTTGGTGCAATGGGGCAAGGTATGGCTCGTGCGTTATTAGGACGCAAAGGCATAGAAATAACAGGCATTTGCGGTCGTGGCAATAATGGCAAAAGTATGTGCGAAGTTTTGGGTATTGATTGCGGCGACCATAAAAAAGTTATTATTACAGATGACGTTGATGTTGCCATACCGCCAAAATCTGCCGATTTGGTGATTTTAGCGACAGATTCGTTTACTAAAAAGGCGTATCCTAAATTAGAAAATCTTATCGAAAAAGGCGTAAATGTTATAACCATTGCCGAAGAAATGAGCTGGACTTGGGCAGGCGAACCAGAGCTTGCACAAAAGTTGGATGTTCTTGCAAAACAAAATGGCGTTTCTGTGCTTGGTACAGGCATTAACCCTGGCTTGGTTATGGACTTGCTTGCTGTCATCCTTTCCGCTTGTATGATAGATGTGAAAAAGGTTACTTGCAGACGTGTAAACTCTCTATCGCCCTTTGGCCCAACGGTTATGGAAGAACAAGGCGTAGGCATAACACCACAAGTATTTGCAGAAAAAAACGCAAAAGGCGAATTGGCGGGGCATGTTGGCTTTGCAGAAAGCATAGGTATGATTGCCGCAGGTATGGGTCTTGAAATTGACGAATTTACCCAACAAATGCAACCTATCTTAACCGAAGTTGACCGTAAATCGCCCTATGGCTTTGCCGCCGCTGGCACATTGGCTGGTGTTAATATGACCGCACAAGGCAAGCGTGATGGCGAAACTATTATTGATATGTACCACCCGCAACAAATAGAGCCACAAATGGCAGGTGTTGATACAGGGGATTATGTTGTATTGGAAGGCACACCGCCTGTTAATATGCAAATAACCCCAGAAATAGAAGGCGGTTTGGGTACAATAGCAATGGCTGTAAACTGTATTCCGCAAGTAATTAATGCTGACGCTGGTCTTATTTCTATGCTGGATATACCAGTACCACGTGTAATAATGGGTGATTATCGCAAGCTAATTAAGGAGGGCAAGAAAATTGCGCAATAGATTATTAGTTGCGGCAATCGTTGTTATTACGTTATTTTTAGCGGCTTGCGAGGCGGAAAATGTTGTGCAAGATACACAAACGGCGTATTGGGATTTGACATACCGCATACCTATTGACGAAGCAGAGCAAATTGTTGTTGACATTAATCAGCCTTTTAACGAGGTTATGGACTTGATTGTTTCAGGGCTTATATATGGGGATGAAATGGTAGAATTTGGCGGAGGACATTATTACCGTGCAACACCTGCTGACCACCCAATTCAATCAACGCAGGACATATACAATGTGTTTTTGGCGGTGTTTACGCAAAATTTTGTTGACACCGTTATTGAACCTATGTTATTTAATGACGAAATGCCGTTTTATGTGGAGATTGATGGCGTATTGCACCGTCTTGCCGCTGATTTTGTTACGCTTTGGGCTTTGGCGACAGATAATATTAGGGTCGGAATGTTTACGTCAAACAGTTTTTCCGCTATAGTTCCAGACGCTAGACATTGGCACGCTTGGGGCGAAACAGGTATGTATTTGATAGATTTTATGTGGACACAAGACGGCTGGCGCATAGACGCTATAGAAACATTCCACGGCGGACTTAATTAGAAAGGGCGGCATAAGATATGAGCATTTTAAAGCCAGTTGTTACACAGCTTGAAGCATATAATAACAGAGATATTGACGGGTTTATGGCAAATTTTCACGAAGATTGTGTTTGCGAAGATGGGGATGGCAAGATGCTGTTACAGGGCTGGGAAGCAATGCACATATCCTACAAAAATATGTTTGAAAATTCGCCTAATCTTCATTGCAATCTTGTTAGCCGTACCGTGGTGGGTAATTATGTGCTCGATGAAGAAAGGGTTACGGGCAGAGCTGGCAATGACGGCGAAAGCCACGTTATAGCAATATATAAAGTGGTTGACGAGATGATTGTACACGTTAGGTTTTTGAGGTGATGTTTATGGTAAAAAGAGGCACATATGTGCAGATTAAAGCAACGATTTTGGATATTGGCGAGCGTGCGGTGGGCATACCTGAAGATACCGCCGCCACGCCGCTTTTAATGTGGTGTAAGGGAAAACTTACACGTGACAGTGAAATTGGGCATATGGCAGAGATTGTTACCGCATCGGGTCGGATTGAAAGCGGGATTTTGGAAGAAGTCGAACCGATAACCAAATTAGACTACGGGCAATATATACCCGAAATGGCGCAAATCGGGGGTTTTGATGATGAAAAATAATTCTTATGCGGATGTAATGGCACGTAAGGCGGATATTTTACGACATTCGCTAGGTATTGATTTTGCGGCGTTTGAGCAAGAGCATATCAGTTTTGATTATGAAGCGATGATGTCGGCGGTTGGTTTATCTTTAGACGAAATTACGGCAATACAGCGTCATACAGGTGTTGGCGATACGCCGATGTGGGAAATGCACAATATCACCTCTTTGGCAAGAAGTGTTGCAAAAAGCGGTTTTGGCGCACGTATTTTTATTAAAGACGAAGCGGCTAACCCCAGCGGCTCTTTTAAGGATAGGCGTGCAAGCATTGCGGTACATACGGCAAAAAAACTAGGTTTTAAAGGTGTTGCGGCGGCAACCAGCGGTAATTATGGTGCGGCAGTTGCATCACAGGCGGCAAAGGCTGGCTTGAAATGCATTATTGTTCAAGAAACATATGACAGCCGCAAGGTTGGACAGCCGGAGATTTTGGAGAAAACCCGTAAATGCGAGGCTTTTGGTGCAGAAGTAATACAGATGACGGTTGGTCCAGAGCTGTTTTATAAATACCTAACAGTGCTTGAAGAAACGGGATTTTTTGCGGCTAGCTTATATTCACCTTTTGGCATTGCGGGTGTAGAAACGCTGGGTGCAGAAATTGCCCGTCAAACCCGACAAATAGCAGGCAAAGACCCCGATGTGGTGGTAACAACCCACGCTGGCGGTGGCAATATAACAGGTACGGCAAGGGGGTTGTATCGTGAAAACTGCCGACCGCTTATGATTGGGGCTTCTGTGAACCTAAAGGGCTTGCATATGGCAAGCGACGGGCATTTTAACCGCAAGTCTTTTACAACGGGACATACGGGTTTTGGTGTGCCTTTTGCTACTAACCCAGACCGCAGTGATATGCCACGGTCTGCCGCCCGACCGCTGCGATATATGGATAAATATGTAACCGTTTCCCAAGGCGAGGTGTTTTATATGACACAGCTTTTGGCACAATTGGAGGGGTTGGAACGTGGTCCTGCTGGCAATACATCGCTCGCCGCCGCATTTGCCATTGCGCAAACCCTGCCGCAAGATGCCATTGTCGTTGTGCAGGAAACCGAATATACAGGGGCTGGCAAGCATATTAATTCGCAATTATCTTTTGCTCGCCAAAATGGTATAGAGATAGTTTTTGGCGACCCTGCCGATGAAGTGGCAGGTAAGAATATTATTCTACCACAAGAGCCAAGCCTTATTGCTCCGAAAGATGTTGATATGGATTATTTGCGGAAGTCGCTAATACGCAATAATCTTGCAAAGCTACCAAACGATGTAAAACCGACCGAGCAGGATATAGAATTTTTGGCGCAAGAAACTAATCTTGATACGCAGAGGGTTGCGCAGTTTTGTGTTGACATTGTACAAAATATCGTGTAAAATATTGTATTAAAATATTTTTGATATAATTTGGGCAGGCAGGTCATCAAGAAAAGCAAATAAAACCGTAATGGCACAAACAGAAATTCAATTAAGAGCGTTGGTTGAAGAAACCAGAAAACAGTTAGCGGAGGCTGATTTGAAAGTTATTGAAGTGTTAAGAGGGGACGAAATGAAAAATGCAGTAATTGATTTTCGCAAAACCGCTCTTGAAAGGCATTTAAACGCATATGACGAGGCTTGCCAAAAGTACATAGAGGGTAAAATTGACAAAATTAGCTTTAGAGATATGTATCGCTCTGAAATACGAAATTTAGCAGAAAATGAAGTAACGAGCAAATTAATTCTGTCAGAAACTTCTAATTATCAAAGTATTAAGAAAGTTTATAAGGAATGGGAAAATAAGAGTTAACTATTTGGCGCAAATTTAAAATCAAGGAGGGTTTTTATGAAACGGGAAGATGATTTTAGTGTACGACGGGCACATTTGGCGGACTTGTCGGACGAGCAGTTGAAAGAAAGATTTTGGGGCTTAACAGAAAAAGTGGTTGACCCATTGCTTGTATTGGGTTATGAAAATACCACGCCCGCTATAGAGCGCAGTGTGCTTTTGCGTATGGGTTTTAGCTCTTTAGAAGTGGCGCAGATTGTAACAGAATGTGAGGAACGTGGGCTTTTGGGCTATGGTGCAGGACACGCCGTCTATAAACTTGCTAAGATGAAGGATATAGATATTCGTGCGGCGGGATTGGCTTTAGCGGATGGAGAATATTGGCAAGAAGTAGAAAACGCCTTAAAAGTGGTGAACTAATTTTTGGAGGATATAAAGATGAGCAAAATACAGGAAAACCGTAACGCAATGAAATGCCCGAATTTTTCCAGAGGAATGAGAAAGTCTGACCAGCAAATTGGTGTCGAAGCACCGCCATATGGTAAAAAAGCAACGGGAAAATTAATTACATTGCCTAGTTTTGACGATGTTGCTTTGGACGATTCTTTTCAAAATCTAATTGAAAAACGCCGTAGCGTACGTGTTTTTGATGAAGATGCAAAAATGTCGCAGGCGCAATTGGCATTTTTGCTATATTCTACTTTTGGCATTACATCATATGCGTCAAATAATGTGGCTACATTGCGGAAAGCTCCGTCGGGCGGCGCACGCCATGCTTTCGAGCTTTATGTTGTTGTACGCAATATTGATGGGCTGGAAGCGGGCGTATATCACTATTTGCCAGTAGAAAATGTGGGCGAAAAGGTGGTTACTATTGAATTTTTGGGTGCGATAGAAGACTACGAGCAAACCCTTGCCAATATGCTTGCAGAGCAAAATTGGGTAAAAACTGCACAATGCGTACTTTTTGTTACATCTGTGCCATATAAAGCAGAATGGCGTTATGGCGAGCTTGCCCATCGTGTTATCCTTATCGACCTTGGGCATTTGGGGCAAAATGCCGTGCTTTCTACCGCCGCAATTGGTGCTGGGGCTTGCCCTATTGCCGCTTTTGACCAAAAGTTATGTGATAGAGTTTTAAAGGTGGATGGCGAAAATGAATTTACAGTATATTCGATAGTAATTGGTGTGCCGAAGTCTTAATAAATTTACGGAGGTTATTATGATTGAGCCTAATAAAAAATTAAACATAGAAGAAATTTTGCAGGATTTGGAAAACTATCGTCCACGGCGCAAGGGATGGACTTGGCGTGAAGCCGCACCCGATTTGCAAATGGATAAGTTTACCTATAAAGATGCTTCAAAGCCGCTTGCACAAAGCGTGCCTCTTGTAACCGCACATCATTTTAACAATATAGACCCGCAACCGATGCCTGTTATTACTACAGAAATAGCCAGCGGACGTTTTGAGGATGACATACGCAGAATGAGAATGGCGGCACATCACGGTGCAGACCATATTATGGTTATACGTACGGCGGGACAAAGCCATTTTGAAGGGCTTATTGAAGGAACGCCGCAAGGTGTTGGCGGTGTGCCTATCAGCCGTAAACAGGTGCGGGCGCAACGTAAGGCTTTGGATATGATAGAGGATGAAGTTGGCAGACCTATTAACTATCATTCGTATGTCAGCGGTGTGGCTGGACCGGATATTGCCGTTATGTTTGCAGAAGAAGGCGTAAATGGCGTACACCAAGACCCGCAGTATAATGTAATTTACCGCAATATTAATATGGTGCGTTCTTTCGTTGATGCCTGCGAGGCTAAGAAATTAATTGCTTGGGCGAATCAAGCGCAGATTGACGGGGCGCATAACGCAAACGCCACGGCAAAAGATGCTTGGAAAGTAATGCCAGAGCTTTTGGTGCAACACGCCATTAATTCGCTTTTTTCTTACAAAGCGGGTGTGCCGAAGGAAAATATTTGTCTTTCGACCGTACCCCCTACCGCCGCACCTGCGCCGTCTTTGTTTATGGATTTGCCTTATGCTGTAGCGTTGCGCAAATTTTTTAAAGGCTATCGTATGCGTGCGCAAATGCATACAAAGTATATACAATCTAGCACAAGGGATGCTACCGTTACCCATGTGTTAAATTTGCTTATTTCTAAACTGACCAGCGCAGATATTCAATCCACGATAACCCCTGATGAAGGACGCAATGTGCCTTGGCATATCTATAATGTCGAAGCGCTATCAACCGCAAAGCAGGCTTTAATTGGCATGGATGGTCTGATGGATATGGTTCAGCTTAAAGATGAGGGGATACTTCACGAAAAAGCTCGTGAGATACAAGAGCGTGCTGTGCTGTTTTTGGAAGAAATGCTCGAATGTGGAGGATATTTTGATGCTGTGCAAGCGGGATTTTTTGTGGACAGCGGGCAGTATCCAGAACGTAACGGCGATGGCATTGCAAGAGATGCAAACGGCGGCGTTGGTGCAGATACCGTATATAAGCGTGAAAAGACCTATTTTGCGCCTGTTACCGCACATTATGGCTATAATAATGTGGCGCAATACGGCGGCGACCCCGAAAACCCAGCGGCGCTGATAGATGGCGACACATTGCAAAAGCCCGAAAAAATTATATATATTGACGAATTGGACGATACCGACAATGTTTACGAACGTATGAAACCTGTTGAAAAATACCACGCAGGCGGTGTTTTGCGACCAGAAATGGAATGGATGGCTGACGGCACGGTGCTTGTTAATTTGATGTTTCCAACAAGCGTTAAGGTTGCGGAAGCGGCGGCATTAGAAGCGGCGAAGCAAATGAACCTAGCGGATGCAGAAATTATACATCGTGAGATTTTGCACGGTGCAGAGGGTACGAGGGTTGAGCTAAAAGGAAAGCTAAATATTGATATTGATGTTAGCAAGCTGGTTATTGCGCCAGAGCCTGATATTTTGCACGATGATGAGATTTTTGAAGCTATTGCCGCCCGTCCAATGACGGTGGTTTGTGGGACGATAGGGCAGGACGAACATAGCGTTGGATTGCGTGAAATCATAGACATAAAGCATGGCGGTATTGAAAAATACGGCATAAAAGTGCATTATCTTGGTACATCTGTACCTGTTGAAAAACTGGTTAATGCCGCTATAGAGCTTAATGCAGACGCAATATTAGCATCCACCATAATATCACACGATGATATTCACTACAAAAACATATCGAACATCGACCGTCTTGCACGTGAGATGGGTATGCGTGATAAGTTGACATTTATAGCAGGCGGTACGCAAATAACGCCAGAGATTGCAACATCAAACGGCGCAGACGCAGGTTTTGGGCGTGGCACAAAAGGCGTACACGTTGCATCTTTCTTGGTAAAAGCACGCAAATAATTTTTATATAGCGAACCAACTTAAGATTGCGCAGAGCGAAGCCCTGTGGCAAGCTTGAGTTGAGTGAGCGACTCACAGCATTTGTGTGGAACACAAATGCTGTGGCAGACCGCAAAGCGGGATGTGCCTTTCAACTTAAGAAGTATTCTTAAGTTGAAAGACTATAACAGGAGGTTTTATGAAAAGGTTTAAAATATTGATAGTAGTTAGCCTGCTTGCCGCCGTTTTGGCGGCTTGCGGCGGTACAGATAATACAGAAGAAAACCAAGATGGCATATATTGGGGTAATTATCCAATTATTGTAAATGGTGTGGGTGTCGAGTATGATTTTTATACAGCGGATGGTTACGATTTTCCAACCCACGTGCCTTTTGTTGTAACAAATTATTTGGACTTGATGGATATTATTTCCGCTGGTAGTCAGATGCTAATAATCAGAAATGATGAGATTAGTGTTGAAGTTAATATGCTTAACTACCTTGCTTTTGGTGATGATGTGGTTGCCGTAAGTGCCAACGACACTTTTATGGATGCAGAGGATGATTTTGCTGTTTATTTGCCTGTCTTGCTATTCAGACAGCTTGGTTTTAACGCATATTTTTCTGGCGGGCATATTTATATTTATGACGGTGAAAGCGATATGCAATAGATGGTAGAAAGGGGTGCAATATGACTAAAATTGTAAGCGAAAGGCTTGCTTTGCGTCCTTTAAAAGAAAGCGATTTGGAAACGACACATAAATATGCAAGCTGCCCCGAAAATAGCGAATTTATAGAGTTTTTGCCAAATGAAACGCTGGAAGATACAGCAACATTTTTGGCTTGGGCATCATCACAATGGGAAAGCGATAATCAAAAAGCCTATGAATTTGCTATTTTGCTGGATGACAAACATATCGGTGCAACATCCGCTAATATTGAGGATGGTGGGGTTGTGTCGATTGGGTGGATTGTTCGTAAAGACCATTGGGGCAAAGGTTATGCTACCGAAGCAGCTAAAGCTGTGCTTAGTTTTGCTTTCGATGTGCTTGACGCAGAAAAGGTGATTGCTACTTGCGATTACCGCAACGCCGCATCAATTAAGGTTATGGAAAAGATAGGGCTTACTTTTGAGAACGGCGATAGATTGCGAAGCTATAAAAATGGCAAAAAAGATGTGCAAGAACTGCTGTATTCTATAAAACGAGATAATAGATAACAAGAAATAATGGAGGTTGATATGTCAAACAAAAGAATTATAATTATATTATCATCTGTGGCGGTTTTGTCGATTGCGCTTGCCGTGGCGATATTTGCTATGGCTAATAGGCAGGGTAACGGTGAGGAAACGTTATATATTTCGCAAGCAACCGAGCCACCAACAGAACCCGTTACAGAGCCACCAACCGAGCCACCAACAGAACCCGAGCCTGTGCTACACACCGCCCGCCTTGCTTTTGTTGGTGATATTATGGTACATCAAGAACAACTTAACGCCGCACGTGTTTCGCCTGGGGTGTATGATTTTAATTATAAATTCCGATATATAGCACCGTTTTTGCAAGGGGCAGACTTTACCATCGGCAATTTGGAAACGACGCTTGTGCCATCGCATCGTGGTTATGCGGGCTGGCCGCTTTTCCGCACTCCGGGGTCTATGGCTGATGCCTTGGTAAATGCGGGCTTTGATATGGTAACGACAGGAAACAATCACGCTTTTGATGATTTTGTACCGGGTGTTCGCTCTACTATTGAGCTTCTAAACGAGGCAGGACTTGCCTTTACAGGCACATTTTTAGAACCCGAAGACCGCTACGAGGTTACAATGGTAGAGGTAAACGGCTTTACCTTCGCCATTATAAGTATGACATATGCCGCAAATGGTATTGATTTGGGAAGCCATAACTATATGGTTAAATTTATATACCACGATTTGGTAGAGCAACATACGATTGACTATGATTTGATACGGGACAGCATTGCAAGGGCAAGGGCTTTAAACCCCGATTTTATAGTGATGTCGCCACATATTGGCTTGGAATATTATGGGACAATGGGACAGGTGGGTGCTGGACACAGATGGGATACATTTAACCATACCACAGACGGGCGTTGGTTTAATTGGATGCGCACATTACATTTTATGCTTGAAGCTGGGGCAGATATTATTATGTCGCACCATCCGCATACGCTGTTGCCTGCCGAATTTGTTTATGTAACTAATGAAGACGGTACAATACGCCGTGCATTTATTGCCTATTCTATGGCTAATTTTGTGTCGGCACAACGTACACAACCACGTGAAACATCGGCAGTGTTTTATCTTGAATTTGAGCGTTGGGATGATGGTGAGGCGACAATTGCGTCAGCAAGCTATAGCCCGATTTGGGTACGCCAACACGACCCAACCCGTAGCGGATTAGATTTTACCGTGCTACCGATAGAGCAAACTTTACGCCGTGTGGATAGCGGCGAAGCAACGCCGGATTTGCGCCCGCAGGACATAGAACGTATGCGCCGTGCAAGGCTTGATGTAACCCATATGCTATCTGGCGAACCTATACCTGCACAATATATGCAGGACGAGTACGAGATAACCCGCTATCGCAATTTAGAACAATGGCCAGGTTTGCCGTTGTGGGGAACGCTACCTTGGCGTTAAGAGGAGCGAGATTGCATTGACATAGGGACACCTATATGGTGTCCCTACAATACAGCAACTTTTATCTAAAATAATAACCCACGCCCCATTTTGTATGGATGTATTTTGGCTGGCTCGGGTTTATTTCTATTTTTTCACGTAGGCGGCGCACGTGAACATCTACCGTGCGTACGTCACCAGGATAATCGTATCCCCAAACAATTTGAAGTAGCTCTTCACGGGTAAAAACACGCTCGGCTTCTGATATAAAAATCTCCAATAAATCAAATTCTTTTGCGGTTACGGCTATGTCTTTGCCCTCTACGGCAACCTTGCGTGTGCTTAAATCAACACGAAGTCCGCGTACAGCAAGTGCGTTGCTTTCTTCGGGCTCCTCTATTTGCATATCCATTGTAACACGCTGTTTGCTACGGCGCAAGATAGCACGAATACGGGCTTTAAGTTCTAAAATATTAAAGGGTTTTGTTATATAATCGTCTGCACCGTATTCTAGCCCCATTATCTTATCCATATCTTCTGTTTTGGCGGTTAGCATTATTATGGGGACATTTGAAAATTCCCGCACGGCACGGCATACATCTAGCCCGTCGAGCTTCGGCAACATTATATCAAGTACCAAAAGGTCAAAATTATGTTTTTTTGCAAGCTCTAACGCTTCCTCTCCATCGTGACAAGCATATACAACAAAGCCATCTTGTTCTAGCCCAAATTTTATACCTTTTACTATCAACTTTTCATCATCTACTAATAATATACGATTTGCCATTTTTTTAATTACCTCCCACGGTTACTCTATCACGCAAGCCGTTAAAAATGCTTTCACCTATGCCTGTCACATTCATTAATTCCTCAATGTTTCTAAACCCACCTCGTGCAGTACGATGGTTTATTATATTTTGTGCACGGCTTTCGCCGATGTTGTTCAGTGTCATAAGCTGGTCTGTTGTGGCGGTGTTGATGTTTATTAAACTGCCCGCAGAAGATGACGAAGTGTTTGCGTTAGAGCCTGATGTAGCGTGCGGTGCATTGTCTGTTATGCCAAAGACTATTATGCGTTGTGTGTCGTATAAAAAATCTGCTAGGTTTATTGAATTTTCGTCGGCGTATTCAGTTAAACCGCCTGCGGCGTTTACGGCATCTATTACCCTTGCGCCTTGTTCAAATTCGTAGACATTAGGGTTTGTTATGTGTCCAGAAATATGTATCATTAGCATTTGTGGTTCGGTTATAATTTCGATTGCTGTATTTTCGGCGGCACCCTCGGGTGATTCTGTACTAATTATTGTGATTGGGTCAGAGCTTAGGATACGTTGCATAGCAACAAAAACCACGCCCAAAACAAAAATAACCGCAACAAAAACAATAGCAATGATTTTTAATGTTTGCGGTGATTTTATGCCTAGTTTTTGTTGTAGTTTTTCCATAGCTGCTCCTTTACAATATTTCAGAAAAAACGGTGTTTGAAAGGTCTATACCTTTTGGTGTTAAGGTGATATTATCACCTTTTTGGGTTAACAAGCCACCCCTTATAAGTTTTTTTATTTTAACATCGAAAGGGTTTTTAACATCTGTCGCATTTATTCCGTTTATCATACGCAATCCCAGTATAATTTTTTCTGCCATTAGGGCAGTTTCGTCCAGTTCTTCAAGAACTTCCAGTGAAAAATCACCGTTTATATAGGCTTGCAGGTCGTCGGTTTTTTTATAACGGCAATTGGCGAAAAAGGATGAAGAGCCTAACCCCAACCCTAGATATTGTCTATGCGTCCAATAGCCTACGTTATGACGACATTCGTAGCCGTATTTAGCCCAATTAGATATTTCGTAGTGTACAAAACCTGCATTTGCTAGTTTTTGTTTTGCAAGCGCAAACATTTGTCTATCTATATCTTCATCCGCCATTGCGTTTCGTAGTGGCGAACATTGCTCTCCCGCAAGGGGTGTACCTTCTTCAATTGTCAAAGCATAGCAAGATATATGTGTTATAGGTAATTGTAAAGCTATGTCAAGACAATTTTCAAAATCATCTATAATTTGGTGCGGCAAGGCGTAAATTAGGTCTATATTAATGTCACCAAAACCTGCATTGTGTGCTATTTGCACGACATTTATGGCAGTTTGGGCATTGTGAACACGCCCGATTGTAGCAAGATGTTTGTCATTAAAAGACTGCACGCCGAAGCTGATACGATGAAAACCCAATGATTTTAGGTTTTTAAGATAATCTTCATTTACCGTTTCAGGATTGGCTTCCAGACTTAAATATGCGTCATTTGCGAAGATGAAGTTTTTGCGCAAAGCCGTCAAAACATCATCAAACTGCGCTATTGATAGCAGGCTTGGTGTACCGCCGCCGAAGAATATTGTTACCACTTCATAATTTTCAGGCGACAAAAGGTTGCCCTTGTGGCTGATGTCTTTGCAAAGTGCATTTACATAGTCTTGCATAGCATCTGCATTATAGCTTGCGAATGATAAAAAATCGCAATATATACATTTTGATACGCAAAATGGTATGTGAATGTAGATTGATAGTGGTGTTTTCATATAAGCTCCTTACGGCAAATCTTTAAATACCTCACGAACATCAACGACTAAGCCATCAAAAAGCGGTGTTGTAATTTCGTAGGTAAATTCGGCATTTTCGTTTTCTTCAATTAAAGCAAGTATAAATTTGTCGTGTTCGCTATATTCAGAATAGTAGGTTTTGTTAAGCTCGAAAACCCCTTCTTCTAAATAAAAAACATCAATTGATTTTGATTTTGGGTCTGCTATCCAATATTCTTTTACGCCATATCTCGCATATATTTTTTTCTTTTTAGACTTATCTGTTATCGCTGTTGATGGCGAAATAATTTCTACAATCAAATCTTGCACACCACGAATAACTTCGCCGTCAATTTTTGAAGGGTCGCAAACAACACAAATGTCAGGCACAAAAATATTTTTCTTTGAAAGATGTACATATACAACGGCAAAGAGTTTGCAATTAGAATTTTTAAAATACGGACGCAATACATCCGAAAAACCATAATTAACATTGTTGTGCGTCGTCCCCACAGGAGCCATTTTTACAATAACTCCGTCTAAAAGCTCTCTCCCTAGCTCTTTAATAAAATCGGAATGTTCCAAAGTTATGTTTGACATTGCTATTCATCCTAGTCCTCATCTAGTTTTAATACAGACATAAAGGCGGATTGAGGTAGCTCTACACTGCCCACTTGGCGCATACGTTTTTTGCCTTCCTTTTGTTTTTCTAGCAGTTTCTTTTTACGGGTTATGTCGCCGCCGTAACATTTTGCCGTTACGTCTTTGCGCAATGCACGCACAGTTTCACGGGCAACAAATTTTGAACCAATGGCGGCTTGTATCGGTATTTCAAATTGATGGCGGGGTATTTCATTGCGTAGTTTTCCTACAATTTTACGTCCACGCTCTTGCGCACTGTCTTTATGCAAAATAAATGACAAAGCGTCAACAATTTCTTTATTTATATATGTGTCTAGTTTTACAAGGTCGGATTCTTTGTAGCCTGTCAGCTCGTAGTCAAATGAAGCATAACCACGGCTTCGTGATTTTAAGGCATCAAAAAAGTCGTAAATAATCTCGTTAAGCGGCATTTCGTAAACAATGCGCACACGGTCGGCTTCTATATAATCCATTGATGTAAAGATTCCTCGGCGGTTTTGGCATATTTCCATAATTTGCCCTACATATTCTGCTGGGCAAATTATCTCTGCTTTAACAATAGGTTCTTCGGTTTTAGAAATTCTTGCAGGGTCAGGAAAGTCGGCTGGGTTTGAAATGCGCTTCATTTCGCCGTCGGTTGTATATACTTTATATACAACAGAAGGTGCCGTACATACCAAATCAAGGTCATATTCACGCTCTAGGCGTTCCTGTATTATTTCTAGGTGCAATAACCCCAAAAAGCCGCAGTTAAATCCAAAGCCTAATGCAACAGATGTTGTTGGTTCAAAAAATAACGATGCGTCGTTTAACACGAGTTTATCCAAAGCATCTCGCAAATCTTGATATTTGGAACGGTCAGCAGGGAAAACAGACGAAAACACCATCGGGGTTACCTTTTTATAGCCTTTAAACGGTGTGCCTGTTGGATTTGTGGAATCTGTTACCGTGTCGCCTGGCAGGGTATCACGCACATTTTTTATGCTTGCGGTGAAATAACCTACTTCACCAGCAGAAAGATGACCTGTCGGCACAAAGCTACCAGGGGCTAAAAAACCAACTTCCACAACATCATAATCTTTATTGCTACCGACAAATTTAATAGTCTGCCCTTTTTTAAGAGTGCCGTCAAAAACACGCACAAAAACAATAACGCCTTTGTATTGGTCGAAAAGAGAGTCAAAAATTAAAGCCCGTAATGTACCCTTTGGGTCGCCCGTTGGTGCAGGGGTATCGGCAATTACTTTTTCAAAAACATCCTCTATATTTAAACCTGTTTTAGCAGAGATTAACGGCGCGTCTTCTGCTACAATGCCAACTATATCTTCTATTTGCTTAATAACACGTGGCGGGTCGGCGGCTGGAAGGTCTATTTTGTTTATAACAGGGATTATTTCAAGCCCTTCTTCTATTGCAAGGTATACATTGGCTAGGGTTTGGGCTTCTACGCCCTGTGCGGCATCAACAACAAGTACCGCACCTTCACAAGCGGCTAAAGAGCGGCTTACTTCGTAGTTAAAATCCACATGTCCTGGTGTGTCTATTAGATTCAACACATATTCCTGTCCGTCTTTTGCTCTGTAAATAAGGCGTACGGCTTGGGCTTTTATTGTTATACCACGCTCACGCTCTATGTCCATATTGTCCAATACTTGTTCCTGCATTTCCCTTTGCGTTAAAAGACCGCTGTTTTGGATAAGTCTGTCCGCAAGTGTGGATTTGCCGTGGTCTATATGTGCTATTATACTAAAGTTTCTTATATTTTTCATTTTGTCCTCGTTTCTTAAAATAGTTATCTTAAATTTTTTTCGCAAGCTAACCATAGGTCGCCCCTACTAAATTAATGACAGTATATCAAATAATAATAAAATTGTCAATACAAGGCAGATAAAACGTTTTATTAGATTTTGTTAATATTTTAACAAAAAGCATTATTTATTTTTGCTCAAAATGTGCTTAATTTTCGGTGAAAATTGCTTCATTATTTTGATTGTTAATTTTGTATCAAAGTCAATCAAAGCCTTTAATTATGGGAAATTTCCAAAATTTTTTTAAATATTTCCTATTGACAAGCATATAATTTTATTGTATACTGTGATTGTTGCATTTGCTGTTTTGGCTATACCTACACACATAAAATTATTTTTTTAAGGAGGCAATCAAAATGGAGAAATTTAATTTTACCATTAATGGATGCACAGTTGAGGCCGTACAAGGTGAAACTATTATGCAAGCTGCAAAGCGTGCTGGTGTTGACATTCCACGTCTTTGCTACACAGAAATGAGCAATACTGGCGTTACTATCAAACCAGTTACTTGCCGTGTTTGTGAAGTAGAAATTATTGCTGACGGCGGCGAAGCTAAAATTATGGCGGCATGCGTAGCCCCTGCAAAAGCAGGTCTTACAGTACATACTAAATCTAAAGCGGCTGTTGCTGCACGCAAGCAAAGAGTAGAAAACCTTCTTGCTGACCATCCACAAGATTGTTTGGCTTGCTCACGCAACCTTAATTGCGAATTGCAAACCCTTGCATCTGATTTGGGCATACGCAAAATCAACAAAGGTGACAGAAACAATTATCCAATTGACGAATCCAGCCCATCTATCGTACGTGACCCTAACAAATGTGTACTTTGCAAACGTTGCGAAGCTGTTTGTTCTAAAGTTCAAACCGTTAACGCTTTGGAATGTAAAAAAGGCGAACCAGTTGTTGACACACGCACAGGCAAAGCTATGGGCAACACCGATTGCGTAAACTGTGGTCAATGTACAGTAGTTTGTCCTACTGCCGCTCTTACTATCAAAGATGACACACAAAGAGCTTGGGATTTGTTAAATGACCCTAACAAATTTGTTGTTGTTCAAATCGCTCCTTCTGTACGTTCTGGTATTGGAGAAATGTTTGGTTTGGGTATCGGCGTTGACGGTGAAAAGAAATTGGTTGCAGGACTTCGTCAATTAGGCTTTGATAAAGTTTACAATACAAACTTCTCTGCTGACCTTACTATTATGGAAGAAGGCACAGAGCTTATCGAAAGAGTTACTAAAGGCGGCACTTTGCCACTTATTACATCTTGCTGTCCAGGTTGGGTTAAATTTGCAGAAACAGAATATCCAGATTTGTTAGACCACGTGTCTTCTTGCAAATCTCCTCAAGAAATGTTCTCTGCTGTAGCAAAAACTTATATGCCTACTAAATTAGGCGTTGACCCATCAAAAATGGTATGTATCTCTATTATGCCATGTACTGCTAAAAAATACGAAGCGGCTCGTCCAGAATTTAAAGGCAACACTGACCTTGTTCTTACTACTCAAGAAATCGGTTGGATGTTAAAACAAGCTGGTATTAACCTTGCTACTATCGAAGATGGTAAATTTGACGCTCATTTTGCTGAAGCTGCTGGTGCTGGCGAAATCTTTGGTGCAACAGGCGGCGTTTGTGAAGCTGCTTTGCGTACCGTATACGAAGTTGTTACAGGCGAAACTTTGGCAAGCGTTGACTTTGAAGTTCTTCGTGGCTTTGAAGGCTCTGCCATCAAAACAGCTACTGTTAAAGTAGGCGATTTGGATGTTAAAGTTGCTGTTGCTCACGAGCTACGCAATGCACGTGTGTTGATGGATGAGCTTCGCGCTGGTACATCACCATACCATTTCATCGAAATTATGGCTTGCCCAGGCGGTTGCGTAAACGGTGCTGGTCAACCATCTGCTTGCTCGTCTACTGACACTGTTGCGGCTCGTCGTGATGTTCTTTACACATCTGACAAAAACAACAAACTACGTAAGAGTCACGAAAACCCAGAAATCAAAGCTCTTTATGACGAGTTCTTGGGTTCTCCATACCACGGCGAAAACGCACACAAACTTCTTCACACAACTTACACAAAACGCAATAAAGATGCATAATAAATCAATAACTAAAACGACCCTCAATCACGAGGGTCGTTTTTATGTTTTTCTGATGTTCCAAATATACGGTCAATCAATGGTTTCATAAAGCTAGTAACGATTATTGTAATAATAGCAACGAAGGCAGTTGAGCCTGTATTTACAAAAGCCAATGCCCATTTTGCAATACGAACAAAAAACTACCTTCATTAAAAGTCATTATAAAATTATCTCTCTCCTCTTGAGAGCTTACTGCAGTAAGAGGCAAAATAATAAAAAATAGCAAAATTAAGAAGACAATTAGCACCCAAAATCCTGGTCCTTGAATGATAAGGTTTCTTTTTTGTTTGTGACCTTCTAACTTTAGCTCGTAAATCATCTCTTCAATTTTGATTTCCGGATTATCACCAATATCTTCTGGATGTTTTGGTTTTGAAACGTCAAAATCAATTTTAATACATATCACCTCTGTATAGTAACAAATTTCTCAAAATCTGCAAGTATATCCAAATCTTCTAATGGCTTGTATTTTTGGTAATTGTTGAATTTTCTATCCCAAGCACCATCTAGTTCGTGCGTCCACGCAACAAGCTCACTTGCCGTCCAGCCACCAAAATGTTTAAGAGTGGCTTCAATAATATCATCATATTTTTTCATATCAGCTTCACTTGCTGTCATCCTTAATCTGTCAAGACTATCTCCGTTCTTCTTTTGCTTGTTGTGTACTTTAGGGAAAGCGGGACCATACTGCCACGCCTGAGGTCGCTCGTTTAAAAGCTGTGCTCTATTGATTACTAAATAAAGCCCATAGCAAACATAGAGCCACTTGTGAATTTTAGTTAAATTCGTTGATATGCCTTTATCTTTAGCCTTCTTATTAAGATATATCGCAAAGTCCAAGCTGTCTACTTCACCATATTTTTCCATATAAGCACCTCTCTTTTTATTCCTGATAAAATTATACCACTTTTTCACAATTTTTGCAAGCATTTTTTGTTACCCCCTCAATATGTTTTATACTTATTATTCCTCATAAGCACATTTTAACACATTGGTGACTAACAAACTATCTCATCTTTAGTTATTGCAACATCTCCCATCCTACCTTTGAAACACCCTTTTCCAGCGCAATTTGTGCCATTAGACGTTCCAACAGCACATCACGGCGTTTGCCGTAGACGGTTACGGTTGCCTCTATTTCTACCTTGTTGCCTATTTCGTCGGCACTTTCTAGGTGGCTAAGGCGCAGGCGAGCTTTTGACAGGCTTTCGATTATAACCGAACGCACGTTAAATTCGTCATCTTCGCAACAGGTTACGGATAATATATATTCATTTTCTTCTTCGCCAAAGTTTGATAAGGGGTGGATTTTGTCTGCAATAAGCCTAAAAATTATGTTACTGACGATGAGTATTGCCGTTGCGGCGGCGGCATAGTGTATAAGTCCGCTACTGGTTAGTACACCTATGGCGGCAGTACACCATATGGTTGCGGCGGTGCTTAGTCCGCTAACATTAAGACCCTCTTTAAAAATAACGCCACCGCATAAAAAGCCTATGCCCGTTACAACCTGTGCGGCTATGCGGGTTGTATCCTCCGCACCCATTATAATTGAAAATAAAGTAAACAAACAAGCCCCAATGCTAACCAAAACATTGGTTCGTATACTTATCTTGTGGCTTGTTAGCTGACGTTCTAACCCAATTAAAAACCCAAATAAAACCGCAAAAAAGACACGGATTACAAAATCAAAAAACTCCACATCATCAATCCTTTATTTATTATTGCAAAACATCAGCAACCCAATCCCACATTACGGCAGGCTCTAGTCCTTTGCGCCACCAAGCTACACCTGCTATATTGTTTTGGGTAAAGACGGATAGTTTTTCACGGATAGAGCGTTCTTCTTCCAACCATACGCTAATGCGCATTTCTGTGTTGTTGTGGGTGAAGTGGTGCGTGGTTGTATATTGACGTAGCAAATAATCCCAATGAAAGGTTGCGCCACGTTCTTGTAACAATTGACGACCAAAGGCAAACCCAACGGCACGGTGGCGTTGTTCTGGGGCATTATCGCCCCCCCAAGGTAGCAATTGCCATTCGGCTGTTTCCATATTAAATTCTTCTGTCCAAATGCGTACATAGGTCGGCAAACCTACCACTATCTGCTCTGCGGGTACTTCACGCATTGTATCTATCACGGCATTGTTTACCCAATCAAAACTAGCAACGGGCCCTGCCGTCGGTGCGGTTTCCCAATGCTCGTCATATGCCATTATTGTTAAAAAGTCTACGGCATGCCCTATTTCATAACGATTCCAAAACATATTGTCGGGTATTGGCACAAAGGTAGCAACGGACAAAACCTTGCCCGCTTCACGCATTGGTACAGAAAGCTCACGCAAAAATTGTATAAAATGGTCGGCTTCTGGTGCACGCACTGCTTCATAGTCTACATTTATGCCGTCAAAACCAAATTGATGTATTTGTGCCATAAGCCCGCTTATAACACGGTCACGAATTTCGGCATCCATTAACACAAGGCGGGATACTTCGTTGCTAAAATTGCCGCCAAAAAAAGCATCGGATAGCATAGGCCAAACTTGCATACCATTTTGCCTTGCCCACTGCATATAGGCATTATTTGCCATTGATACCAATGTACCATCACGCAAACCTTCGTCAAAATACAGCCACGTCGGGGATATTACGTTAACACCACGTGGGGCATAAAAGCTATCTACATTAGCGGCGGCGGTGTGGTTACCCACCAAATGCCATAACATATTTATTGCACCACCAAAAGGCGGACGGGTTATTGGTCGGCGTTCTTCTACTTGCGCCACGCCCGCTATAAAATCATCAAAAATCAAATAATCCGAAGGAGCATAGCCCATCAAACCATCAACGGTTTGTATAAAATAAAATTCACCATCTTCATACAAAATTTCCACTTGCTCACCAAGATGTAAAAATGTTAAAATGGGATGATTAAGCCCAGCACCAAAACGCATTGGTATTTCAGGGTTATTTTCATACCCATCTTCATTTTCTTCAATCTCAATTTCAACACGATAAATAACTTGTTGGCTGGCGGTAAAGCTCACTGTTAAAACACCTGTATGTTCGTGATATTCAAAGGCAACGGGATAACGCTCCATTACCATTTGCACAGGCATAAAAGCCATATCGCCCACTTGACGTATTGGGGTGGATATATAATGTTCTTGCCAATTTACTGTATATGTGTTAGAATTAGGGGTAAAGCGTGATATTTCTTGCCAAGTGGATATTGTTAGGCGAGAATTATCAGGTTCCCAAAATATATATCTATCCACATATGTGCGTAAAAAGCTGGCAGGCAAATAAAGCTCGCCGTCAATAAATTGCGGTGCGGGATGCGGTTGAACATATTCGCCGTCGATAGCAACAACAATTTGATTTGGATTAAAATGAGAATGATAAGCAAAAAAATCTACCTGCTCCATATTTATAAAATCGGTATCAATACCATTTTCTACATCATCGCCACTAAAAATGTTAAGCAATAAAAATGCGACCAAACCCAAAATAAGCAAAATAACCAAAGTTACCACTATAATGGGCACTATAGCCTTATTTGTTTTCTTTTCCAAAATTAGCCACTACCTTTCAAAATAATCTTTGCAATATTATATCACATCCAATGCGACATTGCAACTTTTGTTAAATGCCAAGGTGTTCGTTCAATTTTAAATCGTTTACAAGGCTTCGCCTTGACACGATTTAAAATTGGCTTACTTGGACAAAATAAAAGTCATTATTGCTCTATGCTTGGCATATTTTTATACAACAACGTAAAACACGAGAGGAGCAATGGTTTTGAATACAGAAAATGAGGTTAATATTGTGAACAGGATTTTTTTAAGCGGCGAAATTGCGTCAGAGCTTGCCTTTAGCCACGATGTTTTTGGCGAGGGTTTTCATAGCTTTGATTTGCTTGTGCCAAGGCTAAGCGATGCCAGCGATTTGTTGCCCATCACTATTTCAGAACGGATAATAGAAGGCAACCGTTTTAGCATCGGCGAGCATATCGGTATAACCGGGCAAATACGCTCTTATAACAATTATGTTGAAGAAGAAGGGCGTAACAGGCTTGTGCTTACCGTGTTTGCCAAAGATTACGAATTTGACGGTGATGAAGGCGACCACAACCCAAACGATGTTTTTTTGGACGGCTATATTTGCAAACCGCCAATATACCGCACAACACCCTTTGGGCGTGAAATTTGCGATTTATTAATAGCCGTAAACCGCTCTTATAATAAATCTGACTATATTCCGTGCATTACTTGGGGGCGCAATGCCCGCTTTGGTGCAAAACTTTCTGTGGGCGACAATATTAGGGTTTGGGGACGTATGCAAAGCCGCATTTATCAAAAAAGACAGGACGACGGTGCTGTTGTTGACAAAACCGCCTACGAAGTTTCTGTTTCCCGCATAGAAAATGTAAAATCGACATAACCTGCGTATAGCGAACGAACCTCGAAACAGTGAATGCAAGTCACAAAAGCTCGATGCTTCACCGAGTTTTGGGACGCAGTCATTAACTGATTGAGAGGACGTTAGCTATAATTAAACTTGTGGCTTTTACAAGTTTAATTACCATATTGACAAAGTATGTGAGTATGGTACAATGGTTTTAACATCATAATACATACACAAAAGGAGAGGTTTAAATGAAAATTGAGTATTATGTAGAACTTGCGGGCGAGCAAACCGACATGAAACGTCTAAGCGACATTGTAAAAGAGATTTGGAGGGGCGAAGGCAATCTTATGAAAGATTTGCTGTCTATGGACATTTACTACAAGCCCGAAGAAAAAATGTGCTATTATGTTATTAATGGCGACGTGCAAGGCAAATTCCAAATCTAGGTAAACATTGCGCCGTTTTTCACCGATATATATAAGAGGTGATATTATGAAGATAGGCGCAACAAACCCAATAACCGTTTTGCAAAATAAGTTTAGCAACAAAGACAAAACACCGCCTAAAAAAATGGATGGTGTTTTTGTCGTGTCAAACCAAAACAAACACCCCGCTGTCGCCAACAAAGCACATCATTTTCAAATATTTAGAGAAAATTTAGAAGCCGCCAAAGAAGCGGCAGACGCACAAGCAGAAGAATTTCGCAAAATGCGCATTGCCTTTGAAATAGCCGCACGTATTATGCGTGGCGACAATGTGCCGCAAAAAGATTTAGACTTTTTGCTAAAACAAAGCCCGGGCCTGTTTAAAATGGCAATGACGGCAAGACCGACCGATAATGAGGATGGCAAAGACCATACAGAAGCATTGTCGAAAAACGAAGAAGGCGAAAACAAGATGGTTATGCCGCCCAGTGTGCAACCTACACCGCAAACAACAACTGCTTGTGTATAAATTTTGCACAAAAAAACCACCTTTGCTGTCTTTTTTGTCGGGGGTTAAAGATGTGCTTGACAAATAGACTTAAGTGTGGTAGTATCTTACTTAAGTCTTGTGTGGGCTTAGTGGTGCTTGTTTGGGT
>WRBJ01000013.1 GCA_009784615.1 Defluviitaleaceae bacterium | reverse complement strand
CAAAAAGCTCGAGACCTTGCACTTTCGCTGTGCGAAAGCGACGCATAGCGTCGGTTTTCCGTAGGAAAACTGCAGTGCTGCGCCAAAAGAAATTGTGTAAGGCAGTTTCAGAACAGGTCTATTACAAACAAAAGTATCAAAATTAACCAAGACACAATTTGATGTGCTTTTTAACTTTTTTAATCGCCCAATCATAGTGACTGGATGTAGCTGAAACACAATAACTTCCCAATGTGCTTGTGCCAGTCCAAGCAAAGTGCTTTTTAGCAAAAAGCTTCTCGTTTGTAAATTGTTCAATTAAATCCATTACTTTTTTATGGCTTTCTTTCAACATTGTTTTGGATTTTTCATATGATGTTGTTTGGTGTTTTTCCCAAAGCATAATGTTCATTTGACCATATGTTTTAAAATTATATGGTTTTGGTATAAACGACTTAGACTCTCCGTTTTGGTTGAAATTTACCCAGTTGATTAACAATTGGTGCCATTCATAAAGATGAACCAATATATCACGTAAATTTCTATCACGTACCCAATGTGCTTCTTTTTGTTTTTGTAAAAAATCTTCACCGAAATTAAAATCTGCTTCTTGTTCTTTTTCTGCTATAGAATCTATTAATTTCCAAAGCTCGTCAAACTGCTCGTTTGCAGTTTTTATTAAATCTGATTTTATTGCAGGTCTTGGCATTGTACACCCTCCTTAATAAGATTTATTAGACCTGTACGCCTTGCCAAATATAATTTAAAACGCTCGTCTACTTCTTTTGCTATAATATCAAACATAATATGACAACAGTATGTCATATTATAAATATATTTTTGACATTTTAATAATTTTCTCTACTATGGCATTTTTAAGGCTTTCAGGTTCGATAATTTTTATATATTCGCCAAAAGATAAAATATATCCGTATACCCAATTATCAATCTCCCACTGTGCCGTTACTATAAAACTGCCGTCGTCTTGCCTTTCAATCCTTGACTCATCAAAATTATCAAAAGCACGGTAAGCCATCTCTTTTGCAATACGCAGCTTTACCGTTATATAATTTGACGTATTTTCGTCATCTTCGGCTTTTTCAATATTTAAAAATTCCCGCATATCAAAACTTTCATCCGCAACAGCGAGATTTTTAACACGGGATAATTTATATAACCGGAAACCTTGTTTTTGCAAACAAAAACCTTTAATATACCACGAATGTGCTTTAAACCAAAGCTGTATAGGTTCTATGCGCCGAAAAGATTTTTGGCTGTAGCTGTTGTAGTAATCAAATTCTACAACACGTCTTTGTAAAATCGCCATCTTTAGCTCATTAAAATATCCATCGTCATAGCTCCAATCAGAAAAATCAACCTTAATCCAGTCATCTGCCGTTTTATTAAAAATTGCAGACAATCTATGTAAAACATCCCTGCTTTCGTCAGGTTTAATAATAGAAAGACCGCGTAAAGCCATCAAAATTTCACTTTGCTCATCTTCGTTTAAGATAGATTTATCCAACACAAAATCGGGCAAAAGCGAAATGCCCCCGCCCTTGCCCTGCTCTGTATAAATTGGTATGCCCGCCAAACTAAGTGCATCTACATCACGATAAATGGTACGTGTAGATACACCAAAACGCAAAGCAAGGTCATTAGCCGAAACCTTACCTTTGTTTAATAAAATATAAACTATTTCAAATTGTCTAGTGGTCTGCATTTAGAATCCCAAGTTCTTTCATTAAAGAAGGCAAGGCAAGCTCGAAAGCCACGCCATAACGGCGTTCTTGGTTTAGTTTTAGCGTTATTTCAATAGATTTATGCACAAAATTGCAAGCGGTCTGCGCCGCTTGTGTCAAGGTTTTGCCATTAAGTAAAGCGGACAATAATGCAGAACCAAAGCAATCCCCCGTGCCGTGAAAATATCCGTCAATGCGTGGCGCAAAAACATAGTCAATATTACCCGAAGCAACATCATAAACTGCCGCACCAAGCTCGCTATCATTAAAGCTAACACCCGTCAAAACAACTTGTTTCGCACCAAGTGCACCTAATTTTTGTAACAAGTTTTCGATATATGGCTTGTCGTAAGGCTCGGTCTTGTATTCCGTATCAACCATAAAACAAGCCTCGGTAATATTTGGTATTATTATATCCGCTTTACCGCATAGTTTTGCCATACCCTTTGCCATTTCTGGTGAATATATTGCGTATAACTTGCCATTGTCCGCCATAACGGGGTCAACAAGCACAAGATTTTCAGATGTTTTATATGTGTCAAACAGCTCGCCAACCAAATCAATTTGTTCAAAACTACCTAAAAACCCGCTATAAAGTGCGTCAAAACCCAAGCCAAGCGTCTGCCAATGAGCAGAGATAGGCATAACATCCGCCGTCAAATCACGGTATGTAAAACCTTCAAAACCACCTGTGTGTGTAGATAACACCGCCGTTGGCAAAATGCCACAATCCATACCTGCCGCCGAAATTATAGGCAAAGCAACAGTAAGCGAACAACGACCAACGCAAGAAATATCGTGTATAGCGCAAACCCTCTTTTGTCTATCCAATTTACCCACCTCTATTTATGATTTTTGTTTCCTAACATCAATTGTACCACAACCGAATATAATTGTAAATAATGATTGGGGGCGACAAAATGCAAAATTTTCAAAACCCACGCACAACAGCCCTTTTGGCTGTGTTGCCACACGTAGATTTTAAATATCAAAAAGAAATAGCCATAGCCGTAAAAATGATGGAAATGCGTGATGTTCTAAAATATTATGAAAATGTAAAGGAACAAAAGCAAAACATCAATTGGCGGCAGGATATTTTAAAAGCCTTAACACCGCATATGAGCGAAAAAAACAAACAAACGATGGAAACTTTTATGCAAGTAATGCAAATGCAGGAAATTATGGGAGGATTGCCAAAATGAACAGTGAAACAGCGCAAATGTTGGGTGATGAAAATGTAGCATTATTAGAAGAATTTATGGGCAAAATAAAGGACAAGTCTTTAAACGAAATAATGCCAATTTTAATGGAATTTAAAAACCGTCTGCCGAATGACAGGCAATTTACACAACAAGAAAAAGAGCAAATTATCGCCGCCGCAATTGGGTCTATCCCCGACGAAGAAAAAAACAGTTACAAAGCAATGCTAAAAGTTCTAAAATTTATGTAAAATAATTTGACCTCTTTTTCGACAAAATAAGATAGACTACAAATCTTATGAAGGAGGGGAAGATTTTGCACAATAGGTTTTTAACTTGGTTTTGCTTAACGCTTGTCATTATCGGTGCAGTAAATTGGGGCTTGGTCGGCTTTTTCCAATTCGACCTTATAGCAGCCATTTTTGGTGGTATGTCCAGCTGGGTATCACGCATAATTTACGCACTTATCGGTCTTTCGGGCTTATATTCTTTAACATTTTTCGCTCGTTTCGACAACGACCGTATCACTTCAAGAAATATCTAAATATAAAAATTCCCCTACAAATGTTAGGGGAATTTTTATGTTTATAATTTAAAATCAAAATTCAGTAGGGGTGAGCTTGCTCGCTCTATTTTTATGTCTATCTTTAGGTATATTATACAATCTTCATTTTGGTATTTATTTTTTCAAAAAATTAGCCGAAATATATTTTGTGAGGTATTGAAAACGAAAACGGAGGTGCGCATATGACAAACGCAGGATTAAACGGTTTTAACATAAATAGATTAGGGGTTGCTCAGCGTGGCATTAATACTATAGCAAATGGCAATAATCGTAACGGAGTTATTTTTGGCAATGTTGGCGACGTTTTTTCTGCCGTTATTGCGCAAAAAAATCCGCAAACCACACAGCTTGCACTTGCCGATGGACGCAATTTTTCCGTAAATGCTGAAATTTCAGGCAACATAGGCGACGAGGTGTTTTTTGAAATTGGTAAAAATGAAGAAGGGGCAACCACGCTAAAACAAGTTTTTCCTTCTGTTGATGGTCAAAATTTTGTTAGTAAACATATTTCACTGCAAAATTTACAAGAACTAATGATACAAAACGATTATGCAAAACCAACAAGCTCGTTTTTAGATGTGGAAGGTATTACGCAGGAAAAATTGGATGCTCGCCAAGCCGCAAACGAAGCCGCAAACCGCATAAAGCGCAATATCAACCGCATTTCCGCAAATGTACATTCAACAGCCGCCGCACAGCTTGCCGCTGAAGGTATAAATGTGGACAAAATGCCAATAGACACGCTAAACAGCGTTGTTTCACAATTAGATGCGGCACAAACCAACAACCAAACCCGTGTTTATGACGAACTATCCCAAAAAATCGCAAACATAAGCGACCTAAACAACGGACAAATTGCGCAAGTTTTAAGCAATGACGCAGAGCTTACTTTAGACAATTTATATACATACAAATACAGCGGCGCAATCGCAACAGAAGGCTATATTTCGCAAGAGCAGTGGCAACAGCTTCAAAAAGACATCACCCGCTTTTTAAACGAAAACGGATTTGATATTAATGACGAAAATATGGCACGTGTGCGTCTTTTGCTAGAAAGCCAAATTCCTTTAAATAACGAAAATTTTGATAAACTTGTTTTTTTACAAGATATGGATGGTAATGTGGATATAAAAGCTATTTTGCCGCAGGCTTTGGCTTTGGATGCCAAAGGTACACCAATTGGCGAACTTAACATTTATGATGCACAAAAAGAAGCGTTAAAAATAGCGGAAACCCGCCTTGCTATGTCATACGAAGCCAACACATCATTGATAGGTACAGACTTAGAAATGGATTTGGATTTACAAATTGAAGCCGTCAAGGCTTTAAAAGAACTAGCGGCAGACACGTCAGAAAATGTTCAAAAACTAACAGAAACTATACAATCTATCAAGACGTTACCACAAACCAATTTTGCAAGCATTGCGGCTGTGGTGCATAATGCTATAAACTTTACACCAATCGCATTAAACAACCATACAGCAACATTACAATACGAACAAAATGCTACAATGGCAAGCCTAAAATACGGCGATAATTTTGCAAAAATTGCGGAACAATTTGCGCCATTGCTACGCTCTATGGGTTTTGCCGATGACACGCCAACAATCCGTGCCGCAAAAATTTTAACAGCTAACAATATGGACATAAACGCAGAAAATTTGGCAAAAATTAAAGATATGGATGCAAAAATTGAAGATGTACAAACAAAATTGCATCCACGCATTGCCGCACAAATGGTGGCAGATGGCTTAACCCCTGCAAATATGCATATGGACGACATTTTGGCATATATCGAGCAATTTAAAAACCAATTCGGCAAAAGCGACACGCAACAATTGCTAGAAAATATTGCACAAATGGATAGAAGCGGCGATGTTGCGCCAGAAGTTCGTGCGCAAGTTATCCAGATATACCAAATGCTACACAAAGTAACAAAAAACAGCGGCGCAGGCATTGGTTTTGCTGTCAACGCTGGCATTGATTTAACCCTAGAAAATCTTATGGATTTTGCGAAAAATTTTGATACAACAAAGGCTCGCAACAACACAATAAACTATGCCGCCGTTGATGGTGTGTATCTTGCAAAACATCTTGTTACGTCTTTTGCAGAAAATGCAAAACCAGCACCGCTTGCCGCTTTTGTATCAACCCAAAGTCTACAAGACCCGTTGACGCAAAGCGTAGAAAAATTGCAAAATATAGCAAAAGATATGGCGACAGACGAGCAATTAAATATAGAGCGTGTAAACAATGCTGTAAAAGAACTATCCACCACAGGCAAAGAGGCTATTCGTAGTCTTGTGTCAATGGGTATGCCCGTAACCCTTTCAAATATCCGCCAATTTAAAGCATTAAAAGACAAAAACCTCGAAAAAGAAATTACAGAGCTTGATAACGACACAGCAAGCAAAATTCTTGCTACATTACCAACAACAGACGATAAAAACATCAACGCAATAGAAGCGGCAAACAACTTGCAACAAGCCACAGACACTGCAATGGATAAAGCAATAGAAAACGCCGACACACAAAAAATAAGCCAACTAGACATAATCTTACAGCAACTTAATTTTAGAGATATGTTGCTTGCCAACAGCCACAATCATAGCTTTGCAATGAATTTTAACAACCGCCTAGCAGATGTTAAAATGCACGTATTAAGCAACGAAATGGATGTTGAAAAAGGGGTTACGACCTATCTATCGCTAAACACCGCAATGGGTGAAATTGAAGGGTTGATTAAAATAAAAGGCGATGATGTAAAAATAACAATAGCCGCAGATACTGCAATTATCAATTTTTTAAAACAAAATGACACTGACACAAATATCAATTTTGTACAGAAAAAGGCGTTTAAAAATCTATTAAGCACAGAGCAAAATCAGCCGATATATTAATGTAAAGATAAAGATAAGGGGTTTGGCATTATGAAAAAAGAACAACTTCCAATCGAAGTGCAAACCGCAATATCCGATTTATTAAAATTTTTAGAAAATGCCGAAACCAAATTCGTATCGGATGATGAGGAGGAATAAATTATGAGAATAGTAGATAATATAGCCGCTTTGCGTGTACATACACAATTAACAAAAACAGGAAGAATGTTGGATAGAACCTCCCTTCGTCTATCCAGCGGTCAACGCATTAACTCTGCGGGCGACGACCCAGCAGGTTTTGCAATTTCCCTACATATGCGCAACCAAGTACGTGGTATGAATATGGCAGACCGTAATACCCTTGACGGTACATCATTATTAGAAACTGCCGACGCTTCTTTGCAGGACATACATAATATGTTGCACCGTATCCGTGAGCTTGCTGTGCAAGGTGCAAACGACACATATTCGACAGAAAACCGCGAAACAATCCAAATGGAAATAAACCAATTATTAGAAGAAATAAATGACACAACCCGTAAAGTAGATTTTAACAATATAAAACTATTAAATGGCGAAGCACAAAATTTGCGTGTGCAAGTAGGCGGCAGACGTGGTATGTCCATATCGCTTACAATACCACCGTTTAGAACTTGGGATATGGGTGAAGTAAGCGGTGCGACTGGCGGCTTAACAGAATATGGCTGGTATAATGGTAGCACAACAATAACCAACAACTCAAGCGTTATGACACACGCCGAAGCAAATCAAACTATCGCAAGGGTACAATCTGCCCTAGAAGATGTTTCTATGCGTCGTGCAGAAATAGGTGCGTTTATCAATCGTTTTGAATATACATCATCTGGCTTGCAAGCCGCTTCAGAAGCCACATCACGCTCGCTATCAAGAGTGTTTGACGCAGATATGGCATACGAAATGATGCAAATGTCTAAACATCAAATAATGTCGCAAGCAGGTATGTCTATAATGGCACAAGTAAACGCTCGCCCACAACAAATATTGCAATTATTAGGATAGTAATGAAAGAAATAACAGCTGTCAAATAATGAAAGATATGCCACTCGAAACAAATGTGGCATATCCTTTTCGTTTTCAATATTAAAGTTGCTCTATTATACAATTGCGGCGATTAAGAAAGTGCCTGTTGGATTAGTGCAACGGCTTCATCAGGATTTTCAACGCCAATAACCAGTCGCTAATAATCTTCTTTCTTTAAAACATCATAAACTGATGTTGAAGTACGATGCAAGTTGAGGCAAATGCAGTATATCGGGATAGCTTTGTCCTGCTTCCCATTTAGAAACAGATGAGCTTGAAACCCCAATAAAATTTGCAAGGTCGTCTTGCGTAATACCTCTTTCCTTTCTTTTGGCAATAACTGCACTTGCATGTTAATTCTGCTTTACAAAGCAATTTCAAAGGATTTAATCAAGTTTAACTTATAAATTCAACCGCAAGGAAAGTTCTGCAATATATGAGAAATTAAAATCAATCTAAATTTCCAAAATCTTAAAGGCATATTAATAATCCCCACGAAAAAACTAATTAATATTATCAATGTGGGGTGAAAAAGTGGAAATTTACATCAAGCCAAAGAAAAAGGCAGAGATTGCGGCTATAAATAATAATCTATACGTAAAAGACGTTGCAGAAGTTTACACCGATGCCGCTTTGCGTGAAAAAGCCGAAAACGTGAAGCTAACCCCTATAACAAAAGGTGATACTTTCGTTATCTCTGCTTTTGATATTATCAAGGCTATTTCCGCCGCATTACCCAGCCACCCCATATCCAATGTCGGCGAAATTGACACCCTTGTTTCAGTAGCAAAAAAACCACCAAAAAAATCTAAAATTTGGTCTTTTATCAAAATCGCCTTTATATGCATAATTCTTTTCGCTGGCTCTACCAGTGCAATAATGGCCTTCCATACAGATTCACAGCTTGGTACAGTCTTTAAACAGTTTCATAAAATTTTTGTCGGTGAAGAAATCGAAAAACCACTACTAATCAATATACCTTATTCAATAGGCCTAGCTCTTGGCATAATGGTATTTTTCAATCATTTTGCAGGTCGCAAATTTACAAAAGAACCATCGCCGATACAGGTTGAAATGGAGATATACGAAAAAGATATAGAGGACGCTTTAATACAACATATAGACCGTGAACAAGAAAATGCCAAAAAAGGGGGCGACACATAATGGGATATGTCGCATCTGTTGTTTTGGGGCTTGCCAGCGGTATGGCAATATCTGGTGCTGTGTTTGCTTTCATTGCGGCAATAGGGGTGGTGCCAAGAATGGCAAAACGCACCAATACCCAAAAGCACATTATGATATACGAAGAAGCAATAATTTGGGGAGGCATCTTTGGTGCGGCAACAATGGTATTTAATCTATTCTTACCATTGCACACTGTCATCATTATAATTTTAAGCCTTTGCACGGGTATATTTTTTGGTGTGTTAGCAATGTGTCTTGCAGAAACTTTAGATGTTTTGCCTATATTTAGCAAGCGTGCAAGCGTAAAAAATGGCATATCGTACTTTGTTGCCGCAATAGCCTTGGGTAAGATGACGGGTTCTTTGCTATACTTCATAATCTCGGGCTTCTTTAAAGAAGGAGGACAATAAATGATTTCGCAACAAGAATATCAAAAAATGGTTCAAAAATCATCACCAAAAAGCACTACATTTAAAAACTGTGTCAAGGCTTTTGTGGTTGGTGGTGCAATATGCGTTTTGGGTCAATCACTTTATGCGATGTATGAACATTTTGGAGCGCAAAAAGACCTAGCTGGGTCGTTAGTAGCCATAACCCTAATATTTATCGCAATAGCATTAACGGGATTTGGTGTTTTTGATAATATCGTAAATTTTGCAGGAGCAGGTGCTTCTGTTCCAATAACAGGCTTTGCCAACGCTGTTGCCGCCCCTGCAATAGAGTTTAAAAAAGAAGGCTTTATATTAGGTGTCGGAGCCAAAATGTTTATAATAGCAGGACCCGTAATTGTATACGGTACAATTTCGTCTATGATAGTCGGCGCAATATATTATTTCGTTCAAAAGTAAGGGAGATGTGAACAAATGAAACGACAAGGCTCACAAACCGTTATGTTTTCGCAACCTGTTGGTATACTTGCCACGGCTTCGGTTGTTGGCAAAAAAGAAGGCGAAGGTCCGATTGGCAAAATGTTTGATATGGTTGAAACCGACCCATTTTTTGGAACAAAATCTTGGGAGAAAGCCGAGAGTAAATTTGCAACCACAGCGGTAGACATATGTGCTAAAAAATCGTGTATGCCAATGGATTCTTTTGATTATATAATAGCAGGCGATTTGCTTAACCAATCCACAGGTAGCATTTACGGGCTTCGTAATACAAACCGTCCATATTTAGGTATATTTGGTGCTTGCTCTGCTATGGGCGAAGGTATGTCTATAGCTTCAATGCTTATTGATGGCGGCTTTGCAAATAATATTATTGTTGCCGCATCCAGCCATTTTTGCTCTGCCGAAAAACAATTTCGCTTTCCGTTAGAATTTGGTTCGCAACGTACACCGACATCATCGTGGACGGTAACAGGGGCCGCCGCCGTTGCATTAACCACATCACAATCGGATGTAGTGATTACAGCCGCAACAACGGGCAAAATGGTCGATATGCAAATAAAAGATGCAAACAATATGGGTGCAGCAATGGCACCAGCCGCCGCAGATACCATAGTTGCCCACCTAAAAGACACAAACCGCTCGCCAAAATATTATGACGCAATAATTACTGGCGACCTAGGCTATATTGGGTCACAGCTATTGCTTCAAACAACCGCCAAAATGGGCTATGACATTTCTGCCATACACAAAGACTGCGGCATAGAAATATTTGATAAAAACACCCAAAACACATACGCAGGTGGTAGTGGTTGTGCTTGTAGCGGTGTTACATTCTCTGCATATTTTTACGAGCAGTTGCGCATAGGCAAACTATCCAAAATACTATTTGTACCAACGGGGGCGTTAATGTCGCCAACCAGCATACAACAAGGCGAAAGCATACCATCAATTGCGCACGCCGTGGCAATAGAACGATGTGCCGCCTAAAGAGCGGTAACTAGCGGTTTGCTTACGGCAAACTGATGCAAAGCAAAAGCGCAACGGATAAAGCCAGACAGGCATAGGAGCTGATAAAATGCAATATCTTTGGGCATTTCTTGTCGGTGGCGCAATCTGCGTCATCGGTCAACTATTAATAGACAAAACCAAACTAACATCCGCACGCATACTGGTCTTTTTCGTCGTTGCAGGCGTTATACTTGGCGGCGTTGGCGTATATCAACATTTGGTTGATTTTGCAGGCGCAGGCGCATCCGTACCAATAACGGGCTTTGGCAACCTTCTTGCAAAAGGCGTAAAGGAAGAAATAGACCGTGCAGGTGTTATAGGCATACTAACAGGCGGCTTAAAAGCCACCGCCGCAGGCATAATGGCGGCAGTAGTCCTATCATTTGCCGCCGCCCTAATTTTCCAACCAAAATCAAAATAACATAAAAATAGCCGCCTATAGCGAACGAACCTCGAAACAGTGAATGCAAGCCGCAAAAGCTCAAAGATTCACTGAGTTTTGCGGCTTGCATTCACTGATTGAGAGGACGTTAGCTACATAATAAGCGGCTATTTGTCTAAGGTATAATAAAAGGAAAAGCACCCGACCCAATTCCATTATAATAAACCTTGCGTTCCTTGCACAAATACAAAACAAGCATATCACTGTCTACATAGTAGACACCTATTTCATTATTCAACTTCCATCCCATTTTCTCCATTAATCCATTAGGTAAGATTATTGATGTAGAAAACCCAAAAAACGATACTTTGCCTTGATGTGGTGTCGATTGGTTGTTTGATGTCTGCAATATAACAATCTTACCCATAGGTAACAATGTTACAATTGCGCCATCTTCTAACCCCATTTTTTCTCTTAAATCGCTGTGCAAACCTATCTCGTTTTGCTTGTCAATCTTGCTTGACCCGTATTTCTCCATAAAAAAACCACCTTTCTTGCCCTGTTTGTTAAGCCTGAAAGATTTGCTTGACAAATAGACCTGAAGTGTGATAATCTTACACTTAGGTCTTAGGGCTGAAATGCGCTTGTCAGGTGGATACCTTGTTGGGGTTGGACACCTCGACAAGCGTCTTTTTTTAAGCCCTTCTTCCTCAAAGGAATAAAACCAATGAAGGAAAGAAAAAGAATAAAAGTATTATACAATATTGCTCGGGAAATGTCAAGGATTATTTTGTATAATCTTGTCAAAGCCGAGCGAACCTTATCGCAAAAACATCCCTCGCAATGACGAAGCAGGCAAGGATGCCGTCATTGCGAGGGCTACCAAATGCATAAGGCAATACATAACAAGCCCGAAGCAATCCAGTCAAGATGCGTCGACGACATCTACAATGTTCCACGTGGAACATCGCTACAACATATCCGCAATCCTCAAAACCAATTCCCTCGTATCATCCCAAGACAAACAAGGGTCGGTGATGGATTTGCCAAAAATTCCACCATCCACATCCTGCGCCCCGCCTTCAATAAAGCTCTCAATCATCAAGCCCTTAATCTGCATATTATCCTTGCGCAACCCCATAACGTCCATAGCAACATCAATTTGCGCCAAATGGTTTTTACCGCTGTTTCCGTGGTTTGTATCAATAATCAAAGGTATATCCAAAAACTGTGCCTGTTTGTAATTGGGGGCAATACCACCCCGCAAAACACCGTGTGCAAAAGCATTACCCGCCGTCCTTACAAAACCGTCCCTAAAAATAAAATCGTGCGAAGCCTTTACAGCCGCAACCGCCGCCCGCAAGGTATCTAAACATCCTGACAATGGGTTTTTAATCCCCACAGGCACATCAACCCCGCTTGCTACCAACTTATGCTCTTGATTTTCAACTGACCTAGCCCCAATGCTAAAATAACTAACAACATCATCAAAATAAGGTAGCAAAGAAGGATAAAGCAACTCATCCGCAGTGGCAAGCCCAATCTGCGACACATCCAAATGCAGTTTACGAGCTTTAAAAAGCCCGTCCACCTCGTGAACAAGCCCCATATACCCAAGCGTAGCACTGCGTGGTTTGGCGGTGTAAACCCTAGCCGCCACAACAATTTTATCTGCAACATCATCCGCCAACCTTGCCAACCTAGCCGCATATTCCAAAACAGCCTTGGTATCGTGTGCAGAGCAAGGTCCAACAATTAGCAAAAACCTATCATCCCGCCCACAAATAATATCGGCAATATCCGCACTTTTCATATCGCCAGAAGGCAATGCCGCTTTCATATCCTCGACACTTTGCAATTTTCTAACTACCTTCAATTCCTAATTCCTCATTCCTAATTCAATGCCTTAAAAACGTTAGGCACATTATCCATAACAACATAACCATTCTTTGCGTAAAAGTCAAAACAAGGCTTATTCTTTTGGGTATATAGCATAATACCCCTTATCCCATTTTCCTTTGCGTAATCCTCGATATGCTCAAGCAAAACCCCGCCATAACCCTTGCGCTGATAATCAGGCTTAATAAAAAACAGCTCCAAAAGCAACTTATAACGGTCGTCGCTATTCCACCAATACCGCTTAAAGCACAAAGCATACGCTACATTTTTATCATCTTCGCACAACACAAACCCAACAACTTTCGGGCTATTAAATACATCATTAATATACTCGTCAGCCCGCTCAAAACTCCACTTTTCATTCCAAGGCTCGTTGTTAAACGTCTGCATAAAATCATTGATACAATCATTAATATCACTTATCTCAAATTCTCTTATATTCATATTTCCATAATCCTTTTAGCAAAAATAATATTATCAATTTTCGGCTCTCTACCATCTTCTACCATCCAGCTATTAGCCAAAACAGTTTCAATAAAAAAGCTCTTTCTAATGTCAATTTGAGGTATCCCAAGAGCCTTTTCAAAATACTCAATTATGCCACCCATCATTTTAAGGCGTTCATCCATATCAAGCGTCGCCGCACGTACAAACCTATATTCATTTAACAAATAACGCGGCAAATCAAACAACGGGTGTCCCAAAACGCCTTTAGGGTCAATTATTCTATATTCCCCATTAGCCCCCAACAATATATTTTCAAAATGAAAATCACCATGCAACAAAAACATTTCATTATATCTCGAAAAAAGCTCCGTACAAATATCGCTTGCCTCCAGCATATAGCTATAAACATCCCTATAATCATCCCGCCTATGCAAACGCCGCATTGCCTTATGCACCCAATGCATATATGTAGGAAACATTTGCGGATTTTTAGGCTTCCTATGTAACCCTTTGTAAAGCGACAAAAATGCATCTAATCTATTTGTCAATGAAGGCTCGTCTTTCAACAACGTCGCAGGGCTTATATATTCTAATAGCAAAACACCATTTAGCACATCACTATTTAAAAGCCTGCAAAACCTATATCCGTCATATTCAGACAATACAACGGCTTCTGTCGCAACCCCTCTTAACTCCCGACGATACATCTTTAAAACCACATCACCATACAAATCCGAAACACCTTTAAAAATACAATTTATAGATAAATTAGGCATAATCTCAACAATATCAACACCCCAAAGTTCACAATATCTAGGCAAAAAAACACGCATATCATCACAAAAATCCTGCCCAAACTTTTCCGTTATCATAGCCGCCTGCTCTGTCAACAACTCAAAACCCACAAAACCACCCCTAGCTCCAATACTTCCTATCAAGCGTACGATACTGCACGGCTTCTGCAATATGCCCTGCGCTTATATCCTCACAACCTTCCAAATCCGCAATAGTCCTAGCCAGCTTCAATATTTTATGGTATCCCCTAGCCGACAAACCCATAACATCATAAACCCGCTTTACCAAAGCCCTACTATCATCATCTAACGGGCAATATTTATCAATCAACCCACCCGACAATTGTGCATTTGCTGTAATCTTTTCATTCTTATAACGCTCACGCTGTACCTGTTGCGCAGCTTCCACGGCACGCTTTATTTCAGCAGAACTTTCACCCCTAGCACCTTCAAAATCCTCATAATTAACCCGTGCTGCCTCAACGTGAATATCAATTCTATCAAGCAAGGGACCAGAAATTTTATCCAAATACTTCGTAACCATCCGCTCTGTACAACTGCATTTTTCCCCTTCGCCAAAATATCCGCAAGGGCAAGGGTTCATACTAGCCACCAACATAAAATTGCAAGGATATGTAATAGTAGAATTAGCCCGTGATATGGTAACAACCGCATCCTCCATAGGTTGTCGCAAAGCCTCCAGCACATTACGAGCAAACTCTGGAAGCTCGTCCAAAAACAACACCCCATTATGCGCCAAAGAAACCTCGCCGGGTCGTGGAATACGCCCGCCGCCAACCAAAGCCGAATACGAAATGGTATGATGAGGACTACGAAACGGGCGCATATCAATTAAATTGCCCTTATTCTGTATCAAACCAGCCACAGAATATATTTTCGTAACATCCAAGCTCTGTGAAAAGCTAAGTCCGCCCAAAATACCAGGCAAACGTCTTGCAAGCATAGTCTTACCGCTACCAGGCGGGCCTATCAATAAAATGTTATGCCCGCCCGCCGCAGAAATTTTAAGCGCACGTTTGACACTCTCCTGCCCGCGCACATCTGCAAAATCTAATATATCATCAATTTCTTCTGTCTTAACCTCATCAAATTTAACCTCATATTCCGCAACAGGCTCACCTTGAAAATGCTTCGTCAACTGCAATAAATTTTCAGGCGCAATAATTTTAACGCCCTCCACCAACGCCGCTTCCCTAGCATTATCGGGTGGAACAATACAGGTTGTTATACCGCTTTGCACAGCAGAATATACCATAGGCAAAACCCCGTCGATAGGGCGCAAATCTCCATCCAAACTAAGCTCGCCCGCAACAAAAATACCCTCTACATCACTAGCCGCAACCGCTCCCATACAAACCAAAACCCCAAGCGCAATGGGCAAATCATAAGCAGGCCCTTCCTTGCGTATATCAGCAGGAGCAAGATTAACCGTAAACCGCTTAGGTGGCATCATAGCACGAGAATTGCGAAGCGCAGTACGCACCCGCTCCTTACTCTCTTTAACGGCACTATCGGGCAACCCCACAATATCAATGCTTGGCATACCGCCAACCATATCCACCTCAACGGTTATAGCAACCCCCTCAACCCCATTAACCGCTCCGGATATAATCTTTGCAACCATAAATTCACCCCAATATTTCTTTAGCACAATTTAATATCACAATATTTCTTTGTTGAATTATCTTCAAAATCCCCGCTTCTCTTTCATCTGTCGGGTTTGCTTGTTGGTTTGCTATTATCTCTAATGCTTCATCCAAACTATACCAATGCAATTGTGTCTTATCATCAATCTCTTCTTGCGTCATATCGCAAACGCCCTTTTCACCTTTAACTTTTGCAATAAAACAAATATTGACCCCGTTCCAGCCAAGCGTCTTGCTGTTTTCGTCAATCCTACCAAGTGTGTTAACAATTTCGCAGTTACAGCCAGTTTCTTCGCGCACTTCCCTTATTGCCCCTTGCTCATAACTTTCCCAATCATCAACACCACCGCCGGGCAATGTGTAAAAATCAAGAGCACCTAAATATAAAACAGCTACCAAATTATTATCATCCATCAGCACAACCCTAGCCGATTTTTGCTGTTTCTCATCATCGGCAAAAATTTCACCAAAAGTAATGCGTTTTATCAAATCCATATATGCCATTCCTCTTAACTCTCAAACTGTAGATAGCAAAGCTCGCTATAAACCTTTTTTACTGCAACTATATTTATTCTAATATTATCCTAGAAACGGTTTTAAGCCATAATTCTGCATCTATTGCACCGTCAAGCGGAAATTCTTTTCTTGTTTCAGCAATTGCGCATATAAAACCTTTTACATCTTCAAATGCTTTTTCGGGGAATTTATGAAAAGGCACGGGACGTATTGCAAATGGTCTGCCTTGTTTTACTTGTAGCCCAATAGGATATTTTACACTTTTGCCTGTTATTTCCCAAAGGTTTTTCAAGTAAATATTTTCTATGATAAAACCGTGTGTTGTTGGCTTGTAGGCAAATATTAGATATTTAGCATACAATTTTGCAGGGTTTATGTATATTTCACGATAAAATCCATCAAAATTTGAAATATCAAAGGCTGGAGAATTGTTATAATTCCAACATTTAACCTCCATATCGTACTTTTTACCGCCTATGTCTGCTGTAAAATCGGGAAAGGATTGTGTGTGAGTATTTGGTTCTAGTTTTAACCCGTTATCTTCCAACCATTGTGGTATCCATTCCTGCACACAGTTACCTATAATACTGTTAGATTTACTTGTTTTAGGTATGCCGCCAATGTTTATTGTTATAACGCCCTTTTCACCTTTTATACTCTCAATAGCTTTTTTATGCAATTGCTCTAATGACATCAAACTCATTTTTCAACATTCCTTCCAATATGCATTTTGAAACATATGATACAACAGGTATACACACTGTATTACCTAACAGGTCAAAAGTAAGGTTGGGGCTTAGAAAATTTAAATCATACTGCTCAGGAAACCCAAAAAGCCTAAGACCCTCTCTAACCGTTAAAGGTCGTATCCCGCCATTTACTGGAACACCAAGCCGCAAAACATCTGTTGCTACCAAGGTTGGGGCAATATCATCGGGGTTTAAAATCTGACTATATTCAAAAGACAGCTTGCCCGTTACGATGTTATAGCCTTTCGGTAGGCTTTTGTCGTACACTCTTTTGCTGCCTTCTTTTTTCTTTGGATGTTCTAAAACCAAATACCCCTTTTCCACTAAATCATCTAACATACTTTTTAAATCGTTGCCCTTATAAAACTCCGCAATCATTTCCAAAGTCAGTGGCATACCATCCATCCATTCTATACCATAAACATCTGCCCATTTCTTATTACGCCTTTGCTTTAGAAGCAGTGATAGTAGTTTTTTTTGCTCGTCAGATACGTATCCTTTTAATGCAAAACTCCAACTGTGTATATTGTTTGCCCCACCTCTTTTATCCTTAATCTTTTTACCTATCACATCATCAATGCTATAATGCGATAGTAGCTTTTCTGTAAATAAGGTGCTTTTAGGTGTAACGCCATAATCAATAATGCTTGCCAAATTTGTGTGCTTTGCAATAAAATCATTTATCCTAATATCGATACCTTTTAGGTTTCCTGTAATGTATATCCGTTTTCGAGATTGCGCCAAACCAAAATCTTTTCCATCTAAAACATCCCACGAAGCGGTGTATCCCAACCCCTCTAAGATGCCAATCATACGCCGCAATGTGTTTCCTTTTTCATGGTTAACTAATCCCTCCACATTTTCTAATAAAAAACCAATAGGGCGTTTAGCTTTCAAAATTCTTGCAACGTCAAAAAACAATGTTCCTCGTGCGTCCTCAAACCCCAAACGCCTGCCTGCTGAAGAAAACGCTTGACAGGGAAAGCCTGCCAACAAAAAATCAAAGTCAGGTATAGAGCTTTCGTGTATTTTGGTTATATCGCCAAATGGCACATCTGTAAAATAGTTTTTATAAGCATCAATTGCATAAGGTTTTACTTCGGATGAAAAAACCGCTTTTCCCGAAATGCCTAGTTCTTTTAGTGCATTTTCAAAACCAATTCGCATTCCACCTATGCCAGCAAACAAGTCTATATATCTAATCATATCTTCACCTCAAATCAACTCTCAAACTGTGCGTGGTAAAGCTCACTATAAAAGCCCTCTTTCGCAAGCAATTCCTCGTGGCTACCCTGCTCAATAATATCACCATTATTCATAACCAAAATCAAATCAGCGTGGCGTATGGTTGATAGACGGTGTGCGATAATAAAACTGGTGCGCCCTTCCATCAATTTATCCATAGCTTTTTGTATAAGTATCTCTGTCCTAGTATCTACCGAGCTTGTTGCCTCATCCAAAATAAGTATTTTTGGGTCAAGCAATATTGCACGGGCAATAGTAAGCAACTGCTTTTGTCCTTGCGAAATATTATTGGCTTCTTCGTTAATCTCCATTTCATAACCATTTGGCAAGGTCTGTATAAAATGATGAGCAGAAGCCGCTTTTGCCGCTGCAATAACTTCATCATCTGTCGCACCCAAACGCCCATAGCGTATATTTTCCATAATACTACCGTTAAATAACCAAGTATCCTGCAAAACCATAGTCATCATAGCCCGCAAATCATCCCGTTTAAACTCGGTAATATCTGTACCATCAATCAATATTCTGCCGTCTTGCAAATCATAATAACGCATCAACAGCTTAACGATAGTCGTCTTGCCAGCACCAGTTGGGCCAACAATAGCAATGCGCTTGCCCTGCGCAATATCCGCAGAGAAATTATGTATTATCGGCGTGTCATCTTTATAACCAAAATTAACATTTTCAAAAGTAACCCCACCAGTTACTTTGCCTGTATCGGCAGGATTTTCCGCCTCTGGGCTTTCTTCTTTTTCATCAATAAATTCAAAAACACGCTCAGCGGCGGCAACTGTCGATTGAAGAACATTAGACACCTGCGCAAGCATATTAATGGGGTCAGAAATGCGTCTTGCATACTGCACAAAAGACAATATAGAACCCACCGCAAGTGCACCAATTATAGCCATATATGCACCCAAAATAGACACCGCAATATAACCCACATTACCCACAAAAAACATCAATGGAAAAATAAGAGCAGAAACAAATTGCGCCTTCCAAGCGGCGGTATACAGCTTGTCATTATCTTGATTAAATGCTACAAGCGACCGTCTTTCGCTATTAAAAGCCTTAACAACCTGGTGGCCTGCAAAAACTTCCTCAATCTGCCCATTAACCGCGCCCAAAAACTTCTGTTGTGCCTTAAAATACCTTTGCGTGCGTTTAACAATAAAACGCACAATAACAAAAGATAAAGGTAAAACCAATAAAGCCACCGCCGTCATTGGTACGGATAATATAATCATCATCGTAATAACACCAATAAGCGATATTGCCGCTGTTATCATCTGCGCTAAGCTCTGCCCCAAACTATCGCCCATTAAATCAATATCATTTGTCATTCTTGACAGTACATCACCGTGCGGATTAGTGTCAAAATACTTAAGCGGCATTTTGTTTATTTTTGCATAAAATGCCTTGCGCAAATTATAGCTAACCTTCTGCGAAATGCTTGCCATCATAATACCCTGCAATAATGAAAATACAAACGACCCAACATATATCGCCGCCAGCGCAATTATTATAGTGCGTATCTGACCAAAATCAACACCACCACCGCCAGCGGCACGCCCCGTCGCACCAACAAAAATAACATCCGCCGCCTCACCCATCAGCCACGGTGGCAAAACATTTAAAGCCGTGCCTACTATAGCAAAAGACAAAGACAAAATTATAGCAGGCGTAAAAGGTTTTAAATATCGCAACAAATGCCGCAATGTCGTCTTAAAATCTTTTGCCTTTTCGACAGGTCCCATACCGGGCATACCACCAGGTCCACGCCGACCCCTACCTATAGACGGTCCAACTGCAGGGCGTTGCGATGTACTGCTTCCTCTATTATCTTGGCTCATTTATGTTCCTCCAATGCTTACTTGTTATGGGACACCGGTTAAAACCGGTTAAGAATTTCCGACTAAACTCGGTTGAAAACGGCTCTAAGCCGTATTTTCTCAACCGGTTTTAACCGGTGTTGTTACTCCCCCAAATATCGCTCCATCTCTTTAACCGACAATTGCGAGCTTGCAATCTGTTTATAAACATCACAAGTTTTAAGCAAATCTCTATGTTGCCCAACGCCCACAATCTTACCTTCATCAAGCACGATAATTTGGTCGGCGTTTTTTATTGTATTAATACGTTGTGCCACCACAATCATCGTAGCATTACCAATTTCATCCGCAATAGCCGCCCGCAAATTAGCATCTGTTTTATAATCCAACGCAGAAAAAGAATCATCAAATATATAAATATTAGGATTTTTGGCAATAGCCCTAGCAATAGCCAAGCGTTGGCGTTGCCCGCCGCTGACATTAGCACCACCCTGCGAAATTTCTTCCCCAAACTTATCCGTTTTTTCCTCAATAAAATCTTCTGCCTGTGCAATACGTGCTGCCTTCTCCATAGAGGCATCATCCACATTGCCAGCATATTTTATATTGCTCTCAATAGTACCCGAAAAAAGCAACGCCTTTTGCGGCACATATCCAATAATGCTCCGCAAATCTTCTTGCGTTACATCTTTAACATTTATACCATTTACCAACACTTCACCGCTTGTAACGTCATAAAATCTAGGCACCAAATTAGCAAGCGCAGTTTTACCAGCACCAGTAGAGCCAACAATCGCCGTCATCTTGCCTTGTTCCGCTATAAAACTAATGCCCTCAAGCGCATTACCCACAGCACTAGGAAACTTAAAACTAACATTTTTAAATTGAACAAAACCACCTTTTTTTGGCATTTCCTTCGGTTCTATAGGGTCAAGAATTTCATTTTTAGTATTTACTACTTCCAAAATACGCTGTGCCGCAACAGAAGCTCTCGGCAACATCATAACAACAAAAGCAAGCATTATAAAGCTCCACACAACAAACATTGTGTATGTAATAAACGCCATCATATCGCCCACTTGTAAATACCCTTCGTTAATAGATATACCACCAAACCAAATGATAAGGATGTTTGTAAAACCCATTATCAGCGTGATTGTAGGCATTTGCAAAGCACCCAGTCTTGCCAAAAACAATGCTGTCTTGCGCAACTTGCTATTAACCCCGTCAAAACGCTTTGCTTCGTGTTTTTGTGTATTAAACGCACGTATAACCATCATACCCGTTAAACCTTCACGGGTAACCAAATTAACCTTATCAATTAATTTTTGCATTATCTTAAACTTTGGTGTGGCTATGATAATAAACAATGTGATAAACGCAATAATAGCACCCACAGCCAAAGCAATAGCCCAAGCCATAGATGCGTCAGTGCCAAGCACCATCAAAATACCGCCCGCCGCCATTATAGGCGAATATATAACAATGCGTATAGCAATAGCCATCAAAGCCTGCACCTGTTGCACATCGTTTGTAGAGCGTGTGATAAGCGAAGCGGTAGAAAATTGATTGTATTCAGAATTATTAAAACCCGTAACCTTGCTAAAAATCTCACTGCGCAATTTACGTGACAATCCCGTTGCAATACGTGCAGAACAAAGCCCCTGCAATATAGCAACAGTAATAGACCCAAGCGCAATAAGTATCATTATCCCGCCTGTGGTAAGCACAAAATTCATCTGGTGAGCATCCATATCTACACCAAGCCGCTCATATTCAGAACGAATAAACTCAATTGCCAATTGGTTGGTATCCCTAGGGTCAAAATCCGCAGAGCCAAATTGTAATCGAGCAACAGCTTGTGTGATAAGCTCATACGAGCCTTCCGTAATCTCAAAATCAATACTTGTATCTCTAATCTCAAGCCACCAAACTAACTCGTCATAAACATCTGCGGGTAAAATCTCTCGCAAATCTGCATAACCTTCTGGTGTAAGGCGTGTAGGCACGGTATAATCTATGCCACCCTGCGCAATACCCACATCCACAATATTGCTCATCAAATTAGGCAAAGCCAGCTCGCCCGCCGCCCTAGCAATAAGCAATACAACAGCAATAAAAAACAATGGCAAAAAAGGCTTGCCGTACCTATGTAATAACTTAATCATCTACACATCAATCCCTTTTATTAAACTATAAAACAAATCCATTTTACCATATTTTAAACCAATTGAAAACCTCTTTTGCAACACAAAAATAGACTTGTACAGAAATTACCTCGCAACCATCAAACTATATGCCGTATCCCTAGCAATGTTAGCTGCATTGCGGTAATTACCTTTTTTCATCTGCTCCTCTATTTTATCCAATACAGCTTTACTGCTTCTTTTCAAAGGTTTTTGACGCAATCTTTCAATAAGGTCGCCAACCGTATCTCTATCATTATCTTCACAAAACGACGCTATAACCATCATCTGTTTTGCGGTATATGCTATATCCTCGTTCGGCTCTGGCTCTGTATCTACTGTAGCCACCAATGGTTGCTTAGGTGCTTCCTGCTCGGCTTCCTCAGCTTTAATAAATTTTCTTAAACATTCATCCAATTTCCTAGTATCAATTGGTTTCGAGATAAAATCGGAAAAACCATTGTCTAAAAAAGTCTTTGCCGCACCAACAGTAGCATTAGCCGTCAACGCAACAATGGGTCGGTCATAGCCCATATCACGCAATATTTTCGTTGCTTCCATACCATCCATATCCGGCATCATATGGTCCATAAAAATTATATCGTACACCTTATCGCCCTTTACACGATAAATGGCTTTTAACCCGCTATCTACCGTTTCTACATCTAGCTTATAAGGCGCAAGCATACCTTCAACAACATAAAGATTAGACTCCACATCATCCACAACCAAAACCCTGCCATTTAATTTTGTGCGGGTGCTTGCAAAATTTGACCTATTTAAAAAGGTCTTTGCAGATTCAAATTTTTGCAGGCTTTGTGCTGCTTCCGCCCCCAACAAAGCCTCGCCGTGTATTTTTTGCGGTATACGTACACTAAATGTAGAGCCAGCACCTATCTTGCTTTGCACGTCAATATCGCCGCCCATCATCTTGATAAGCGAGTGCGTAATTGGCATACCAAGACCCGTGCCTTCAATAGAGCGGTTGTTCTCTATATTAAATCTTGAATATTCATCACCAAACAGATTTTCAAGCTGTCTGGCATCCATACCCTGCCCAGTGTCAGATATATCAATAACAAGCATAGCTTCGGTATATGACAATATGTCCGTCCTAAAATTAAGCGTTACAGTGCCCTTTGCGGTGTATTTAAAGGCATTGGATAATAGGTTGTTCAAAATTTGTTTTATGCGTATTTCATCACCAACCAAATGCGTCGGTAATGCCTGGTCTACATTAAGTTCAAGCTCGACAGGCTTATCCTTTGCATACATCATATTTAACTGCACCGTGTCGGTTATAAGGCTTGATGTTTCGTATACTATCGGCACAATCTCCATCTTGCCCGCTTCTACCTTAGAAAGGTCAAGTATATCGTTTATTATAGACAATAGCATTTTAGACGAGTTGTAGATACGCCCAAAAGCCTCCTCGGCTTCGTCATTATGCGTGCCTTTGCGCAATTCTATTTCTGCAATACCCATTACAGAGTTCATCGGTGTGCGTATCTCGTGGCTCATTCTTGCCAAAAATTTTGTTTTCGCTTTGCTTTCTTCTGCCGCTTCACGCTCTTTTTCAAGAGCCGCTTTTATAGGACGCAAATCTTGGTTATAGGTTACAACAATATATCCATTTTCACCCTTTAAGCGTACAACGGTTGTTTCAAATGGTATCAAATTTCCATCTGCATCAATATGCATCCATTCTGCTCGTGAAGAACCCTCATGCAATGCAAGGTCAACCAACTGGCGGTTTTTTTCTAAAGAAAGCGTACCGCAAGGTTGGTATTCTGGCGAAAATTCGTAATAACGGCTTAAATATTCATCTTTGTCTTTTAAATCAAAAATCTTTGCAGTGGGTTCGTTACAGCCAACCAGCTCAAGGTTTTCATTCCAAATTTCGACAAAAAACGGTGCGGCATCCAAATACATTTGGGTTAGCTCATGTGCATTTTGTTCACGAGCAATAGCCGCAAGAGCCCCCCGCAAATCGCTTTGGAAGCATAGTATGGCAGGCTCGCCTTGATAATCAGCAATCACCAATGTAATCTCGCACGGTATCAGCTCGCCCATAAGGTTTTGGTGTATATATTCAAATCTTTCGTAACCAGTTTTAACTACAGATGATATTCTTTCTGACAAATCTTCCTCAATAGCTCGCCCTTCATCCGCCTGCGGAAAAATTTCTAAAAATCTCTTTTTAAATTCATCTTGACTAGAAAAACCAAACAAATCCAAAGCCGCTTGGTTTATGTCAATAGGCTCGAACTTGTAATTATTATTTTCTACCATTTTTAATTGCATCATAAAACAAGATATTGGTGCGGCATTCATCATCAACGAAGCACGTTTATCTGCCTCAAAAACTTTTTCAGCCGCTGCCTTAATCTCGCGTGCATCAAAGCTATAACCTATTACCATATTTTTGCCCTGCTGTACTACACGGATAAACTGGGCTTCATACGGCACAGGCTCGCCTTCAGCTGTCAAATGCGTCCATTCAAAACGCACAAAACCATCACGCATTGCGGTTTCAAAATGATTCTTTAATACTTCGTCAGAAGAAGAACCATCAGGTTGATGTTCGCCCGCAAACTCTTTAAAACGGGCTTTATAGTCCGCAAAGGTTGCAACGCCCGAAATATCAAGCATTTTTTGGTTGCAGTAAACCATATCAAAATTTTCATCCCAAATTTCAACACATAAAGGCGAGCTATCCATCAAAATTTGGTTAAGCTCTGTAGCTTCTTTCTCGCTGTTTCTTAAAGTTGCTTCTTCGGTCAAATCACGCAGATACTCCACAACAATATAACGGTTTTCGTAAGCAAGCCGTACCCAAGTAGCCTCTGACGGAAAAAGCTCGCCGTCTGTACACATAGAAATAAATTCACCTTTGGCATAACCTTCTGCATACGCTTTGCCAAGCATTTCGTCAAGCCAAGTTTGTGAATGTCTGCCGTCTGGCTGATATTCTGGCATAGTAGTATTTGCAATATTTTTACTGCCGCCCCTAATTTCTTCAGATAATTTAAACATACGCAACGCTTCACGGTTTGCAATTAAAACCTCAGACTCTTTGTCATAAAGGCTAATTGCAAGCGGTGCCGTGTCCAGCATTAAACGCATACGTGTTTCTGCATCACGCTCTCTTGCGGCGGCGGCACGCATACGTTGCAAAACAGAACCAACCACAATAAATGTGGCAATAGCAAGTAAAGATGTAGCCACCAAACCAACAACAACAGGTGTGGTTATTTGTATAATATATGATGTTGGTATGAGTGTAACAACATACCAATCTGTTATGCCTTGTCTTGTGCCAATATATGTAGCTCCGCCGCTTTGATAATAACCGCCGTCTTGTAATATATCAATCAAATGAACATAAAAGCCCTTATCAACATCATCTTCTGCAAAGCCTTCGCTAATATGAAAAAGCAACCCGCCGTCAGCGTTTAATACAAAAGAATTATTTGCAGAACTATCATCGTCTTGAATAATATAATTTTGAAACGCACCAAAAGAAAGACTGGCGGCAGAAACCCCTTCGCTATCATTCGCATCATTAACGGTGCGTGCCACGGCAAATGTCATCTCTTGCGTAACAATGCTCATATATGGTTCGGAAAAAACAATCTGCCCTGGGCTTTGTACGGCGGCAATATACCACGCACGCTCTGGTGCAAACGTATTGGTATTCCATCCACCGCCATATAAAATATGACCATCAGGAAAGCCCGTAAAAACAAGATTAATTCCGTCAATATTTTCTGATTGTACACCAAAATGGTTGATGATAGTAGCCGTAGAAATATCATCATCACGCAACATAGCTACATTATTTTCTACCTGATTTGCCTTAACAGCAAGCCAACGATCCATTTGGCTAACAAGTGCAAGGTTTTGCTGTCTAGCGGTATTTATGCTTTCGTTGTATAAAGACAAATAGGACAAAATACCAGTAGTAACCGCAAGCGCAACAAAAATAAGGACAATAAAAATTAAAATGGGCGTTGCTATATTAACCTTCCTTTTCGTAGGCATCCCACCACACCTTCCGATTAAATTTTTTATATTTTTATAACCATTATAACACACTTTCAACTAACAAACAATCTCATCTTTTTTACAAATCTCTTATCAACAACCCCGTCATTGCGAAGGTTGACAAATACGTAGGGCAGTGTATAACAAGCCCAAAGCAATCCAGTAGGAGGTTTACAACCGCATCAACAACAATTATACCACAAATAAAAAACAAACACAAGATTATTGTGTTTGTTTTAACAATTTTAAACTAAATTACTTTAGCTTAAAAAGAGCAACCTTTTCACGAAGCATTAACGATTGCGAATTTAATTCTTGGCTTGCGGCGGCAGATTCTTCCGCCAAAGCAGATGTGTCGGTTACCACACCAGTTATTTGTGCCACATTTTGTTTTATAGCGGTTATAGAATCTAGCTGTTCGCCCGAAATTCCTGCAATATTTACTATAAGGTCAGAAATCTTGTCTATATTATTGGTTATTGTTTCAAAAGATTCTACAACCTCGCGTGCGGCTTGTATGCCTTGCTGTACATTTTCGTGGTCGTTTTCTATTATTGCGTTGGTTTCGTTTGCGCTGGCTTGGCTTCTACCTGCCAATGTGCGAACCTCGTCCGCAACCACGCTAAAGCCCTTACCCTGGTCGCCAGCCCTAGCCGCTTCAACAGAAGCATTAAGCGCAAGCAAATTGGTTTGGAAAGCAATGTTTTTTATGGTGTCTAATATCTTTGATATACCGTCGCTGGATTCTTCTATTTGCCCCATAATTTGCGTCATAGAATCAACCGCACTTTGTCCTTGCTCGGCATAATGTTTTGACATCTCGGTATTTGTTTTAGCTAACAACGCATTTTCACTGGCATTGGTCGCCTTTTCGTAAATAGAATATATAGAGCCGCTTAATTCTTCTATAGAAGCCGTTTGACGCTGTGCGCCATTCGCCAGATGTATTGCAGAATGCGAAATCTGCTCTGCCCCACTGGCTACGTGTTCAACAGATAACCTAATTTCCGATATTATGTCGTTAAGGGAAGCTAAGATTGTTTTTAACGATTCTTTAATAGGGGCATATTCACCAATATAGTAATCTTCGTGTATGTTTGCGGTCAAATCACCGTCGGCTATTTTTGCAAGCACGCGCGAAACTTCGTCAATAACCTCACGTATATGTACATTTGCAAGGTCGCAAGCCTTGCCCACCACATCAAAACGTCCTTTTAAACCAACATCGCCAAGCAATGTAAAATCGCCATTGCTCATTAAAAGAACATTATCTTCAATTTCTTTAAGGGGCATTTCAACAGCCAGCATCAAATTGTTTAAGGTGCCAACAAGCTCTGCCCATTTGCCTTTAAATTTTGTATGGTCTACAGAAACATCAAAGTTACCGCTTTTAGCAGATGTTGCTAAAAGCAAAGCAGAATCATAAATTTCTTGCAAATTAGTTGTAACACTGCGTATGGTTTGCGGCAAAATTATCATATCACCCGGCAAATCGTCAATTTCAACATCAAAATTACCATCGCTAATTTGTTTTACTATACTTATAACCCCAAGCATATCTTTTACTTGTGTGTCAATAAGATTGTTTATACTGACCATCATATCTTTAAAAGAATTATCGTATTTTTGTGTATCAATACGGTAATTTATATTGCCCTTGCCACTAAATTCGGCATCAACACGGGTCAAATCATCTACCATAGATTTTATTATATCTACAAGATTATAAACATCACGCTTTAACACACCTATTTCGTTTTTAGTAATATCGGCTCTGTCTATATTAATATTAACATTGCCCACCGAAACTTCACCTATTACATCAACAATGTTGTCTATTGGCTTAGTTATACTGTGTGAAACATAAACAGTTAGAAAAATTGCCATAATCACAGCAATAGCCAATACAACGGCGGCAATAATTGTGCTGTTGCGAAGACTTGCCATTGCGCTATCGGCACTGTTGGTAGCTTTTTGAAAATTAAATGCAGAAAGATATTGCATCTCTGTTTTTATAATGCTATCAAGAGGGGTTAAATCCTCGTCAAGTATGCGGAAGGCTTCGGATGTGTTGCGCTCGCCGCCAAAACCCATCACAGGAAGCAAATAGTTTATTGCTATATAAGAATATTGCTCGATAGCATCATATGCTCGTCTTACAGAGGCGTACTCCAAAGACGTGGGAGAGGGGAGGGCGACTGCCATATTATCTACATATGCTTGCAAATACTGCTGTGCCGAATCTAAATTGCGTCTTGCTTCATCAACGTAACTTTGCGTATTCAATAAAACCACTGGATGACCCAAATCACGCAAAATAGAGCGTGCGCTACCATATGCAACAGAAAAACGAACCATATAATCCATAGATGCAGTTATTGTTTCTTTGTCGCTAACTGTTTCGTTTGCCAAATTGCTCATAGAAACCAACGAAACAGCTGTAGGGATAATGGTTAACAAAATAACAACCAAGAAACAAACCGCAAGTTTTTTAGAAATTTTAAAATTCTTCATTTTAGCTCTCCCTTTTGAAATTTATTTGGTCAACAAAGGCAAACAATAGTTGCATAGCTTAAAATTCTATTTAAACACCATTATAACACAAATCCATATTCAAAAAATAGGCGTAAAATATAGTGTAAATAGACATTATAAAGTTAGTATAGCTAACATCATCTCAATCAGTGAATGACTGCGCTCCAAAATTCGGCGATAAAGACACAATATATTGTGTCTTTACAATTGCGGCTTGCATTCACTGCTTCAAGGCTTGTTCGCTTTAACCTATTAAATTTTCAAAATAAAAAACAAGCACAATGGTCTTGTGTATCTGCGTTGGGAGTTTTTATTAGCTAAAGGAGATCGAAACCGTTGCTACGCCAGGTTTAACAACGAAAATCAACTATATTAAAACCACAGATACACAAGACCATTGTGCTTGTAAAGGATTAGTTATGTTTCGGTAAGATAATCTATATTGTTTACATTAACATAAATAAACAACTATGTAACCACATCAAGGTGGGGTATTTAGTGATGTTATTTTACTATTTCCACAAATAAAAAAATTTTATAATAAAAAACACATTCAAACTCTGCATTGCAACAGACCGTGAATGTGCTTGACCTTATTTTTGTATAAAGATTATATTTCGGGTTATTTCTTCATTTGGCAGGGTTAGCTCTGTAATTTTATCTACAACCGCACCCAGCTTTTTAATTATGGGCTTGGCGGTGGCTAATTCGTCCGCATAATTTGGACCTTTCATTGCGATAAATGCGCCGCCTTGCTTAACAAAAGGCAAACACCAACCACATAATTTGTCCATTGCGGCAACTGCACGCGACACGGCAAAATCAAAACCTTTTGCATACCCTTTTTCTTTTTGCAAATCTTCTGCCCGTGCGTGTATTGTGCATATGTCTGTAAGTGCAAGACGTTCAATGGCTTCATCAAGAAATTTCAGCTTCTTAGCTCTAGCATCCAAAAGCGTTATGTAAAGGTCGGGTCGGGCTATTTTTAACACCATACCTGGCAAACCTGCACCAGTGCCAATATCAATCACTCTTGACCCTTGCGGCAAATGCGACACCAATGTAAGGCAATCTAAAAGATGTTTTGCAATAAAATCATGCTCATCCGTAATCGCTGTCAAATTAACCTTTTCATTATATTCCAGCATAAAATCTTTGTACGCCAATAAATCGGTAATAGCTTTATTGCTCAAATCAACCCCAAGCTCCAAAGCCCCGTTTTTCAACATCTCTCGCAAACTCAAGATAATCCTCCCAACTTACGTTTCTCTAAATAAACTAGCAAATTCGATACATCCGCAGGATTAACGCCGGTTATCCTGCTGGCTTGCCCTATATTAGCGGGGCGTAAAGCATTCAATTTCTGTCTTGCTTCCATACGCAAATTACCCACATCATCATAATCAATATCATCAGGCAACCGCCTATTTTCCAATTTCTTAAATTGTTCCACGTGGAACAATTGCTTTGCAATATACCCCTCATACTTTATGGCAATATTAACCTGCTCTGTAACATCTTTAGGTAAGCTCGGACGGTTTTCATCTACAACTGAAAGTATTTCATAGGTCAGCTCGGGTCGTTTTATAAGGTCGGCCAGCTTCACACCAGAGCTAATTTGGGTAGAGTTATGGTGCAACAACAGCTCGCTAAGTATTGGGCTAGGAGCAACCGTTAGCCCCCTAAGACGTTTAATCTCGTCGTCTATCAACCGCTTTTTCTCCAATAGCCGCCCATATCGCTCATCGTTTATAAGATAACCATAACCACGTGGTGTAAGCCGCAAATCTGCATTATCCTGCCGCAAAAGCAACCTGTATTCCGCACGGCTGGTCATCATCCTATAAGGTTCTTTTGTACCCTTTGTTACCAAATCATCTATCATAACGCCTATATAAGCCTCACTGCGGTCGATAACAAGCGGCGGCTTGCCAAGGATTTTTGCGGCGGCGTTAATGCCTGCAATCAAGCCTTGTGCGGCGGCTTCTTCGTAACCGCTAGAACCGTTAAACTGTCCTGCGGAATATAGTCCTGCAATTGCCTTAAACTCAAGCGTTGGGTGCAGTTGGGTTGCGTCTATACAATCATATTCTATAGCATAGCCAAAGCGCATTATGTGGGCGTTTTCTAAGCCTTTTACTGAAGCATACATAGCTATTTGCACATCTTCGGGCAAAGACGTAGACATTCCTGAAATATAGAGTTCTTGCGTGTTTTCGCCTTCGGGTTCTATAAATACCTGATGACTGGCTTTTTCGCCAAAACGCACCACTTTATCCTCTATAGACGGGCAATACCTTGTGCCTGTGCCGTCTATTTCGCCGCTGTACATAGGGCTTCGGTGTATGTTGGCACGTATTATATCGTGGGTGGTTTCGTTAGTGTGGGTTAGATAGCAGGATATTTGCTTGCGAGCGATACTTTCGGGCGTATTTTCAAAGGAAAACGGCACAATTTCGTCGTCGCCTTTATGTTCTATCATCTGCGAAAAATCTACACCTGCGGCATGTATTCTTGCAGGTGTGCCCGTTTTAAAACGATACATTACTATGCCTGCTTTTTCTAAGGAAGTACGGAGTTTTGTTGATGATGAAAGACCCGCAGGACCTGTTTGAGTGCTTACTTCGCCCCAAATGCAACGGGCGTTTAAATATGTGCCTGTGGCGATTATAACAGTCTTTGCTGGGTATTTTGCACCAGAAGCGGTAATAACACCCGCTATTTCGGAATTTTCGACAAGTATATCTATAACTTCAGATTGGATGATTTGTAGGTTTGGGATATTTTCCAATGTACGCTTCATTTCTTGCGAATATTTGAATTTATCAGCTTGCGCACGTAACGAATGTACAGCGGGGCCCTTGCCAAGATTTAGCATTTTTGATTGTATATATGTTTTGTCTATATTTTTGCCCATTTCGCCGCCTAGCGCATCAATTTCACGCACCAAATGTCCTTTTGATGTGCCGCCTATATTGGGGTTGCAGGGCATCATTGCAATGCTTTCTAAAGAAATGGCGAAGATTTTTACAGACAAACCCATACGAGCCGCCGCAAGTGCCGCTTCACAGCCTGCGTGTCCTACTCCTATTACTATTATATTTGATGGTTTGGCTATGTACATCTGGGATGACCCTCCTTATTGAAATGGGACACCGGTTAAAACCGGTTAAAAAGTTCCGACTCAGAGTCGGCTTAGGTGGCTCTCAGCCGTATTTTATCAACCGGTTTTAACCGGTGTTACTTACCCAAACAAAAATCTGCAAAAATTTTATTTATCAATTCTTCATCCACCACAATGCCTGTTATTTCGCCAATTGCGGCATAGGTGTCTTGTATATCAATTGCCACCATATCTATAAACATTCCCATATCAATTGCGTTTATTGCGGATTTTATAGAGCTTTTGGCTATGTTTAAAAGGTTGATGTGACGTACATTTGTTACCATATCTTGATTATATTGTAAATTGTTTATTGCAAAAATTTCTTTGATTTTTGTAGACAATTCTTCAATGCCTTTATGGTCTTTGGCAGAGATTGTTACATATGGTATCGGGATTTTGTTTAAATCTATTTTTTGCGGCAAATCGCATTTATTTACCACTGCTATCATATTTTTATGGGCTTGCTCGGAAATAAATTTATCATCTAAATCTTCACTGCCATCTAGCACCAACAGCACCAAATCGGCGTTTTCGCTTTCTTTTATAGAGCGTTTAACGCCTTCGTTTTCTACAATATCGTCCGTTTCTCTAATGCCTGCCGTGTCCGCTATTATCAAAAAAATATCACCTAGCTTAATTGTTTCACGCAGTACATCACGGGTTGTGCCTGCTATATGGGTTACAATGGCACGTTCTTGACCAATTAGAGCGTTAAGAAGGGAAGATTTTCCAACGTTTGGGCGACCTATAATGGCGGTTTTAATGCCTTCGCGTATCAATTGTCCTTGGTTTGCCGTTGCAAGTAATTTATCTATTTGCGACAAAATATCTTTAAGTCTGATTTTAACGTCCTGCGCCACAATTTCGGCTTCTTCGTGTTCTGGGTAATCAATTGACATCTCTATGCGGGCTAATATATTTAAAAGGTCATTTGTGCAGACCCTTAAAAGCTGTGCAAGCCGTCCAGAAAGCTGGTTTATGGCCGCTTTATACGAGGCTTCGCTTTTGGCGGAAATTACATCCATAACGGCTTCTGCTTGGGATAGGTCAATGCGACCCGCTAAAAATGCACGTTTTGTAAATTCGCCTGCTTCTGCAAGTCTTGCGCCGTTTGCAAGTATTAATGATAAAACCTTATTTACAGCCAATGTGCCGCCGTGGCAGTTAATTTCTACTACATTTTGACGGGTGAAAGTGCGTGGTGCTAACATTACGCTAACTAGTACCTCGTCTAACCTTTGTTTGCCGTCGACTATCCATCCATAATATATTCTATGGCTTTCAAACTCACCTTTATTTTTACACACAAAAATCTTGTCCAAAATATGCAGAGCATCATCCCCGCTTATACGAACAATTGAAACAGCACCACCTGTTGGGGCTAAAATTCCAACAATGGTATCATCTAAATTAAATCTTGAGTTTTTGCGCACAAAATCACCTTTTAGCAGTATATCATATATTTTATTTAATTGCAATATCGCAGTATCAAATAAGGGTTGTTTGACCATACTATTACAGATATAGAAAAAAATGGGTTTGTGGGTGATGTTATGGAAAAATTTGTGATAGAGCACAGCGGACGGCTGATGGGGCGTGTGCGCATTGGTGGCAGTAAAAATTCGGTATTGCCTATAATTGCGGCGACTTTGCTGACGGACAAAGAATGTGTTATACAAGATGTGCCAAAATTAACAGATGTACTTATAATGCAAAACCTAATAGAAGATTTGGGCGGGAAAACGGCTTGGACGGAAGATGAAAAGCTGATAGTACGCACTGAGGATATTGTCAAAACACAAGCATCGTACGAGCTGTGTACAAAAATGCGAGCATCTTTTTTGGTGGCTGGTCCTATATTGGCACGTTGCGGCGAAGTTAAAATTTCTATGCCTGGTGGATGCGCCATTGGCTCACGCCCTGTTGACCTACATTTAAAAGGGCTTGCGGCTTTGGGTGCGGAGATTTCGCAGGAACACGGATATATTTACGCTAAAGCAGATAAACTGGTTGGTGCAAATATTTATCTTGATTTTCCATCTGTTGGGGCTACGGAAAATATAATGATGGCGGCGGTTTTGGCAGAGGGTCAGACTATTATACAAAATGCCGCTGTAGAGCCTGAAATTGTAGATTTGTCTAATTTTTTAACATCAATGGGCGCACAGATTAGGGGTAGCGGTACGGATACGATAAAGATAACGGGTGTAGATAAATTGCACGGAACTAATCATCAAGTTATACCCGACCGTATAGAGGCGGGGACTTTTATGATAGCCGCCGCTATTACCGACGGTGATGTGTTTTTGGAAAATATTGTTATAGACCATTTAAAACCAGCCATTGCAAAATTGCGTGAAATGGGTGTTGAGATTGACGAAGCAGAAGATGGCATACGTGTAAAAGGCAGCCCTGATAGAAAGCCGATTGACATTAAAACCCTGCCGTATCCTGGTTTTCCTACAGATATGCAGGCGCAGTTTTTATCATTATTGACTATTACACCAGGGACGAATATTGTAACAGAAACGGTGTTTGAAAACCGCTTTATGCATGTGCCGGAGCTTATTAGGATGGGAGCGGATATCAAGATAGACAGCCGTTCTGCGATAATTGAAGGGGTGCAAAAGTTGACGGGGACGCAGGTGCGTGCAAGCGATTTGCGTGCAGGTGCGGCGTTAATGCTTGCGGCTTTGGCGGCGACGGGTACTACGGAGATACACGATATTTATCATATTGATAGAGGATATTATAATTTTGATACAAAATTACGTGAGCTGGGAGCGAAGATACGTCGTGAAGAAAAGACTTGCTGATAAAAGAAAATAAAAATCGGAACGCCGAGGGTGCGTTCCGATTTTTCACCAACTATATAATTTGCCGCAAGGGCGTTTTTGTGGTGGCTCGCCGAAGGATTTTAGATATTCTTGCTCTAGCTCCTTAATCTTTTTATAGTCGGCGGTTATTTCTTCTTTAAGTTGTTGTGACACGGCAATATGTGAAAACTGGTCAACAGTCATTTCGCTTCTTGCGACCCTGTTTACGATATTATTTAAGTCTGTGCAGATTCTAATCTTGCTCCTCATATGCCATTACCGCCTCCTATATTCAACTTATAACACAGTGATTTATGCACAATTATACATCATAATATGCGTAATTGCAAGTGCTTTTTATCATTTTTTGCGCATTAATATATGTGTATTCTTTACATAGGAGGTGCGTGATATGGATGTTTTAGAAAGAATTACGCAAATGAAGAACCAAAGAGGGTGGAGCAATTATAAGCTAGCTAAGGAAGCTGGGTTACCGGAAGGCTCTTTAAACAACCTTTTTAGGCTTAATCACCAGCCGTCTATGGCGACATTGGATGCTATTTGTAAGGGTTTTGGTATTAGTCTTTCGCAATTTTTTGCGCAAAATGGTGAAGCGATTACGCTAAATAAAGAGCAAAAAGATTTGCTTGATATTTGGAGTGCGTTAAACACAAACCAAAGGACTTCGTTGTTGGATTTATTAAAGTCTATGCAAAACTAAATTAGTTCGACCATTTTACTTGGTGCCAAGCGGTTTGCTAGGTGCAGGTTTGTTTGTGTGTCTAGGTTGATTTTATTTGCCAGCAGTATGTTTTTAACCGTTTCGTATGCTAATATGGGGCGGTTATTTTCTTGGCTTAGATGGGCTAGGAATATATGCTTTGTTTTAGACGAATAATTTTCGGCTAAAAATACGCCGCAAGCCGTATTGGATAGATGACCGATATTGCTTAAAATGCGTTGCTTTAGACGCGCAGGATAAGAGCCGTTTTTTAACATATCTAGGTCGTGGTTTGCTTCTATTATTATAATATCCGCATTTGCGAAGTTTTTTTCTGCATTTTCGCAAATATGCCCTAGGTCGGTTGCTATGGCTATTTTATGTTTGTCGGTTTTAATTGTATAGCCCACAGGCTCGTTTGCGTCGTGGTTGATGTTAAAGGGTGTTACTTCCATACCGTCCAGTGCGATGGAAATATTTGGACGCACCAAAAAATGGTTGTGAGCAGGGATTTTGCCTAGGTCTGCACCTGCCGCTGTGCCTGCTGTCATATAGACGGGTATGTTAAAACGGCGGGACAAAATGCCCGCACCTTTTGTATGGTCGGTGTGTTCGTGGGTGATAAATATTGCGGTAAGCTCTGCGGCGTTGACACCTGCGCTTGTCAACAATTGCTCTAACGCTTTGCCTGAAAGCCCTGCGTCTATCAAAATTTTATCACTGCCTGATGAAATAAAAGCACAATTGCCGCTTGAACCGCTGGCAATTGTGCAAAATTTTATGGACATAAATGTTTTAAGCCTCCATCAACATTGGCAAATCGTCATCGCTACTAACACGGCGAACCTCTGCACCTAATGCTGATAATTTTTGTACGATTTTTTCGTAGCCTCTATCAATATAATATAGATTGGATATTTTTGTTGTGCCTTCTGCGGCTAGAGCGGCAAGCATTAATGCGGCACCTGCACGCAGGTCCGTCGCAACGACCTCTGCACCTGTTAGACGGCTTGCACCTTCTACGACAGCCATTCTACCTTCTAGTGTTATTTTTGCACCAAGGCGGGTTAGCTGGTCAACGTATTGAAAGCGGGTGTCGAACACAGTTTCGTTTACATAACTAACACCTTCGCATTGGGTTAATAGTGTTGTCATTTGCGGTTGTAGGTCTGTGGGGAAGCCAGGGTAATATAGCGTTTTAACATTGGCGGCGGATAGGGGTTTTTTGGCTATAACCCTAATCCAATCTTCACGCACGACAAGCTCTGCACCTACTTCTTGTAGTTTTGCCGTAAGTGATTCCATATGTTTTGGTATTATGTTACAAACCTTTACATCGCCGCAGGTTATTGCGGCGGCTATCATATACGTACCTGCTTCTATTTGGTCTGGAATTATAGAATACCGCTTGCCTTCCAACTTATCCACACCTGTTATGCGTATAACGTCGGTGCCGGCACCTTTTATTTTTGCGCCGCACATATTAAGGAAGTTTGCGCAATCTACAATATGTGGTTCTTTTGCGGCGTTTTCTATTGTTGTTGTACCTTCGGCATAAACTGCCGCCATCATAATGTTTATTGTAGCACCGACGGACGCAACATCAAGAAATATTTGCGTACCAACAAGGTTACTGGCTTCTGCCGTAACCTTGCCGTGTTCTTGCACAACTTTCGCGCCTAAATTTTCAAAGCCTTTAATATGTAGGTCTATGGGACGCACACCAAAATTGCAACCGCCTGGCATTGGCACATCTGCCTTTTTAAAACGCCCTAGCAATGCACCAATCAAATAATAGGACGCACGCATATCTTTAAGCTGTTCTGGGGTTATTCTTGTTGTGCAAATATTGCTTGCGTCAATTTGCAGAGTGTCGTCTGACAAAAATTTACATTCGGCACCCATAGAGCGCAATACGCCTACGTAGCTTGCCACGTCCTCTATTTGCGGTAGGTTTTCGATAATACAAACACCATCAACCAATAAAGCCGCAGGAATAATAGCAACGGCGGCATTTTTTGCCCCGCTGATGTTTACCGTGCCACGCAGTGGCTTGCTTCCATTTATAATAAAATGCTCCAAATCAACACCTCATTTTTATCATAAGAAACCCTTTGCAAAAAGGGTTTCTTATGATTATACCACCTCCTAGTAATAAGTGCAACAGCAAATTTAAAAAATATTCGCAAAATTTCAACAAAATTTCTGTATAATTTTATGCGGTAATTTTGGGTGGGTATGGATAGTCTTCAATAACATCACACAAATTGGCAGGAGTAGCACCTTGGCTTGCAAGGAAGTTGATAAGGTCTTCGATATATAAGACATTATCGGTTATTGAGTCTGTACCTTCTTCACTTACAATTTTGCCGTTATGGTCATACATAACAATAAATACGCCATAAGATTCTGGGTATTTGTTATTGGGAAAGCCGGATTTGTAATAATGCAATTCCAGACCTTCGTCTGTTCTTTCAAAATCCTCTTTGTACTCTGCACTTACTTCTGATAACTTTACAATTCTAAACGGTTCACTCATAGTGAGCCCTCCTTTGAAGTAATTTAATTTTTTTGAAATATTATTTAATCGATTAAATGAATATATTGCTAGCATAACACAATATTTTTGTGAAGTCTATAGATGTGGATGAATCTGTTAATAAATTATCAATATATCGAGCATATCCACATAAAATCGTATATGTTAACAAATTTTCAACACTGAATAAAGATTTTCGAACATATATTTCAACAATTTTTGATACTTAATAAAAATATCTATTAATTGTAAATATTATTCAGGCTTCTAGTTTTTGCCGCAACACTTTCAAGACACGTTTTTCTATACGGCTTACTTGCACTTGGCTAACGCCAATGGCTTCTGCTATTTGGCTTTGGGTTTTGTCTTGAAAATACCGCATTACTATCACCTGCCTTTCTTTTGGGTCTAATGCGGTTATTACCTCACGCAGGGCTATTTTGTCTATCATTTTATCGCTGGTGTCTTCGCTGTTTAGCTCTAGCTTGTCCAGCAAATAAACTGGGCTGCCATCGCCTTGATGTACTATGGCATATATAGACTCTACTTCAAAGCCTGCATCCATAGCTAGTGTTAAATCTTCTACATCTATATTTAAGGCGGCGGCTATTTCTGCTATGCTGGGTACTTTGCCTGTTTTTTGCTGTAGATTTTCTTGCATATATTTTGCTTTGGTGGCGATTTCTTTTAATGGACGACTGACCTTTATCATACCATCATCCCGCAAAAACCGCTTTATTTCGCCCATTATCATAGGCACGGCATATGTAGAGAATCTTACGCCAAAATTTACATCAAATTTATCTATGCATTTTATTAGACCTATTGTGCCAATTTGGAACAAATCTTCCAGCTCGTAACCGCGGTTTGAAAACTTTTTTACCACCGACCATACCAAGCCCGTATTTTGGGCGACAATTGCATCTCTTGCACGCATATCACCTTTTTGCGAGCGTTCTATTAGCGCAAAGGTATCGTCATAGGTTTTTTCTGCTATGCTTGTCATTATATCCCTCCAAATCCCCCCTTTATGTAGTGATTTTCTTGCGCATTTCTATAGTCGTGCCTTTGTTTGGTGTAGAATGTACGTCAACTTTATCCATAAATTCTTCCATAACGGTAAAACCCATTCCGCTACGTTCTTCATCAGGTTTGGATGTAAAAAGCGGTTCTCGGGCGGCGGCAATGTCTTCTATACCACGTCCTTTGTCACTGATTTCTATAATAATTTCATTGCCGTCTATTTCGCAACCCATAAAAATCCATTGCTCATCTGTATAGCCTTCATAGCCGTGTATTATTGCATTGGTTACTGCTTCGCTGACAGCGGTTTTAATCTCGGTAAGTTCTGCCAAACTTGGGTTTAGCTGTGTTGCAAAAGCCGCCGCACAAACACGGGCAAATGCTTGGTTTTGCGATAGTGCCAAAAAATTTATTTCTGTCCTGTTTTGCATTTTTATCCCCCCTTATGCGTTAGCAATATTATTTTCTATTTCATCCAAGCCTGCAAAGCAAGGTATAATGCGCTTTAACCCGCTTATTTCAAAAATACGCCCAACATCTGTGCCTATATTGATGGCAAAAACACGACCGCCGATTTTTGCAAGCTCTTTATACCGTCCAATTACCATACCAATACCAGAGCTATCCATAAAACCAACGTGGGCAAAATCGAACACAATATTTTTTGCGTTAGATGCCGAAAATTCTTTTTCTACAGCATATTTTATGTTTTGTGCTGTGTGGTGGTCAATTTCGCCACGTATCTTTACAACTAGATTACCATTTCTTTCTACAAATTGTATGTCCATATAAAAACCTCCTCATATGTTGTCATTACATTATTATCCAATTATACCAATAATTGAAAATATTGTCAAGCCTTTTTTTGACAATTTTACGAAAAAATTTTTCAAGCAAAATAACAATAAAAAAAGGCGATGTAATATCGCCTTTAACTTCTATAAAGATAAAACCAATTGCACGCCAGAGCTTATTATCATTAGTACCCCAAAACCGCCTGCAACCCAAGGCGAAATTTTTCTTGCGGGGTTTTTTCTTAGAATAAATGCAAGAATCAAAAGCCCTGCACCTATTAGTATTGTTACTATCCAAGCGGCTCTAAAAAATGGTATTAAAGTTGTTATTATTTCTGATAAATTTGATAAAATCATTTTAAATTCTCCTATTCAACAATATTTGGTATTAAGATGTCTATCATAAAATCGACTGTTGCGAGATAGTCGTGGGTTAATGATAAAGCATCTTTTGCATAAATGGTGGAAAGCAATGCAGAAAGTGCGGCATAGGCAAGGTTTTCGTTGGTTTTCAACCGCAGATTGGCGGTTTGTATGGCTTTGCGGAAAAACACAATACTGTCGAATTTGATATGTTCGATAGCGTCCGGCGATAGCTTTGTTATAAACGACTGGTAGTCGGGCTTGCTTATGTCATAAAGAAATGGTTTTTCGTCATATTTTCTTAACATTTCTTTTATTGCTTTGGCAAAGCCGTCTTTGCTGGGGTTGTTTTGGCAAACTTCCAAAAACTCGCTTGCAAGTTTTTTCTGAATATCAACAACGGTTTCAAAAAACAAATATTCTTTTGCGGGATATATTACGTAAAAAGTGCCAATTGCGATTTTTGCCGCCTGGCAAATTTCTTTAATATTTGTTTTTTTATATCCATTGGTTATCCAGCCTTGCTCGCACAAATCTTTTAGCTTTTGCCTTAGCTCTAATTTATCATTATCGCTTAGCACAGGTTTTGCAGGCATATGTAACCTCCTTTTAATATGATTATTTGCTTATGAATATTAATATAAAAATGTTCATAAGCAAATAATATCACCTCTAATAAGTTTTGTCAAGCATTTTTTTAAAATAATAATTTCTAAATAAAAAATCCCCGCTTTTACACGGGGGAAAAATTGTATTATCTTTTAGGTGCTATCACAATATTTCTATAGGGGTCTTTGCCTTCGCTGTGTGTGGTTATGCCTCGGTCGCCTTGCAGTGCTGCGTGGATAATGCGGCGTTCAAAGGTGCTCATTGGCTCTAGTTTAACAGAACGCTTGGTTGTTTTAACCTTGCGGGCTATGCTTAACGCCAGTTTTTCAAGCGATTCTTTGCGGCGTTGCCTGTAATCTTCTGCATCAAGCGACACATTTAAAAACGGTGCTGTGCCTTTATTTACCGCAAGACTAACAAGATACTGCAAGTTGTCAAGTGTTTGCCCACGCTTGCCTATTAATACGCCCATATTTTCGCCGCTCATTACAATATCAAGTTGCTTGTCGGCGGCGGTTGCTTTAACATCTATTGCTATACCCATTGCAACGCCCATTTCTTTAATAAAATCCTGGGCGATTTTTTCTGGATTATAATGCAAAGTAACCTTAACCCTAGCAGGCTTTGCGCCAATGCCTAAAATGCCCTTTGTGCCGGCATCCAAAATCTCTACATCAACATCATCACGATTTGCTTTTAAATGCGCCAAAGCGTCTTGCACAGCTTCTTCAACAGTTTTTGCCATTTTTTCAACGAAACTCATACTGCGACCTCCCTATCTTCTATCCCTATCCTTAGCTTTTTTGTCTTTAGATGGTGCTTTTGGGTCGAGCTTATGCGGGAAAAACTTAAATACAATTAAGTTTTGCGCTATCAAAAACACATTGCCCGCCGTCCAATATAAACCAACCGCAGAAGCCGCCTGCACCGTAAACCAGCCAAACATCAAAGGCATAACAAACATCATCATACGTTGCATCATTTTTTGTTGCGGGTCTGTTGCTGGGTTCATTTTTTGGTTTTGCCAAGTGGAATATACCATTGTACCTGTAGATAAAATTGGGATGATAATGCCAGGCCAAGCCCAACCGGATGGTGTTACAAGGTCAAGCCCAAAAAAGCTCTGCATAGACTGTCTTGCATCATAAGCCCCTTGTACTATCGGAAGATGTGAGGCATATTCTCCTGTTAGGCTATCAAAAACAGTTTGCCAATGTTCTGGCGTAAACAAATGTATTACACGGTTCATATCGCCGACATCCATAGAATAAAATGCACCTTCGACACCGCTGGGTCCAGCACCGCTAAAAGAGGTGTTGCCTACTATATTATTAAAATCACGCAAAATACCTGCCAAAACATCTTGATGCCATTGTACACCAAGGTCGATAAGGGTTTGGGATAATGCAGAATATGCGTCGGTAAAGCTGGGTATAAACAAAAAAGCACGTCCAAACACCGAAAAAAGTGCGATAAATATCGGCATAGATACAAGCATAGGAAGACAAGAAGCCAACATATTAATACCGTATTTTTGGTTTACCGCCTGTATTTCTGCCTGCATTTTACGGCGTAGCTCTGGGTCTTTTGTATTACCGTATTTTTCACGTATTTTGTCCATTTCGGGTTTAGCTAATTGAGATTTTTTGCTGGTTTGCAACATCTTAATTTGGTTGGGTATCAAAGGCGTACGAACAAGTATTGTCATAATAATAATAGAAATACCCAAAGCATTTACAGGTGTTATAGCACTAATGCCCGCATAAATAAAGTTGATGATATGACCAAATACAAAAGAAATTGGTCCGATAATTACCCCCGGCGGGTCTTGTATGTTTATCAAAACAGTGGAGATACTCTGAAATAAAGCGTCCATTTAAATTACTTCCTCCTCAAAAATGTTACGAAACAGGCTACCATAAGCCTTGTTTGTAAAAGCCTTTTGGCGGCACAGGGTCAACGCCGCCAACACAAAAAGGATGACAACGCAAAATACGCCATACAGCCAAAAAGCCGCCCACAAAAAAACCGTGGACACTAAATGCCTCGTAGGCATAGGCAGAACAGCTGGGTATATAGCGGCATCTGGGCAAAAAATGCGGCGATATGGCGGCTTGGTAAAATCTGATAAGCAAAAGTGCGACAATCTTCATCTATGCAATCCCTGCCTTTTAAAAAGATGGGATAATGAAGAAACAATTTTATCAAAACCTGCGGAGTGTATGCCAGCCCTTGGCACGACGACAATGTCATAGCCTTGTAAAATGTTAGATTCAATCCGCATATACGCTTCTTTTACACGGCGGCGCATTTTATTTCGCCAAACCGCCTTGTTTGCTGTTTTTTTGCTAACAGAAATACCAAGGCGGTTACGCCCACAATCATTTTTTGCAACAAAAATAAGTAATAAATTATTTGATGCCGCCTTGCCCATTTTGTACAATTGTTTAAATTGTGCGTTTTTCTTTAACGAAACTGTCCATTTCAATGCAAAACGAACTCCTTATGCTATCTACGCAGTTAAAACGTGGCGACCTTTTTTGCGTCGTCTTTGTAAAACATTACGTCCATTAGCTGTGCGCATTCTTTTTCTAAAACCGTGCACCTTCGAGCGTTGACGCTTTTTTGGTTGAAAAGTCATTTTCATCTATATGCACCTCCTTTTATATACAATAACACGGATTACCATTGTACAAGAAAAAATCTCCCAAGTCAAGGGGTTTTTTCGCAAAAGTCAAATAATTTCGATAAAATTGCAATTTTTATTGACTGTAATAAATGATTGACAAAATGTATAGAGGGTGATAATATAGGCGTGAGGTGATTATTAATGAAAAAACTAATGACGATAATCTTTATGCTTGCGGCAGGATTGTTGGTTTTTACGGCTTGCGATAGTTCAAGCGGTGAAGAAGGTATGCACGTAGTGTCAGATGAAACTTATGATGGCTTTGAAACTGTGTCTACCGTGTCTATTTTCTATTACGGACAACAAGACAATGTTCGTGAACGTGGGTATAGAGCCATTATAAATGAATCTTTTGACATAATACGTGAAATGCACAATATCTTTAGCCGCTTTGACGAAGGGACAGATGTTTGGCGCATTAACAATGCTGGCGGCGAATGGGTAGAGGTTAGCGACCACACAATTTATGTATTGCAACGCTCGCTTGAATATAAAGAAATGTCAAATGGCGGCTTTGATGTAACCATTGGTGCGGTAAGCCGATATTGGGGTTTTTCGGGCGTTAATCTGCCCCGTGGCGCAATGCCAACACAACAACAGCTTGACGAGGCTTTGCCCACCGTTGGCACAGATATTATTATAGATGGCAACCGTGTACGTCTTGCACATCCGCAAGCTATGCTTGATTTGGGTGCTGTTGCAAAGGGTTATACCGTTGACTTGATAGCGGAATTATTTAACGAACGTGGTGTTGCAGGCATTGCCAATATGGGCGGCGATACTATGTTAATTGGTGATAGACCCGACGGCGGGCATTGGGGCATTGGGCTTCGTTTGCCTTTTGCCGCACAGATGGGTCTGCCGCTTGATACGCATTTTGGCATAGTGCGTGCGCTTGGCTCTACATCGGCACTTACATCCGCTGTTGACCAGCGCAATTTTATGATGGATGGAAATTTGTATCATCATATACTAGACACAACGACGGGTCGTCCTATTGAAACCAATATAGTGTCGGTTACAGTAATGGCAGAAACAGGGATTTTGGGAGAAGGTATAACGACAGCCATCTTTGCTTTGGGTCCTGCGGCAGGTATGCAACTTGTTGAAAGTATGCCGGGCGTAGAAGCGGTGATATTTGTGGAATATGCCGTTAATCCCGTGTTGATGTCGTCTGGATTATCGCAACCGGGTGGTAGGTTGCAGTTAGAAACAGCTTTTGATAATGAGTAAATAAAAAATCAGCCTGCGATAAGACTGACGAATAATATGCTTGACAAATAGACCTGAAGTGTGTTATCCTACACTTAGGTCTTAGGGCTGAGAGAGGCTTGTCGTGGTGGATTGCTTTGTTAGGGAAATCCCACCCCGACAAGCTGTTTTCTT
>WRBJ01000012.1 GCA_009784615.1 Defluviitaleaceae bacterium | reverse complement strand
TCTGCAAAATTACACTATAATTTTGAACTTCATATACTTATGTAAATATCCAGTCCGCAAATAAAAGAATAACTACCTTTGTAAGCATCTTTGGCTCTTTGGAATATGTATTGCATTTTGCTATGGTTAATACCTATTTCATCCGCCACTTCCATTTGTGTTTTGCCCTCGAAAAAGCGTAATTGCAGTATGTGTTTTTCCCTTTCGCCTAGACGTTTTAGGGCTTCTGATAAAGATATGTTTTCCAGCCACATTGTGTCGGTGTTTTTGTCGTCGCTTACTTGGTCCATTACGAAAAGAGCGTCTGCACCGTCGTGGTAGACTGGCTCGAAAAGTGATACGGGTTCTTGTATGGCATCTAGTGCAAGCACAATGTCTGTTGCGGGCATTTCCAGCTCTTTTGCAATTTCTTCAATTGTTGGTTCTTTACTGTTTAGGTTTATCAATTTTTCCTTTGCTTGCAGGGCTTTATAGGCAATGTCACGCAGGCTTCGGCTAACCCGTATTGTGTTGTTGTCACGCAGATAACGCCTTATTTCACCAATAATCATTGGTACGGCATATGTGGAAAATTTAACACCGTGGGATGTGTCGAAATTGTCGATGGCTTTTATTAAACCAATGCAACCAACCTGAAAAACATCATCAATGTTTTCGCCACGGTTGTTAAAGCGTTGTATGACAGAAAGCACAAGGCGCAGGTTGCTGTATATAAATTCTTGCCTGGCTTCCTTATCGCCATCCATTACTTTTGCAAACAAAGCCTCTTTTTCGGCGGGTTTTAGCATAGGCAATTTGGCTGTGTTTACGCCGCAAATTTCGACTTTGTTGTTCATTATATAAACAGTCCCTTCGATTCTCTTTTGTAACACATTGATTATTTTTTCCAGCTACGATAAGTTTATACTAAAAAAATTCTAAAAAATTTTAAAAAATGATGTTGACAAATACTTGTACCTGTAATATAATTATTACACGTGCAATAAATTTATTATATATGTTATAGGGAGGATTTAAAGATGAGTGGCGACCGTTTGACACCTTCTGGATATGTAGAATTTTCTGCTTTATTTGACGCTTTGTCCCACCCTATGCGCATAAAAATTATGGGCGAGCTGGCTGTTAAACGCCGATATGTCAGCGAAATGGCAAAAATTCTTAATATATCCCGTGCGCTTTTGTATATGCACTTTAAAAAGCTAGAAGACGCTAATATCATCACAAGCGATTACGAAATTTCGCAAGACGGCAAGACTATGAAATACTATGAAGCAAAAGATTTTATTATAAACATAACGCCGCAATTGATGATAAATTTATCAAAGTCGATACCAACAATGCAAAAAACAGGCGAAAATTAAAGCCTGTTTTTTTAACAAATTTTTTCGTAATATTTGTAATATTTGCCGTTGACAATATTTCGTTTGCTGTGGTAGAATATATAGATGAAAACAAAGCGGAAAGTATTTAGGGTTGTTATAATCTTGGCGGTGTTTGCCTTTGTGGTAACGGCGGTGTTATTATCGCCGCTTTTTCGCATAAGCCGTGTTGATGTGGTTGGCAATAACGCCCTTTTGCAAGCCGAGATTTTGCGGGCGGCTAATCTTGAAATAGGTTCAAGCATCTTTGCATTTTCTGCCCGCAATGTTTCAAATAATATTGCAGAACTGCCCTATATACACAATGTAAGCATAACAAGGGAATTGCCTAATGTTGTTAGTATCGAAATACACGAAAGGGTTGCAATTGCAAATATACAAAACCCTATTGATACGGCGGCGTATATACTAACCGATGGTGTTGGTTTTGCTTTAGAGCTTCGCCAAAACCCCGACCCCAATTTGCCAATAATATTAGGTTTAGATTTAGAATATTCTTTTATCGGACAGCATTTGCATACGTCAAACCCTACAATATTTAGCGACCTTTTGTTGCTTTCGCAGTTATTTTCTACATACGAATTTTTCCCGAGGATAATTGATTTTTCAAACCCACGGGATATTATTATGCGCCATAACAATTTTGAAATAGATTTTGGCTCTATGGATGAAGCCGACCGTAAAGTGCGTTATTTGCAGGCGGTTGTGCAAAATCCTTATTTAGACAGAGGTTACATAGATATTCGCAATCCAGAAATTAATCCAAGATTACGGGTTTCTCGTTAATCTTGTCTATTAATATTGAATACTTACGCTTGGGAGGAAAATATAGTGGCAAACGACAAAAAGCAAAGTTTTGTAAGAAAGGCAAAAATATTTGTAATTGGTGTTGGTGGTGGCGGTAATAATGCCGTGGATAGAATGATAGAAGATAATATAAGCGGTATAGAATTTATAGCCGCAAATACTGATGCGCAGGTATTGGAATATTCCAAAGCCGACACACGTATACAGCTTGGCGAAAAACTGACTGAAGGGCTAGGTGCAGGTGGTCAGCCAGAAGTAGGTACAAAAGCTGCAGAAGAAAGCCGTGAACAAATTTTAGCCTCAATCGACGGCGCAAATATGCTGTTTGTAACGGCTGGTATGGGCGGCGGTACGGGCACAGGTGCGGCACCTGTTATTGCAGGACTTGCAAAAGACAACGGCATATTGACCGTTGGCGTTGTTACAAAACCGTTTTCCTTCGAGGGCAAGCCACGTATGGACAACGCTTTGCGTGGAATTGAAGAATTACGCAAAAACGTGGACACATTGCTTGTTATTCCCAATGAAAAATTGCTTGACCTTGATGTGGGTATCTCTTTTAAAGCAGCTTTGAAAAAGGCTGACGAGGTGCTGTCGCAGGGTGTGCAAGGTATTCCTGCGCTTATTTCTGGCTCTGGGCTTATGAATCTGGACTTTGCTGATGTTCGCACTATTATGAAAGACCGTGGCGTTGCACATATTGGTATAGGGCGTGCCAAAGGCAAAGATAAGGCTATAAATGCGGCAAAAATGGCGATAAACAGCCCTCTTTTAGAAACATCTATCCGTGGTGCGTCTGCTTTGCTTCTTAATATAGCTGGTGATGACGAGCTAGGTTTGCACGAAGTAACAGAGGCGGGTAAGTTTATATCCGAGAGCACCGGACTTTCTGAAAGCCTTATTATAACAGGCAATACCGTCAACGATACTTTAAAAGACGAGGTAATTGTAACCGTTGTTGCAACGGGCTTTAACCAAACCGATATGGAAAAAAACCCAATAATCCAAAATTTAAAACCCGATACATCACCCGTAACATCATCATCACAAGCACCAAGCCCCAAAGATGATGACAGGCAAATTGTGTTGCCAATCTTTTTGCAAAAAGGGCGTAAAAGTTAGATATTTTACAACAAAAAAGGCGGCAATATGCCGCCTTTTTTTACGCTTCTCTTATTTTTATTGTAGCATTGGATGTGTTAGCAGTTAGTCTTATACGTTTTGCGGCTGTGTCGTAATGGGCAGATTTGCCGCTTAGATAGTTTTTAGACATTTCGCTGACAATAATATCGTGGGCTTTAAAATCTACACGGGCGTTGGATGTGGACGCTTGTAGCTTTATCGCCGCATCTGACGGTATTCTTATATCAATGCCTGCGTTTGATGTGGTGGCTTCTATAATGCGGTCGTTTACTGGTGCAACATCTGCTGGGTACTGGCTGTTTACAGCAACTGGTGTTATGTTTTCAAAAATATTTTCTAGACTTATGCCGCCATTTGATGTTTTTAAATACAATTGCTCTACATCAATATTGTCGGTTTCTATGCGTGAGTTGGATGTGGATAAACGGGCGGTTTGAGCTTTGACGTTTTCTGCCGAAATGCGTGAGTTGCCCGTTTTTGCGGTGATATGGGTTGCTGTTACATTTTCGATGTCAATTTTAGAGTTTTTTGTTAAAAGGTCTACTGTGCCTGCGTTTACTCCATAAAGCTCCACGGACGAGTTTTTGCTTTCGCCGTGAATATGTCCAATATATACATTCGGCACCAAACATTCTATAGCAACAGACCGCATTGCATTATAGTCATATAAAAGTTCAAAATTGCCGCCTTCGGAGCTAAAATGGATTTGGGTGTCGGGACGTTTTGCGTTGTATTTTACTTCTAACTGCATTGTGTTACCTTGGTAGCCTTTTATTTCTACGGACGAGTTTTTGCCCAATAATTTTATCGAATTAATATCTGTCGTTATGGGGTCTGATGTAAAGTTTACCACGGTTTTTTTGCCGCTTCCAAAAACCTCAGACAAATTAATGTTTATATCTGCATCATCAACACCGTCTAGCGCATCACGCACGGCGTTGCCTATTGTGCTGCCAAGGTTTGCCAAGGCTTCAAAACCATAGTTATAATCGCTTGAACGATTGTTATTATTGTTATTATTGTTGTTATTGTTGTTATTGTTGTTTGTAAAATCGTCGTCATAATCATCATCTGGCACTTGACGCAATAAAGACATCGCCTCGTCAACGGTCACCTTGCCTTCTTGCAACATTTGTAATACTTTTAGTCTTGCTTCGCTCATAATATTATCCTCCCTTTTTATACTGTCCAGCTGGCTATTGGTGTGCCTGCTTGTTTGTTTAATTTGTCTTGTGCTTTTTCACGGGCTGTAGTAAAGTTGTTGCTACCTTTGTTTACAAAATCTTTTACTTTAACAATAATATTTTTCATTTTACTTCCTCCTCGAATAATCGTTTAATTTGATTTTTGTCAAAAAATGGTATAAAATTTTCCATAATTTCTAATTCGTCTGGGTCTTTGCAATTTACAAAATGTTCTGCTATTGCATCCCTATGTTTGCGGTTAAAGGCTGGCATTATGTCCTCTATAATGTCGTACCTACCTTCTTGTAGCAGTTTTTGTAATGTTTGCGTTTTCAGTTCGTTTGAAAGATGGGTTATTATGCTCTCTAGCAGGTTATAATCTCTGCGGTGCAGTATATGTCGCAGTATGTCGGTTTTATGTGTCGTGCTTGCGTATGGTAGTATTTCATCCAATGTTATGCCATAATCATCTATCATCAGCATTTTTTTAATCAGCTCTGCCTTTTGCGTGTTGTTAAGATATACAAAGAAATCTAGGCTTATTTGCAAGTCACCCATATTTTGCAATTTGTCAATTTCGGTTAACACTTTGTTAAACAGCCCTGCATCAACCAAATTGCTAAAATCAATTTCATCTTCATCTTTATTGCCAATTTGCCCTGCGTTTAATATTTGGTCTACGCTTACCTGCAATATTCGGGATAAGTCTGGCAAAAATGCAACATCCGGCATATTTTCGCCCCGCTCCCATTTAGAAACAGCTTGGGCGGATATTCCTAAATTATCTGCCACATCACCCTGCGTCAGCTTTAACGCCTTCCGGGATGTTTTTAAAAATTCACCAACACCTCCAATATTCAATGCACCACCCCCGTTTCTTTTTGTCTTGCTTGCTTTGTAATAACATAATATCATCCGCTGTCGGTAATTGCAATAAACCAAAGGTTGATTTTTAGGTTTAGTTTTGATATAATTTATAAATTATATTTTGAAAGTGTTTTGAGAGGGGTTTATACTATTGAACTGGCTTGATTTATTAGTGATAGTTATAATGGCAGGCTGCATAGCAGGCGGTGCTTGGCGTGGTTTTATTCGTACCGTACTTGGTTTCGCTTCCTTTATATTAGCGATTTTTTTAACCAATCTGCTCTATCCTTCTGTTGGGCGATTTTTGCGTGGGATAGAAGGTTTGTACACATCAATGCAAACAAGCATTGGGCGTATGCTTAATTTGGATGGGTTAATAGAGCAACACGTAGGTGAAACCTATAACCAAATTATTGAAAGGCTACCGTTGCCTGCGGTATTACAAAACTCGCTTATACAAGGGTATAATGACGAAGCAGTAACAAATGCATTAAGCGCAACTGGCATTGCAGACTATATTTCTGGCTTTTTGGCGGGCATCGCTATAAACATTATATCCATTATCATCGTGTTTGTAATCGTGTTTTTGGCTATAATTTTTCTTGGCCGGGCTTTAAATTTAATTGCAAAACTACCCGTTATACGCACGCTTAACAAACTGCTTGGTGCGGCTATTGGTGCGGTTTGGGGCTTGTTATTGTCGTGGCTTGTTTTGGGGCTTGTTGTAATATATTTTGCGGCTAGTTCTAATACAGATATGCAGGCATTACTGGATACTTCCATAATAGCGCAACCAATGCACAACGCTAATTTTGTACTACATTTTATTTTAAGATTATTTCCATAACAAATGAACATAATAGATAAATGAGAATATTAACTGAGAATGGTTTGAAATGTTTTTTAGATGATTTACGCAACGAACTTGCATTTTTAAAAAATGAACTGCCAAAAGATATTCATTTTATCAGCGCAGATAGTTTTTATTTTTATTTAAATTTGGCGTATCCCATTAAATGTCAGCAGGTTATGGGGTTGATGACGGTGCTAGAGCCTTATATTCCTTTGGTGGTTTCTGAAAAAGGGTTAAACACATTAATGAACGCCTATGCGCAAAATGATTTAAACAGGCTGACGGATGTAGAGCAAAGTCTTGCGGCACGGTCAAAATTATTATTTTTAAACTCTGCCATTACAACAGACGAGGACAATTGGAGCAATGTGGTAGACGTTTGTTGCGCTTTGCGCAGGTTGATGTAAAATCGAAAAACCCGAAAACCCGTATCTGCACAGATACGGGTTTTATAGTTTCATTAAACAAAAATGTTCTTGACAATTAATTGCATATGGGTTACAATATCCCTTGCAGTATAGCTGGGTGTAGCGTAGCTTGGTAGCGCGCCAGCATGGGGTGCTGGAGGTCGAAGGTTCAAATCCTTTCACCCAGAGTAAAGCCCTTCAAATCCGAACCCCGACTAATCTTTGTAAATGACTTATTCGGTGTCGTGATTAAAAGATGAAAACAAAAAAACACCCGCAACAGCGTTATGCCGTTGCGGGTGTTTTTGTTTTATGCATTCTCCGTTTGCGCAAGTATCAAAACAAACTGAAAAGAAAACCTTGTACCAATAGAAATATTAGGTGCTGTAACTATATACATACCTTGGTTTGTTATCCTAATTGGTACATATTTAAAATCGTTTGTGGCGGCATTATAGCCTATTGCAAATTGGTCTACTTGCCCGACAAATCGGTTAAGCAATTGGTAAGTTGTGGGGTCTAGGACAATAAAGTCTTGCCCTGCTGTTCCTGCCGCATTTTGGTTTGCGAAGCCCCAAAACGATACTATGGTTATATTGTCGTTTAAAGCAACGTCAATTGCGTTTACTTCCCCATCAAATGTTGCATTAGAAAACGCTTGATTAAAAACGCTTGCGGGATGTGTCATAGTGTTAATTACATTTTCTAGCTTGTTTTCAAGTTCCCATAAAGCCGTTATTTGGTTCGTTAGTTCCGTGTTTATACCAGCTTGCGAAGAAGCCGAACGGGATGGACTTTCGTCTGCTGGATTTGTAACAGCCGTTTGTGCCGTTGTCGTTGTCGCTCCGCTTTCACCGCCTAACTCTGATAAATCGTGCTTATTGCCTTGTGCATCCAAAAAAACGCCATAAAACGGCGACATTTTAGGTATGATTTGGCTACGCTCGACGGTTTGACTTGAAAACATATCTATAAGCTCACCACTACTATTTTCATAAACGCCCAAAAATGGCGATTTTCCGCTCATTATTTACCACCCCATTCAAAGCCTAAAGCCTTTGCCGTAAATTTGCCGACCTTGCCGTCAACAATCAAGCCTTTTTTTGCTTGAAAAACTCGTACAGCATAAGCCGTATTTTTGCCATATATACCCTGCTCGCTTTCTTTTCCGCAATGCAACCCTTTTTCAATTAAAGCATTATGCGTTGCGCTTACATCCTTGCCAGTCATCAAAAGCCTAGAAACTTGTAAAAGCCGTGGTATGACGAAAGTATCATTTTCGGTATCGTTTTTATTTTCAGGAGTTTCAACGGTTTTTTGCGTCGTCAATTCGTTTATTTCCCCGATGGCTTCCTGTTCCTTCATTTCGGCTTGCCTTATAGCATCAATAATATCTTTTTTTATAGTCAAATTTCCAAGAGAAACCCCGTTATCCTCGGCATACTTACGCAATTCCTTTATCGTCATTTCCTCGTTCCACATCTGGTCCACTCCTTTTTAATCGCCTTTTTTAATCTGCTTCACGGCTTGACTAATCGTGATGGCTACACCAGCAGACAAAACGCCTTGCGTTATGCCAGCAAATGCCGCTAAAAGCAAATTATCAATTCCGCCGTCTGCTGTAGAAGCACCAAGCACCCACAACATAGAAAGAAAAACACCAATCGCTATTAATAACCAAATTATTAAGCTATCGGCAATTTTCAGTGTCTTTTTAAACCCTACTCCAAAAACATTTAAAACAGGTATAATAACAAATGCCCAAGGCTCTATATACTCCATAAAATCCATATTAATCCCCCTTTTTAATCCAATAATCCAAGTCTATCCAATATAACAATTATTTGTTCTCTTGAAGCGTTTGCTTGCGGGTTCGTACCATCAGTTATACCTTTTGCAGTTGCTTTTATCCAAGATGTTTTTGCCCATTCGCTTGGCTCGTGATTAGGCATATTTTGCGGAGGTGCTGGTTGCGTCGTAATAGCTCTACCGATAATGCCCTCTGCTATGGCGTGGCATATAGCATAAAAATTTTCTTGGTACAATCTTACGTCGTTTTCATTGCGCACAAAACAAACTTCTAATAAAACGGCAGGACGATTTGTAAATCTTAAAAATCCTACTTGCGTTGTGCGTGCAAATGTTCCGTCGCCACGACGTAAAAAAATGCCCGAAGCGGCAGAAATTGCACGTGATATACGTGATGCTATTCCGCGTGTCTGCGTGTCGCCTTCTATATGTAGCGTTTCCGTGCCGTGTGCTGTCGCTTCTTTGAAGTCATTAAAATGTATAGATACATCCAAATCCCTTTGGGTGGAATTATGATATTTTATGATAGAATTTACATTATCGGTTGCATTTTTAGCATCATTTTCGTGAAATAAATTAACTGCAATATCTGCCCCACGCAATATTTTCGCAACTTGGTTTGCTACACGTCGGGCTTCGATTACCTCGTTGATGATACCGCTTGCGCCTTGCATATACTTACCGTGTCCACTTGATAATGTTATGGCTTTAATCGTCATTTTTATCTCTCCCTTTGTCCTCTAAAATTCTTAAAATTTTATCAACTTTTATTTCAACTGCTGTTAAAGTCTTGCTTTGCTCGTTAAATCTTTTATGCATCTGCGTTAAATCTTCCCTATGTGCTTCGGTCGAGGTTTTCAATAAGCTCTTCAAACCAGCCATAACGGCGGTATTTTCTTTTACAATATTAACAATCATATTTTGTTGCTCTAATTCGTGCGTTTTACTCATCTTGCGCCATTTTATAGCAAACGGCGCAAGTATGGCTAATCCCACAATAACTACAATAAGCGCAATAATTAAAATACTTTCTGCATTTTCTGCCAAAGTTCCTAAAAAGCCATATGTACTTTCGTAAATATTTACATATCCATCCATCTATACACCATCTTTCTGTTGATATTCCTCAACATCAAAAACCAACCGCAACCCCGTTATCTCTTGAATATCCGCAATTTCTTCATCAGAGAAAACAACATCAATGCCAAATTGCGGCATAATTGTTTTGGCGGACATAATTGTTAATGCGTCAATATGCTTTCGTAGTTGCTCGTTTTCTTCAATTAATTCTTCTGTTTTTCTTATAATGGATGTGTTTTGCTTTATCATAATATCAATTTTATCTTGCAAAGTCATATAATCACCTCTCTATAATGCGATAAAAGTGTATGTTACGTCGCCAGTTGTACCAGTTGTTACATTTTCAATCTGTACAAAAAATCTACTAACAGGAGCGTCCGTATTGAATGTTTCTGCCGCCGTTTGTATTATGGTATTCTCAGCAGTACCAAGGGTAGTCCCCATTACACGTCTAAGCTGGTAAGTTCCGTTTCCACTAGCGATAAGAGATTGTCGCTGACTAATCATCCATATATTTCCGCTTCTTCTATTCGTTAACGTATTGGATATTGGAAATGTTGCTGTTTGTCTTAATGTACTTTCTGACAATGCGCTTACTGCGACTTGTGAATTTTGAAAAACAAAATTACCAGCAACTGCAAGCAATGCACGTCTTGAATTTGCAACTATAGACATTGATATTGGTGATGAAACTACGGAATTAAAGGCTTCGGTATTTGTTGATATTGCACTAAGCGCAATATTAGAATTAACAATTGCCCTCATTGCAATATCAGAATTAACGACTTCCGACATTGCTACATTAGAATTAACAATTGTCGCCATATTCGGGAAAGCATTAGAAGCAAACCCAAGAATTTCAGACAAAACACGTGCGATAACATCATCCTCTACTCTGCTGAAAACGTCAGCGGCTTGCGTATTGTTCTGTATAGCCGCCATTGCTTCTGATGATGATATAAGTTGCGATAAAAAGGATAGTCTTTCCAAGCCTTCTACATTCAAATTAAACATACGTTTAAATGTCAAGCCAATCTCCGCACCACGCATTATCATTCTTGCCGCCATATCTATACTATTTGGATTTATCGCTTCTAAATAGTTGTTGGCGTTTATAAGCTGATTTATTGGTAATGCAAATTCGCCGTCAGTCATCACTGCGCTATTAATAAATTTCTCCATATCATTATTAATTGACATATTACACCACCCTCGTTTTCATTGTTCCATAATCGGTTATTCTCGTTTGCGTCCAAGCAGTCGTCATAATTCTATTTCCGTTTTCTTCGGTTTCCCACGGGTAGAATTTTGTAACAACGTGCTTTTCACCTGTAGGATATGATGTTATTCTTTCTGCGAGCAACATACCAGTCGCTATTACGTGCCAATATGTATGCATATAGTTATCGGGGTCGTGCGAATGTTCGCAACCACGCTTGACCCAATCAGCGTCAAAATCGTTGTTGATGAAAGTAAATGATTGGGTTTCTAGGGCTTTTATTTGGTTGGTTATTTCTTCAATAAATTGTTTGGATAATGTTTTTTGTTCATTCGCCCAGTTCAAAAACTCTATCATCAAATCATCAATTGTATCTTGACTATCAATTTTAAAATTCGTAATCCAATCTAAAAAAGCCGCAAAGGCGGCTTTTATATTAGTTTTATATTCTGCAAAAAATGCGTCAAATTGCGCTGTTATAAAAGAAGGGTCGATTTGGTCAACTACACCCTTAACAACCCCGCAAAGTTCGGTGTTCCAACGCCTATCCGTGATGTTAGCTTGCGTAATGCCCGTTGCGCCAATGCCTACAAAAACATCCCCAAGACATAATTCGTATGCATCCGCATCACGTTGTAACTGTGGCGGCGTTGGCGTTGATGAAGGTACGCCAATTTTCACTTGCGCCGTAATATCTCGTGTAGCCAAATCCCACCGCAAAACAATTCTATCTATACGGTTTAACATAAAGTCCGCATTTGGTAATGTAATAGTCTTTTCGGTCGTGTTTACATAAAAATAACCATTTATCCAACCTTTTCCAATCCTTACAACAACATTTAATCCGCTATCGCCCGCCAATATTTGCAAACCATACGACGGCACAGGGAAAACGCCATTGCCGATAAAAGAAGCGAAATAAGCCGCCCAATTATCGGCTAAATAACGACGGTCGCCGTTAATAGAATTAAAAAACATAGATTGCTCCATATATTCACCCCTTTTTTTATTGATTTATATGTTTAATTACGTTAGCAAAATCGGGCAAACCCTCACCAAAAATAATATCAATTTCGGGCGTTTTATGGTCTTGGTATGTTTCCGTAACCTCGACAATTCTTTTATTTACGCTTACGCCCCATTTGCTATCTTTGCAAGTTACAATATCTCCCAAATCATAATCTTTTTTGTACACTGGTCTAATGCGATTATCAACTTTCGCATTAAATGACATAGTTTCAATAAAATTTATAAGCTCCTGTATGCCCCTTTGATACAAAAGGGCGTTATACTCTGCATTAGAAAGCGTTATTTGCGTCCCGCTTTCGTCCTGCCAAGACTGTGCAATATCGCTTGCGTTAATGTAAACTTCGCAACGGTCAAGCCCCGCAAAGTTTTCGCCAATCTCAACAATGCGCCTAGGCGCATCACGCAAAATTTCGCCGCCGACATAAGCCGTAGTGCGTAGCCGCTCAATCGAACGTATAAAAGTTTTTTCTAAGATGTTATCAAATTCAAAAGAAAAAACCATTTGTGGTTTTGCCTGTTGCGCCGCAGAGCGGTCAATGCCATCATATATAGAAAAATTATATAACTGCTCACGTACATCAGCAACTATTTTATATCCAAGCTCTGCCGCTTTCGCTATCTGTTCCACCGCCAAACCGACATTTATAAACGGTTCGGAAATATATTCAGTATTCGCCCTGCTAATCTGCGAAAAATCAGTATTCGCAAGCCTATCAATTTTACGCAAATCATTCGTTGGGTTTATCAAATTTTCAATAACAATTTGCATTATAATAGCTGGCGGCGGTATATTTGTTAAAATTTGTCTTTCAATAATCCGCCGCCCAAGCCAACCCGTTATAAATTTGCCTTGCACTTCAATAATTTCTTTTCCTTGCGTGTCTTGCGAAAAATCTATGTATTTTATTTCTCCTGCTTCGCTGTCATCACGCTTTGCAATTAAATTACCTTTTTGCAAAAGTTCCCTATGTTTGGTCGTAAAAGGTACTAACAAATTAAATTCTCCAACTTTGGAATATCGCCTTGTCCATATAAAAGACGTTATTTCCTCAATCATTCCAAGTCTATTTAAATCTCGGTCATATACAAAAAGCTCCATATTACACCCCCAAATATAGGTTTTGATAATATATAGTGGCGTTAAGGTTTCCAACAGTCCCGTAATCTGCGTTGTATGCAAAAATGTTGTCGCCAACATCTAATTGCAAAAATACACTATCAGTATCAAAAGCATTAAAAATATCTATATCAATACCGCCACGGCGTAAAATAACGCTTTTATTTCCATATGTAGTATTAATGGTTATAACGTCGTGCTGTTGCATAGTAAAATTTAACTTTAATATCTCGCCTGTATTCATATTTGTTAATGTGGGGTTTTCGACCGTCGCCAAAGCTATAAAAATAATGCGCATACCAGTCCGAACGTCGCCGCCATTAACGACATTAACAGCAAGAGCAGGAACACGCCAACCTATTTCCCAAGTTCCGTCAATCGGTATTTCCAGCCCGTCGGGTAAAGGAAATTCAAAACCACCCATCCACAACGCTATTTCTTGGCGATTTTCAGCAGTTTCACGCCAAAAAGGACTGGGGCAAGTAAGTTGTATATTAAATTCTTCAAAAATGGGCTTTTTTGTATATTGCGGCGCATTTTCTACACGGCAGTTTATAATCCGCACATAATCGCCCAATTCATAGCGTAACACTGCGCTATATTGTGGATTTAACACGCTGTTCATCCGCCGCCGCAATCTATGCGCAAGCTCCTTGTTGCGCTCTTTTATATGCCCGATAATCTCAATATTTCTTTCTAAAATGCGGCTTCCTAAAAACGTATTACCATCTTGCCCCATACTGTAATTATTAAAAATCTCATTTTCAATATCTGATAATCCTTCGACATCCTTAATATTGACGTGGTACTGTGAGCGAGGATAAAAATAAAGGCTTTCGCCCCGCTCGTTTGTGTATATAAGCCTTTCTTTTATCCTCAAATCACTCCCACCTTTCTTGCAAATTGCTTTGCCTGTTTAATGCCTTCCCGTTGCTGTGCGGCGTAATTCGTTTCTTTTGTTTTAATGATTTGTGTATAATGAAAACCACCGCCAGCCGCTGGCGAACCGCCGCCATTATTTGGATAAGGTGGTTTTTTCGGTATAACTCCTTTCATAGCATCCAGTATACTATACCTTACATCTCGCATTTCTTCGGTAAAGCCAACATCAATACCCGCCGCCATTTGTTCGCCGATTTTAGCGAAAACTCTTGAAGGTGAATTTATTTGTAAAATTTCCCTTACCATAACAGCAAGGGTTTCCATCATTTCCATCACGTTACCTTCAAGCCAGCCACGCATATTTTGGAAGCCTTGCCATATCCCTTGTACAGCGTTTTCGCCGACGCTTACAAAGTTCCATCTAAAACTATCCGCAGTCCGTAATATGCTTCGCATTGTGTCTTGTATCTGCCTTGTAATATGTTGCGTTCTCCTTGCTATACCCTGCGTAAGCCACGTTATTATGTCCGAACCTCTCCGCAAAAAGCGTTGATTTTCGCCCGCTATCTTCTCCGTTATACTATCCACGACCGAAATAACAGCTTCATCAAGATAATGTAAATTAGCGATAATGCCGCCGCTAACAGCTTTTATGGCTTCGGAAGCAGTTAATACGCCAGCCTTGCCCATTGCACCCGTCATAGATTTCTCAACGTCTTTTGCTTCGTTTTCAAAACCAACTCCCAAGCCCTCAGCAAGATTTTCGCCAATCTCTGCAAAAACTTTTGACGGCGAATTTATGCCGAAAAATGAGCGTATACCGCCCAAAATACTACTTGCTACATTGCGAACAGCATCAACAACAGCACCAACAGACCCTATAAGACCATCAATCAAACCCATTATTAAATCTTTGCCCGCCGATATAAGACTTGGCACAAGGTCAATGATTGTATCAACAATTGCAATCACTATTTGCGGCGTAGCCTTCACAATTTCAAGTATAATTTGTGGCATAGCTTCTATAAGAGATACAAACAGCGTAATCCCTGCGTCTATCAAAAGCGGTATACTGCCAATAACTGCATCAAGTATAGATAAAATTATCTGCGGCACGGCTTTCACAATCTCAACAATTATTTGCGGCAACGCTTCAATCAACGAAATAAATAAATCAATACCCGCTTCGATTAGCAAAGGTATACTTTCGACAACAGCCGTTAAAATTCCGTGTATTATTTCGGGTATCGCCGCAACGATAGAAACGATAATTTCGGGCAATGCCTTAACCAAAGAAATGAGCAAATCAACGCCCGCACGAATTATTAACGGTATGCTATCCAAAATTGCTTTAATTAGGCTATTTATAAGGGTAGGTATTGCGTTGATGATGATTGGTATTGCATCAACAATCCCTTTTGTAAGCCCGATTATAAGCTCCAAAGCCGCTTCAATAAAAAGCGGTACACTTTCAATAAGCGTCTGTATTATACTGACTATAACCCCAACAATAGCGGGTATAAGCGTCGGCAATGCCTGCGTTATGCCCTTCGCAAGCGTGGTTATTATCTGTAACGCCCCTTCAAGCAAGGCGGGCAATGCCTGTATTATAGCGTCCACAAGCGACAAAACAATGTTTAAAGCCGCATCTATCAATTGTGGTATGTTTTTAACTATACCGTCTACAAGTGCATTAATGATAGACGGCGCAACCTCTGCAACTGTATTCGCCACGGTGTTTAGCAAGGACAGCACTTGCGGTATTGCATTAGTTATGCCTTTTACAAGCTCATTAACGCCACCAACAATTGCGTCCGCCGCATTATCGCAACCCGAAATTAAAGCAGTCAAGCCGTCCGTTATCGTCGTAAAGCCTGGCAATAACTCCGCACCTATGCTATTTTTAACACCGTCAAATGTGCGTGTAAGTCTATCCATACTATCGCCAAAAGCAACAGAAGCGTCTACCGTTTCACTAGACATAACAATACCTAGTTCGTGCGCTTTTTGACGCAACTCGTCTATGCTATCTGCGCTATTAATTAATGGCATCATACTTTGCGCCGCACCACGTCCCAAGGCATTTAATGCGGCATTTGTACGCTCCGCACCTTCGGGCATTTCGTGCAAGGCTTCAAGCACTTTAATGAAAATTTCTTCGGGGTCGCTATTCACTATCTCATCCAAGCTAATCCCCAAATTTTTAAAAGCCTTAGACGAACCAACAATATCTTTTTCAAGCGAAGCAACACTTTTGTTAAATTCGTCCACACTTATAACGCCGTCGTCTGCTTGTTTTTGTAGTTCGTCGAAAGCGTCGGCGTTATCTTTTAGCGCATTTTGCACCGCCACCGTCTGTTGTTGCAAATTGCGCATAGAATAGCCCATTTTGCCAATACTTACGCCCGCTTGGCTGAAAACAAACTCCCATTCTTGGTACGCTTCACGGGATAATCCAAATTTTTGGGACATAACATTTATTTCACTGCCAGCTTCAGCCGTTGCCGTCGTTAAATTATACAAATAACCGCCCATAGCCACAGCCGCCGCACCAACAGCCGCCATACCCGCCGCAATAGCTTTAGACACGCCAGCAATGGTTTCGCCTATTGCCTTCCAATCCGTGTCCGCACTAGCCACTTTTTCGCTCGTTTCAGCTATAACGCCGCCCGTAGCACTCCAAGCACCTTGAGAATTTTCTAACTCGCCCGTAACGCTTGCAATATCCGATTTTGTCCAAGCCATAGCCGTATTGCTATCCGCCAAAGTCTGCTCCATTTTTCGGTACGCATCCGAAGCAGGGTCAATACCCGCATCCCGCATATCTGCAAGTGCTTTTTCGGCGGCTTGTGCGGCGGTCGTTTGCTCCGCAAGCCGCTTTTCAAGCAAGCCTTTCTTTGCGGTCAGCCCCTCGACACTGGTGTCATTTTTTCCAAATTCGGCAGTCAATGCACTCATTTCAGAACCAAGCATTTTAAGGTTGTGCGTAATCTCTTTTGCGGCTCTGTTATACTCCTCTTTTCCATCAAAAACAACTTTAGTACCTATCAGCCCAACGCCTTTACTCATCTATAAACCCCCTAGCGCAATGTCAATATCATCAACGCCGACGGGCTTTATTGGCTTAAACCTATCGGGGTTAAATTCACAGTGAACACGAAAAAGGGTCAGCACTTTCAGCGGTGTCATTTTCCAAAATTCTTTTTCAGAAAAACCAAGCAAAGTAACGCCGATATATAAAAAGCGGGCGAAATCTATTCGCCCGCTATCTCGTTTCCCTCTTTTTCGTCCTCGTCCTCATCATCAAAATCTTTTTCTTTGTCAATCTCGCCTTTCTTCTTAAAAGCCGCATTAAATGCCTTAAAAATAGTTTCGATAAGGCTTTTTTGCGCCAAATCCGCCGCTCCTATTATTAACCCAACTTGTCGCTCCGTTAAAATCTCTGCACCGCTTTCCGTGCCATCAGCAACAAATTTTATATACGCCGCTCCTTCGTTTAAAAGCAAGGTTAAAAGCCACCTTAAAAATGCCATTTTTTCTATGTGTTCCCCAAGTTTCGTAAGGTCGCCAACCTTTTCTTGTAATTTTTCTAGCACATCAAAAGAAAAATATACGTGCCGCTCTTTATCTAGCGTTATCGGTATCAAATTATTAATTTGTTTTTCCATAAAAATTAGGAAAGACCGCATTTGCGGTCTTTCCCTTCGCTCCCTTCATATTAAATTTTATGGTTCAGTTGGCGGCTCTGTTGGTGTGGCTGTGTTCGGCTCACGCACAGTTTTAAACCATACTTTCGCAATAGGGTCGTCGGGCTTGCCGACGTAATCGGCTTTCCAAAGTCCATCCCAACGCTTAATAATAGTCCCAACGATAGACGGCGTATTAAAAGTTATACTTTCGCCTTTAGTATTGTAATCCTCGTTAGGTATGCCAAACATTGCATCGTAAAACCAAACATACCTATACAAGCCGCCTGTTTTTCTAGCTCTAAAGCCAACGGCGAAATGCGGTGGCTCGTCATCCTCGCCCGCAAAAACGACACCATCATCATCCATTGTCTGCCCTAAAATTAAGGCTTGCTTTTGTGGTTCTAGGTCGTTAATACCAAGCGTCAATAATGCACTTACAAATTCTTTTACTTTTGCGTCTACAGCGTCATCAGCATATAGCGTAGCTTCAGCAACCGTTACAGCCAATTGCGCTTGTATAGCTTTGGCTAACCTCGTGGGTTCGCCATAAGCGACTTTTCCGTCTTTATCTTGCGTTATGGGCGCAATATACAAATCTCGTAAACCTATAGTAGCCATTTAATCACTCCTTTACATCTTCCATATAGTAAACATCTAGCGACACGTGATAATATCCTGTGTCCTTTTCCCAAATCTCGGCATTGACAGAAATTCCATAAAATCCCGCATTTTTTAACGCCTTTTTCATATTGCCAAGCAAAGTGTTATAATTTTTGCGTGAAAATAAATCCACACGATAAAAATGCTCGTATGCATTTCCGTCGTCATCCGCAAAAGCCCGTTCATCACCCGAAATTATTTGAAAAGTAAAATATGTATCGGCTTCACCGTCGAATTTCAAGCGACCGCCAGCAATACCCAAATCGGCAAGTGTTGACATTAAAATAGCGTCAACGCCACTATTTTCGCTACTCACCCGCCGACACCTCTCTCCATTTTTCCGACATTGCATTTTCCGCCGCTTCCCTCGCCGCTTTGTCAGCTTGCGCCCGCCAAGGACGGGCGGACATTTTGCTCGTGCCATATTCAAACATAAAACCGACGTGCGCATTAGATACAAGGCTACGCTGATTTTTTCGTGTAAAGCCGTGCTTTTGGTAGCCGTGCGGGTATACATTTACCTGTATGCCTAACCCGCCACGGTTTGGCTCGACCTTGCCGACCTTCACAGACCCCGCAAGCTCGCCTGTACTACGGTCGGAAAATGACATACTGCGCAATTGCGCATTTTGCGCATCAGCGACCTTTTCCGCACCAGCTCGCAAAATTGGCACGGCGTACTTTCTAGCGGCTTCAGCGTTATCAAGAAGCATTTTTTCAATTTCTTCTAATCCCGCAAAATCGGGTTTAAAACTCATCTTGCCGCCCCCTTTTCTTTAAGGTCAGATAATGTCAATTCCGTATACTCGCCGCTGGTTTTCGGGTCTATATACGTGCGCAAAATGCGGTATAGCTTACCATCATACTCAGCTATGGTCTGCCCTTCGTACTCAGCTGTATATACGTCAAATTTCATTTGCTCCGTATACCCCGCCTGTTTCGCCTTAAAAAATTCATTAAAACCCACGGACTTTTTACTTGCGTAGATTGTGATGTGTCCACCAAGCCGTGGCGCACTAAAACCGTCATCATCTAATGCATTGTTAAAATCGGCGTGTATAAGCGTTATTTCATCACTCCACGGCATTATAATCACCCGCCAAACATAAAGCTCTTTTTTGATACAAATAGGCGTTCAAAAATCGCCCCTGCGGGTCGTGTTGCCCAAAATGCGTTTTGCAATATAAAATTATCGCCATTTTTATAAGCGGGTCATAACCATTTGTGATAGTTTCGGACACATTTTCGCCGTCGGTTGTTTCGGTTTCGTCTAGGTCATCAAAAACAACCCCCGCCAATCGCAAATCTGCCTTTGCGGCGGCTATAAGCCCTAAAACTTCATTATCAAATGCGCCCGTTTTCAAACGCAAGGCAACTTTTACATCATCTTTAAGCACCGACGCACCTCCTAAAATTCATTAAGAAGCCGCCTTTTTAAGCACGACAAGCGAACCGTTATCGACCACTTTACCATCCGCAAGCGTTATCGCTCTCGTCACTTGGTCGTCGTTATCATTATCCATATACTTTTTAATGCCCATTGCAAAATTAGTGTTAAAAATATAGTCCGAAAAATCAAACAAAAATGCAAATTTCGTACCCGCCGCAACTGTAGGACTAAATGTTGCCAAATAATTACATAGCACTACAGAACGACCAAGCAATATACGCATAGGTTTTCCGCCTATGCCGTAATCAACACGTGCTATAGGCTGTCCTGTGGCATCCGTCATACTCAAAAAACGCATAAACGTCTTTTTGGTCATACACCAAACCGCATCATTTTCATATTCTACAGGTAATGCCCCCTCGGCTTCTGTCAATGTTTCGTATGTAAGCTCATCAACTTCTATTTCTTGCTCCGCTGGCGGGGTTTCTGTTAAAATTCCTGTTGGTTTACCAACTCCATCGCCCGAAATTATGGCTTGCTCCATTGCTTTAACCATTGCTTTTACAATGGCATTTACAAGCATAGTTTCAAAAATAGCCAATGACATTACATCGACTTCAAAAGAAACAGCCACCTTGCAACGTAATTTGAAATAGTTAAAAGAAACATTACCAGTAGCTAGCTTTTGTTTATCAGACCCTTCACCTTCGCCAACCCAAGTCGCCACAGGCTTAACGGTGGATATTGGTATTCCCAAGCCACCCTTATACGACGTGCGTGTAACCAGCGGCAAAATCATCCCTACGGCTTCCATTTTCTCAATTATGCGATTAAGCACAGGGGCAGGAATTACAGACCCAACATCAGTTGTAGACGTTGTTGCGTCCGCCCTAAGTTCTTCGGGTATTTCTGTACCACGCAAAATATTATTCATAAACGCCGTTCTATACTCGATACTTTCGGTTATGTCGGCAGTTTCCGCCGAACGACTTTCGCCGACTGCGGCAGGGTTTGGAAAACTTTGTACGACCCTAGAACCCGCCGCCCTTCCTTCACCAATAGAAGCCAATAATGCATTGCGTTGCTCAAGCCCAGTTTGAAGCCCCGAACGCTCCGTTTTTAATGTGGCAATTTCTGCGCTAAAAGCCGTCATTTGTTCCACAGTAAGTTCGTCGCCCCTAGCTTCTATCTCGTGCGCAATTGCGTCAAACCGTGCTTCTATTTCTTGCACACGGTCGTTGCTAAAAAATTGCAAATTCATTTTGATGTTTTTCTTCATCTCGAACACTCCAATCTCATTTTTAATAGTTTTAATTGCTTTTCCCGCTCTAGCGCATCCCGCTTCTCTTTTTCAATCACTCCGTCAAAAAAGGAGCGAACGGATATATCAGTATTGTCATTAGCGGGATAACTAACCGCACTAACGTCATATACCTTTTTAAATTTTAAAATTGTGCGTGTGCGTGTTTCCTTATTGTAGCTATCTTCTAGCACTTTAAAACCTAAAGACATCCTATCGACCAAGCGTTGTTGTACTTCGTTATAAAGTTCAATCGCCGCACTGCTTTTAGAAAGGTCTGCAAAAATTAAAAGCCCGCTTTGCGTGGCTTCAATCCCTAATGTGTTATTTCTTGTACGCGCTAAAACCTTCCCTTCGTGGTCATATTGCATTATAACGTCCGATAAATCAGCACCGTCAAAGGCATTTCTATCAACAATTTCATAGTATATCAATCCTTCAAATTCATATATCGGGTAAGGCGTGTTAAAGGTAGTTGCATAGCCTTCTACGTAATAATCTGTGTCAAATCTCTTTGTGTGCGCCTGTGTCTGCGTCGTTAACGGGTTCGTCATTGCCCTGTATTCCCTGCCCTGCGTTTTTGGCATTATAGTCCAGCTCCTTCCCTAAATCTTCAAGACGTATGTATTCCTTGCGTATGAAATATGTTTCAGCGTCGCCATCTTTAGGGGCGGGCAAGCCCCATAATTTTGTCAAAATATCCGCACGGTTAAGCAAGCCACGGTCAAAAAAAGTTGTAGATAATTGCGCTTTTATCCGATTGCTTGCATATTCTAATCTGCTCAACGAAAAAATAATGCGGTTCCCGTGCGCAATCTGCCGCTCTGTATACGTCATTCTTGTTAAGACTAAAGATAGTTGTATGGCGAATGGCTCAATTTTACCTTGATAATACGCATTAAAACCATCCTCGTCATAGTCATTTTGCAATATCTTTTCATTTGTTCCAAAATAACGGTATACATTTTCAGTAATTTGCTTCATCTGCGGCGCATTTACAGTAAAAGGCTGGCTTTTAACTTGTTCTACATCAGTAAATTTATTGTCATATATCATCATCCCGCTTTTGTTGTCCTCGGATAGGTTTTCAGCCGAAAACCTATCACGCTCTTTTTTTATATCTTCAGGGCTAATCATATTGGCGATTTTTCCTATAAAACGTATATTTGCGGACGATTTAACGCCGTTAATGATGCCTTGGTTATTTGTGTGTATCAATTGCATTGTGGTCTTTAATGCGTGATTACTTTCGCCGAAAAAGTCGCTTCCATACTGAAAATTGTTTAATATGCCAACCCTTTCAAATTCTATTGCCGCCCGCTTTCCGTCTGAAAATGTATAACGTAAATATCTAACACCTTCATAATCTACAATTTCGCAATTTCTAGGCAAAAGCGGATAAAATCCGACCAAACGCCCGCTTGCGTCGTGTACAGGGATGATAAAAACATTATTTTCGACTGATAAAATTGTGGCTACTCTGTAAAGAAATTTAGACGTTTCCATAAATGGATTAATAGCAATTTGCCATTGTAAATCCATATGTGCCAACGCTTGCCCTCTAACCTCGGGACTTAATTTGCTTACAAATAACGCAAAAGAACCAATTGCCGACCTTATAAGCTCCATTTCATATAATGCTTCGGGCGCATTAGTCCACGCTGGGGTATAACCTTCAAATAAATCAAAGAAATTTTTAATTTCTTTTTTGCTTGGTATGCGTGCATCTTTCGCAAATCGTCTAAAAATACCTATTTTACGCAAAAATTCCATATTATCACCTACCCTCATTTTTCAACATTCCACTAATTTCACCATAATATTTTTGTCTTACAGTCAGCGCATTAATAACAGCTACAAAACCGTCAATGCGCTTTCGTTTTTCGATTTTAACGGGTCTAAAAGTGCGCTTTTCTAGGTTGTGCTTCATAGTAACATTTAACAAATGCGCTTTAAGCAAATTATTATTCACTATATAAAAATCACCGTCTTTTATAGACCCTTCAAACTCACGTATAACGGGTGCAAGGTTTTCGCCTTGCCAAACGTCGTCCAAATGAAAACCATATGTTTTAAGGTCTACTAAAAGGTGTCCCGCCGCATATCGGTCGTAACCAATTTTAAGCAAATAAATTTCTTTATTTTCTTTTAAATCCACAAACCAATCATATATATCTCTATAATCAACCATATTTTCGCCCGAAAGTTTTAGTATGCCTTCACGCACATAAAGGTCATAAGGTACATTGTCCTCTTGTATGGCTTCCTGTATTCTATTTTTAGGCATATAAAATTGACAAAATGTGTATATCTTGCCGCCCTTTTCAATGGCAATACTTGCGGCGGTAAGGTCGCCCGATTGTGAAAGGTCGAAGCCGCCCACGCCATAACATCCCCTAAAATCTTCAAGGGTTTTGTTGGCTTTTGCCGCTTCAAGCAAGCGATTATCAAGCCACGCCACAGTCTGCGACTGTTTTATGTTGCAATATTTCATTAAAAACTCACGTTTGTGGTTCGGTTCGGCTTCAGCTTTTGCAATTTCATTTTCAAAATATGATGTCGGTACAGACACGTCCAAATTCGGATTAGCTTTGGCAATTTCGCCTAAATCATTCCATTTCAAAGGGTCGTCAATCATATAAATAATCGACAACAATCGCCTTTCACGGCTATCACGATTTAAAAAACGGCTAGAACGCCGCATTATCTCGTCATATATACCGTCGTTTTCGTGTCCTGCCGTGCTTATAGATATTACGAGCGGTTGCAACCTAGACCCCAAGCCCGAAGTGATGACGTTATAAAGCATTAATCCACGATTTCCCGCCCAAGCGTGCAACTCGTCGTTTATGGCTAAACTCAAATTAAAACCGTCAGAAGATTTCGGACTAAAAACAAGCGGCTTTATGACAGTATTGCTTTCTTCGATATAAATATCATTTTTGCGCTTTTTCGTCCTAATTTTTAACAACGGCTCTTTTTCGATAATCTGCATTAGAGAACTCCAAACGTGTTCAGTTTGGTCTAACTTTGTAGCAAGACAATAAATCTCGCCGCCATACTCGCCATCTAAAAACGCCGCATACGACGCAATTGCCGCCATTAATAAAGATTTCCCATTTTTACGAGCAACCACAATAAATACTTCACGGTATACCCTTAAACCATATTCATCAACAAGACCAAAAATTGAAGCAATAGCGGCTTTTTGCCAACTTTCAAGTTTTAAAAGGTCATTGCGTCCCTTGCTGTGTCGACAATAGTTTTCAATAAAGGTTATAGCCTTATATGCTTTTTTTGTATCGTAAAAATATTCGCCACATTCTAAATGTTCTAAAATTGTCTCATACACGGTATGTACTAACTTACCCGCAATAGCTTTACCGCTTTTTAACTCGCTGTAGTAATCTAAAATGTAATTTTGTGAAGGCATTAAAAATCTCTTAAATCGTGAAGTGCATCACGCTTTATAGGTGCAGACGGCGCAAGGTCTGCTAATTGTTTTATAGCTACAGCGTGGTTGCGGGTCATAGATATGTGTATTTTTACGGCTTCGGATTGCTTCTTGCCGTACTGGTTCGCACCGTTTTTATATTTTTGGGTATAACCTTCACTGTTGATAATTTCCTGTAATTCCTCTAACGATACAGACATAAAAGCGGCATTGCGGATAAGGCTATCGACCGCCGCCAATTTATTTTTGTCCAACTCCTTAAAAACTTTTCTAAGTCGCTTAATCTCTTTATTGATTTTTTCTTCTTTCGACAAGTCGGGCTTTATAACCATAAAATCCGCACCCCCTCCGCACCAGCTAAACCATACCAATCAATCCCGCCCTAAAATCCTACCCGCCATAAAACCCACACCCCATATATAACCCGCTCGGAGGTTTTTGGCGGGGGCGGCTCGGTGTAGCAAATGGTCAAGCGGGATAAAAATATAGGGGGGTATGCCGTTTTAGATAGGGATGACATTCCCTTCATCATCAAATAAATATCTATCCCGCTCGACGCTTCCACCGTGTTCCACGTTATGACAATCTTGACATAACGCTTCTAAATTATCCCACGACAAAGAAATGCTTGCGTCGTTGATGTTTTCGGGCGTTAAATACTTCCTATGATGTGCAATCTTCGCAGGAATTGGATTGCGATTGGTTGAGCATCTTTCACATAAATAATTTTTACTTGCAATAAAAGCCCTCCGACAATCTCGCCACGGCTTACCCCCATAAAACTTTTCCGCCCAAACTTTCACAAGCAAAACCACCTTTTCAAAACCTAAATAAAAAAGACCTATTTCATATGCAAAACATATAAAAACAGGTCAAAAACATACTTTTTTACTATGAAAATAGTGTACCACTCATTTGTGCATTTGAAAAGTGCATAAATTGTGCAAGCGTCTTGTGCAATGCGTGTAAGGCGCAGGGTGGGGCATATAACGGGGTATACTGCGGGATGAGGGGTATAGGGTATGAGCGACCCCCGTTTTATTCTTCTTTGTCCATCTCCCCTAAATATCCCCCAAACACCCTAACCTCCGCCGCAACCCTCGCCGCCTTGGCATCCTCAAGCTCATCAAAATATCCAAGGTGCATACTCTTACCCTTAAACCGTATATAAGCCCGCCATTTCTGTTTTCTTTTGTTAAAGGATACACCCCTAACCCCCGAAGTATTATTCTTACTTAGCTTAGACGTATCCGCAATCTGATATGTAACCGTACCATCAACATAATACTTTTTCTTGCCATCATAGGTCTTTTTCAAATGCTCCGTACCACCAACAGCACAACCGCAGGACTTTGTATTGCCGCTTACAAGCATAGAACCCCGCACAACAACATCACTTGAAACTTTTTCATCCTGCGAACAATCGCATACACAATACCAGTAAGCCATACCATTTTTAACGTGGTCTATATGCTTTGCAATAAGCAGACCAAAACGCATACCCGTAAGGTCTTTTGACTTTTTCTTGCCAAAACGTAAATCTTCAATAACTTCATCCTCGCCTATCATCCACACACCATCAATCTCTTGTGCGGTTTCTAACTTTCCCTTGCGTGCTTTTTGATATAATGCACTCGTAGCTATGCCTTTTTGCTTGGCGTAAATCTCAATAGGGATTAACTTCACAACATCACCCCTCAAACTTCGATTGCTCGTTAACTAGAACCTTGGGTTGCTCACCAACTAAATCCTTGCCCTGCTTCGCTATATCCGCACGTATAAGCCTTTTAATATACCCCGCTCTATTCTCTACCTCATCCAATCTATCTATAATATCCCCTTCGGTACTGGTGTAACATTCAAGACGATACTGCCGTACTTTTGTCTTGTCTTTTGCGTATCTTTGTTGGGGGGTGCTTTTTTTAGCTTCCATAGTAACGTCCCTTTCTACGTTAAAATCTATATAAAAGTCTGCCGTGGTATACCGCCACGGCTCGGTTGTACTGTACTGTACTGTATAACGCAGTACAGTACCTATCAATCAACTATCGTTAACTATCGTTTAAGCGTAATTCTCACCCTTAAACATACTTACATTTCTTTTTAATGCATCTGCTAAAATTCCGCTTCTTAGACAGCCGTGGTCTGTAAACTGCCAAATGATGTTTACCAATTTACCAAAATTGTTAGGCTCTTTGTAAAGAAAATCCCCCTTCGGTTTCATCTCAATACCATCTTCATCAAGCAGATAATTAACCTCTACATCCTTTAACAAGCTAACATCATTTACGGAAATTACCAAGTTTGCTAATGCTACCAACGCCATATCCTCTACCGCAATACCTTCTTTTGCTTTAAATTCTTTCATTTTTGTGTCCTCCTAAGATTTTAATGTTTTTATATTCTTGAATTGATATAACTCGTAAGATATTCTTCTCTTTCGTTTTCATAATTTACAATTGTAACAAATTCATCAGACGCAATAACAATTCCATTTCTTCCATATTTTTCTTCTTTATATTCAACGCCTATTTCTACAGGTATTGACAATTCCGATACGTAAACTTCCTTGCAAGTTTCGTCATCCCATATACGAGCAATCTTACAAACTTTTCTTCAATTTCTCTAGCTTTAATATTTCTAGCTTTAATTTCGCCATCTTTTGCCGCTTCGTAACTAGAATAATCAATGCCCCGAGTAATGCTTTCAATTTCTTCTAAAACTTCTAACAACGCCGTCGTGTCTTGCGCTTCATCTGCCTTTGCAAAAATATCTGTATATAATGCCAATGTGAATTTTTTCATTTGTACATCCCTCTAAGATTTTAGTTTTTTATCTCGCTTGCTTAACTGTCTTAATTGTATCATACCTGTACAGTGATGTCAACACTTTTTTTCATCTGTAACATAATTGTAACATAAGAACAAACCCGCATTATTAGCGGGTTTGTGGGTGTTGTGTATGGATGTTTGAAAAGTTTTTTAAAAAATATTTTGTAAGGTTAAATAATTAAAGAGCTTGCGCCCCGTACAGCAAAACCGCAAGACGACGCACCAGCCGCCCACGATTGCGACGCACTGTAGATGTATCGCACGGCACGCTATCCGCAATCGCATCATCAGTTAAACCGTCCAAAAATTTCCCTTTTATAGCAATAAAATATGGGTCGTCCTCTATTTTAGCCAAAGCCGCCGCAATCGCTTCTACTTCGTGCTGGTCTGCGGCAATCACCGCTTGCTTATCCTGCACAATCCCGCTCAATATTTCGTCGGGGGTCAACCTAGACCCCGACCGTGAAAACCTTACGACACTCCTACTTTTTACCACTGCCCCGCCTTCCAAAAGCTCCCGCAACCTCGCCTTGTCGTCCTCTATTTTGTCCAGCAAATCGGGGTAGGCATAAAGCCGCTTTTCGGTTTCTTTATACAAATTACCCGCCGCTTTCGCCGTCTGCATTAGCCCCGCTTTTAATCCTGCGTCTACGGCTTTTTTAATAATTTCGTCAACGTCTTTCACCTAATTCCCCCTTTTTTTGGGGCGATTAAGTAAATTCGTGCTATCCCAAAAATCTGTCAAAACACCCTTCATAATTTTTAAATTTTGTTCGTTCCAGCCCGCTTTTTTCAAACACTCTTGCACCACAGCACGGGCAAGCTCTATATAATGCGCCGTGCCTTCGTGCGTTTCTGATGAAAAAATCCCTTCAATCTTACGACTTCCAGCATTAACCGCCGCAATCATAACAATATCGCCTTCAATTTGGTACTCCTTTAAATCCTTATCTATAAGCAATGCGGCGGGCTTTTCTTCACTAAAAATATTTATTGCGGGCGGGTTTTCAGCGGTTTTTTCGCCCTTTTTCGGTTTTGCCTTGGCAATCTCGCCCGTAGCCTTAAAATCTTCGTATACGGCGGTCTGTTCTTCTTTTTCAAGCATAGACGTTTCATAAGCCGCAGTAATGCCAATTTTGCCGTCCTTAAATTCTTCTTTAAGCTCGGGAGATAGATTTTTGTTAATGCTTTCCATACGCCCAACTTGCGCGGGCGACACATTTAACATATCCGCCACAATATCCCTAGTACGCCCTTTAAATTCGTGTCCGTTATTTTTCAACTTCTTAACAATATCCTTTATACGGGCGGCTTGCATAGTTTTTTCATAGTCCGTAAGCTCTCTAGCCGTAGCGTTAGCGTGTATTAATTTTAATTCGTCAATTTCGGAACTTATGCTCCGTTCGACCTTACAAGGCACGGTCTTAAAATCCATATTGCCGCCAAGAAACAACATTTTACACGCTTCAAAACGCCTTTCACCGCTTATAAGCTCGTATTTTCTACTTTCGCCTTTTTCTAGCACAACCAAATTATGCAAAAGCCCAATTTCCTCTATACTCGCCGCTAATTCCTCAATCTCTCGTATACCGTATTTATTCATTTCGGACGGCATAATTTCGCTGATAAGTATATTGCGAATTTCCCCGCTCTGCGAAGGTGCGGGCAACGCTTCGGACTTCGATTGCTCGCTTAAAATATCTTTCATACTAAATTTTTTAGGCACATCATCACCTCATCCCTAGCATATCCATCTTTTTTTGATATTTCTTGCGTATGCGTAGTTTCTTTGAATTTTTGGCGTAATGCTTAATTTTACGCTTTGAAAGCGTTTGTTGCCTAATCCCTATTTCAAACCCTTTCGCAAAAATCTCGCCAAACTCCAAAAAGGCTTCACTAGGACTAATAAACATTGTATTCGCTCCCCTCATTCGTGATAGTTTCGGACACATTTACAAGCTCTAAATATTCAACGACCAATGCTAAATAATCCTTTGCCGCCGAGCTTTTCGGCGTATGCTCTACTATGGGCAAACCTTCGTATGTAGTTTCAACAACCTTTGCCGTATTTCGTATCACCGTAGAAAACATAGGCAAATTAGCCTTTTCTTTCAAAACCTCTACACCTTGCATATTAACATTGGTTCTACTGTACATAGTAATGAAGCCGCCAACAATGCGCAAATTTGGGTTAAACTCCCGCAATTCCTCAATTTGTTCTAATAATTGGTCAATCCCATCAAAAGCAAATTTATCAACCTTTATAGGGATGATAATATCATCTGCCGCAACAATGGCATTAACGACCGACATATTAAGGTCGGGCGCACAATCAACTACAACATAATCGTATTCTTTGTGCTTCCGATACTCTTGTAATGATTTTTTTAACCGTGTCTGTTGGGGTCGTGATATATCAAGCAGTATTTCACGTTCCGCCCGCATTAAATGCATATTTGCGGGTACAATATCCAAATTTTTATATTTTGTAACACGTGCAACGCCAACCAATGCGTCATTTTGCCTAGCCAACAAAACGTCCGCAAGCGATATGTGTTTGTAGCTATGTACTCCGAAAAATTTAGATGTATTGCCCTGTTTATCGCAATCAATTAACAAAACCCGCTCGCCGTGCTTTTCCGCCAAAATATGGGCAATATTTATTGAGCTTATTGTTTTAGCAACTCCGCCTTTTAGGTTGATAACACAAATTACCCGCATATGCTTTCAACTCCCTTTTTTAGTTCTCTAGCCACTTTCATAGCTTTTCTTTTGCTCTTAAAAAGCCTTTTAATATCGTAATTTTCATAAAATAACCTTTCTTGTGGCTTATAGCCGCCACGCCCCACCAGTTCATTAACTATTACAATCCGCCTACCCTCAATCCTTACAGGGGCGCAAACAAATGTTTCCCAAAAATCCGCAACATACCAGTATACTTTTCCACATTCAAAAACTCGCTTATCCATCACTTTTTGCCCCCTTCACTTCGACAATCTCGCACGGCAAAAGATGCTCACCGCATACCGTACAAATGTACGGCAAAATCGGGTCGCCCGTAATCTCTACACCGCCACCGCAATACTCACATTTTTTAGTTTTATCTTTATCCATTATACTTTTTACCCCTTCCATTTCACGGTATAATCTTTATGCATACGGGCGTAGATATAAGCTCCCGCCACAATCTCGCTAGACCTTACATAACATTCATCAAGCTCACAATCGGGAAAATGCTTGTTAAAAATAGTCGGTGCGGCGGCTTTAACATCTGCCGCCAGCCTTTCCGCTTGCTTCTTGGATAACTTCGTATCTGCAATTGTAACCTTTGGCGGTTTTAAATTGCGTGAAGCCGCCCACTTTTTAGTCTGCTTGTCTACAGGCTGTTTTGTGATGTAATGCACTAACCCCGCAAGCGTATTCCCGTAATTTTCGGGGTCAAGCCGCCTTTCGCCAATGCCGCCATACTTCCATAGCTTTTTTATAACTTCCCTATCAATACCCGACATTATAATGTGGTGATGCGCTCTTGCCTTGCGCCCTTCACCGTCGAAAAACTCCATAACATAAACATATTTTAATTCGCTCATACCGTTCCGCTTGCGATAAGCTCGCACATCTCGCATAAACTTCCGTATATGCTTGCGAGCTTGTTTTTTGTCGGGTAAAATAGGCTTTTTATCGTGCCATTCGCCTTTATCGGCATATGTAAGGTATACACATACATCATCTTTTGTAAAATTATTGTCTACAAGCCGTGCAAGTGTCTTTGCGCTATTGCGGCGGTTTAAAGCCCTTTGCGCCGCCCTGCTTTCTGCGGCTCTTGCGGCTTTCGCTTCAACTTTTGTGTTCCATATCGGGTAAATCTCTACTTCTACCACATCACCGCTTTTTATCGTCTTGGCACGGTATCTAAAAACATTTTTATGACGCAAACTTTCAAATGCATTTTCGCCAATCTCGCCCGAAGGTGTGTAAAAAAGACACTCGTAACTTTCGCCGCTATATGTCGCCACTCTTTTCACCTTCCCCCGCACGGTTTTTATAAAACTTGTACTGCTCAAGGTAGACTTGTTTTTCCTCGCCGTCGGTGGCGACGTACTTCGTATAAGCGTCGTTCGCTAAAACCATACTAACCTTGCTATGCAAATATTTTCCTATTTCTTCAAAACTCCGCTTTGCTTCGCAAGGCATTTCAATATCTTCTAGCTTGTACCACAACATATATAAATCCTTCAAAACCTTAAACGGTATTTTAACTACTTTCATTTTTTATCACTCCTTGGCTTTTTGTTCAAGTTTGTACGCAACAGCGTACAAACGTATGTATGTGCAACACATCAAATATTTTTAATACTTGCAATTACTTAATACCTCATACAAGCCCGCATTTCGCCAAAAAGGCGAAAAAAATCAAAAAAATACTTGACTTTTTACCGTTTTTGTGATAAAATAATTTTGGATTGGTATCACAAAAACAGGCAGTATCTCCTTTGGCGAATAACGGCTTATGTATCAGATAAGCCGTTATTTTCTTTTTCAACAAAAGCGTCAACAACCTCCATAGCCGCCGCAACGCCTTCCTTAACTGCCATATAAGCCTGTGCGAACATAAAACCCATTTCTTTAAATTCTTCTAAAACTTCTGGGCTTAAACCCTTCATTTCTTCATTTTCCACGGTTCTCACCATCCTTTTTGCGCTCGATATTAAAATGCTTAAATACTCTAAAAGTTATATACACCGCAAGTATAATACCAACCAAACACATAACCCCAATAAAAATAGCAACTGTTGCTAATGCAAAATCAATAAATGTCATCATTTTTCGCCATCCTTATTTGTGCTACTTTCGGACACTTTTTTTAATCCAAATTCACAAAGTCGCTCGCCAAGCACATTTTGACATCCGCATTGTGGGCAGTTAACCGCATCATAATATTTGTCAGCACCAAATAACCCCATATTTTTAAAGACGATATATGTATCTTTTTTCGATAAGGCAAATTCGTTACTGCATATCTTGCATTTCATCTTCTAACCACTCCTTTGTCTTTTTTTGTCTTTTAACTTTCGCTTCCAACGCCTTGCGACTTTTAAAAGCCATCTTTTCTATTTCTTCAACAAGAATTTCGTCAATCCCATCATACGGCATAATAATTCCAACAACTAAAAAGCCTACCTTAAGTGCAAAATACGCCCTGCCGCTTTCCGTCCGTCGTTCATATATTCCCAGCTCGTCCGCAACATCATCCAAAGGCGACAAATAATCGTCGTCTATAAGCTCTAAACCCTTCTTTGTCATAATAGGGCGCAGAATACGCCCGTCATAACCTATGGTCATCTTTTCACGCTCGCATACACTTTCGTTTTTATCGTCGTGGTCAAAATTATAATTTTCGGGCAAAAATTGTTGTTTAATAGTTATCTTTCCAAGCTGTTTTGCCGTCAAATCAAAAAGCCTTGGTATATGCTCTGCCGTCAAATGCGGCAAATCGGGCAATACATAAACTGCACCCCAACAGCCTAGCCATTGCTCAACAACTTTACCGTCATTGTCCATTTTGTCATATAGTGCAAAAAAGCCTTCCTTTCTGCAAACCTTCGCTAAAGTCTTTAATTTCATACACTTTCACCGCCCTGTTCTTCAAAAACAATACTTTCTAACAAAACATCCTTTTCCGCTTTCGCCGCATATGCCGCAAAACATTCCATAGCCTTGTTTTTAGCCGTTTCAAAATCAAGCGCATATATAATCCGCTCAATAACCTTTTTATCAGCATCAGCCACGCCGATTTTATCCATCTCAATAACGCTAATGGTGCAAAAATACTTTTTCATTATGTAACACTCCTTTCCAAGGCTTCCACGCCTTCCACATATTGCCCAAACAACGCCGCAAGCTCTGCGGCAATATCACGGTGCAAATCAATTTCGCTTTCCGCAAGCCCCGTTTTTTCACATACCACATCATCACCAACTATTATATACATAGGCACGGCGGGCAACGGTGTCCCGTCGGGCGCACGTAACGCCGTCTGCCCGCATTGCACAAGTCGTTGATGTGGCGCAAGCGTTTTAATAGCCATATCTTACGCCCCTTTCATACTGCAATTTCCGCCGCCATTTCAACGGTAGGCGTTGGCGGCGGGTTTGTATCAATGCCTTTTGCTGTAGCAAATCCCAAAACTTGCCCAACAAAAAGCAGTTTAAAGTCCCTAGGTAAATCATTTATAATCTCTGTAACAGCCCTTGCATCATCCAACAAAACAGCATTACGCAAAATGTCATTTTCCTTTTGTTTGTCCATCTTTTGCGCTCCTTTCTATGCATACAAATATGCTTTCTTCTCTCTGCGGCGGCTTGCCGCTGGCAAACTGCCTATCACGCCGCCTAGCCTGCTCTATAAAATCCGCAATTTCTTGTATATCCTGCGGATGAACACCCGACCGCCGCAACCTCTTTTCCATTTCTTTCCGTATATAGCCTTTACGCACCGCCCAATCACCTGCTTTTATTAAAATCTTGCCCCGCCGCCCGCTTTGGCTTGCGGTAAAAATGCCCGTCAATATGCTTTATGTAAGCCTTCCATATAATGCTATCCCGCATTGCTAACGTATACCCAAAAGCCTTTTCTTCCATATTGCGCAATGTGACAAAAGTAACTTCCCTTGCAAGCCCATCCAGCGCAATAGCTTCGTGTGCCGCTTCCAAAAAGTCCTCTTTCGTGGCGACGTTAAGGTATCGGGCGCATAGCTGGTATGCGGCATTATACGACCTATGTAAATCATTGCTTGTCATAAGCTCATCACCTCAAATTGTCATATTCCGATAAAACATCAGCCAAAAAATCTATATGATTAATCCCGTGTTTGTCGGCGGCTTTGTTAGATAATTCAATAATATATCTATAATTCCAGCCCTCTTTTGTAGAACGTACCGCAATATGCTTTGCGTTTTCATATGCCTTTTCAAATTTACACATTTTTTAAATCCCCTTTCGTGGTGGTGTTAGGCGGTTTGTGGTTCACGGGCAAATAAATACTCAAATTCACATTGATACATTTTTATTAAAATCTCCGCTTCGCTAACTTTGAAAGTTCCGTATCTTTTTTTGTTTTGGTAAGACTTACTTGTAATATTAAGTTTTTGTGCAACAAAAGCGTCTTTGTGTCCACTTCTCGCCTGTTCGGCTTCTAGGTTTGGATAGCACATAATTACACCTCGCTTTCAATTCCAATAATGGGATTAACATTAGTATAATTCCATTATTGGAAATTGTCAAGCATTTTTTTAGATTTATTTTCAAAAATGGAAAATTTCTTGTTGACATATATCGAAAAGAGTTTTATAATGTTATAGAAATGAGGTGATAAAGGTCGATAATCTTACTTTTGGGCAACGCCTTATCGGCTTCAGAACGCAAAAAGGATTGTTGCAAAGGGAACTAGCAGAAAAGACTGGTATTCCATCTTCGACATTGAGCAGATACGAAAATGGTTTAAATGAACCCGATGTTGAAACAATAAAGAAACTTGCAAAAGTGCTTGAAGTTACAGGTAACGAATTATTGGGGATAAGCGGTCAAAGTTCATCAGCTTACGCAAAAACAGCCGACGAAGTCAGACTTTTAATTGCATATAGGGCATTAAATAAAGATGGCAAAGACCATATTAAGCGAACCGTCGAAATGACAGCATCTATGGAAAGTTATATTGACTATCAACCAAATTATGATGTTGAATTTTCGATTGAAACAAGCCCGACTAAAGAGGAAATCTTTGCTGAATGGAACAAAGGGCTAACAGAAGAAGAAGCAATTGACCTAGTGCGTCAAAGATACGCCGACGCAAAAAGCGGCAAGGGTTTGTATTCGACATACGAGAACACCCAAATTGGGTAAAGCGTATATAAATTAAGATAAAATTGAGGTGATAAAATGCTAGTAGGCATAACAAAAAGACTAAGACCAGCAAAAGGCAGTCTTGGTATGGTTTTCGGCATACGCCTAACAGCCAAAACCGCTATTTTTTTAATATGGGTGTGGATTGTATATTGGGCTTCGTATTACACAATTTGGCTTTCAATATGGGCAATGGTCGCTTTGGTATACTACCCTTTCATACTACCAATCAAAAAAATAATCGAAGCCAAAAACAAGCAAACTCTGCCTACTAACATAAAAACGCCACAAATTATCAATAAAGCTACTCAAAGCCAAATTTTAACTAATGATGAGGTGTTACAAATGAGCAAATCAAATATTCCGTTATATAAGCGTTGGTATGTTTGGGTCGGCGGTGGTGCTATATTTATAATTTTCTTGCTTTTTATGATAGGTGTTTTTGGTATTGTTTTGCAAGAACTCGAAGACCAGTCGCAAACGGCACAAACAGAGCCGCCCTATATAGAAACATATGCCGAAAACGACCAACAAACCGAACCAATAACAACGGCATACGAAGTCATAACAGAGCCACAAATGCAAGAAATTACAACTATAGAACCACACCAAGAACAAGCGACAATAACCCAAGCCCAAACAACCCAACCACCAACGGTAGCGACGACAACCGTTGTACAACCCGCTATAACCGAGCCAACTACACCAACACCCACAACCCAAGCGTTACAAATTATTTCTATTCCGACCGAAGTACGCCGCAACGAACGTGTAACTATTTCCATACAAGGCTTGCCGAACACTCAATATAAGTTAGAAATTAGGTATGCAACTTGGGCTACTGCGGAAGGTCTTGGAGATACTACATCAGATACAAACGGTTTTGCGTCGTGGACGTGGCAAATCGGCGGTCAAACAGGCGCACGTAATGATGCATTGGCTCGCATTACTGGCGGCGGTGCTACAATAGAACGTATTTTTTCGGTAATTGTCGATTAACGAGGTGATAATATGTCCGCATTAAAAAAACAAAAAGACCTAATCCCCGCCGTTATATATGCTCGATATTCAAGCCATAGCCAACAAGACCAAAGCATAGATGGACAATTAAGGGACTGTTATGCCTTCGCAGAGCGTGAAGGCTTTTTTATAGTCGGCGAATATATCGACCGTGCATTGTCAGCAAAAACAGACGATAGACCTGATTTTCAACGTATGGTAACAGATAGTGCAAAAAAACAATTTGCCGCCGTAATAGTGTGGAAGCTCGACCGCTTCGCACGCAACCGCTACGATAGCGCAATGTACAAGGCAAAACTAAAAAAATCGGGCGTTAATGTTGTATCTGCTACAGAAAATATATCATCAGACCCCGAAGGTATAATTTTAGAGGGTATGCTAGAAAGTATGGCAGAATATTACAGTGCAAATCTTTCAAAACACGTAAAACGTGGGCAACGTGAAGCCGCCCTAAAAGGTAATCACGTCGGCGGCAAAGCTCCATTTGGTTATAAAATCGAAGATAAAAAACTTGTAAAAGACGAAAAAACAGCCCCAATCATCCAATACGTTTTTGAACAATACGCAAAAGGCGCTTCAAAAAGAAAAATAATCGACGAGCTAAACCAAAAAGGACACAGAAACCAAACAGGCAAACTCTTCACGCTTAAATCATTTCAAGGCACCCTACGTAATACAAAATACATAGGAAAATATATGCACAAAGGCGAGGAAGTTGTTGGAGTTTGTCCACCGCTCATAGACGAAAAAATATTTTTTACCGTCCAAGACAAATTGACGGCAAAAAAACACGCACCAGCTACCGCAAAAGCCCGCCAAGACTTCTTGTTGCAAGGCAAAGCATACTGCGGACTATGCGGCACACGCCTTGTAGGCGACGCAGGGACAAGTCGAACGGGCAAAGTACATAATTATTATGCCTGTGGCAGAAAAAAGAAACTCAAAACTTGCAAAAAAACAAACGAAAAAAAGGGCTTTTTAGAGTGGTACGTAGTAGAGCAAACACTCGAATACGTACTAACGCCCGAACGCATAAAATATATTGCTTCCCGCATAGTACAAGCTCACGATAACGAATTTAACAACCAAAAAATAAAAGAAATAGAAAACCGCATTACAAGATTAGATATAGACATCAACAAAGCCGTAAATGCTTCGCTAGAAGCCCCCGACAAAATCAAAAAACACTACTACGAAAAAATCGAAACCCTCGAAGCGCAAAAAATAGATACCGAGCAAGACCTCGCCCGCCTTCACATAGCAAACAACATCCGCTACACCGAAGAACAAATCACGGCTTGGCTGGAAACTTTTTGCAAAGGCGACCCCCTAGACGAAACCTTCCAACGCCGCATAATAGATGTTTTCATAAACTCCATATACATCTACGACAACAAATTAATCATCTACTACAATATCAAAGACGGCAAACAAATATCGTACATCGAAATGAAGCAAAGCACCAAAAAACCAAATAATCCCGAAGCCATACAATCAAATAGTGGTTCGGATTTAAAATGCTCTAATAGAAGCAAAAGGGCGGTCTTAGCCGCCTTTTTTCTTATATTCCGAAGTGTTTCGCAAGGATATCCATCGTTTCTTGCCTTGTATCAACTGCTGTATCCTCTCGCACAATTGTAAAAAATCCACTATTTGCAAATCCATCATAAGCCTCTTTGCTATTATACTTCGCCATACAGGCAAGGAAGTTTTGCATTGCCCAATCGGGGTCGGGATGCTTTGCAATTTGTTCTTTAAGAAAAACCTTGTCAGGGTCATCCCTATCAAAAAAATGTTCAACCGACATAAATTGCGGCGAAAGCATTATTGCAACTTGGTTGTAATCGGCAATTTCACGCAATATTTCAATTGGAATATTGGTATCTACAATCGTCTTTTGCGTTTGCGAAACGCTGATTAAGTACATTATCTCAAACGGCACAAGCTCATATTGCGTTTCTATCAGCCAATTATAATATTGTTGCGGCGTGCGGCTTATAAACTCTTGCCAGCTTCCCATTGTTTGAAAATAGCATAGGTTTGGGTGAGTTTCTGGCGTTATAATACCTTTTGGTACACAATCGTAATTTTCACCGCAATGTACCAAACCGTATTTATCAGCAAGCATTTTAACCATTGTGGATTTGCCCGCATACGACGTACCATTGACAAATATTACATTGCGTAGATAATGTTTTATAATCTTAGTATTTATCTGCATTTTATTAGCTCCTTAAAATTAAATTTGATAAATTGAACACCAAAAAACCTACTATATAATAGGGAGTTTTGGTATGTTAAATTATCTTAATTTTCCTAAGAAACATATAAAATACATTTTCTTCCTCCTGTTAAGAGCGCAATTGCGCATTTAGTTGTTGCTCTAATGCGTTTAAAATTTTGTTAATAGCTTTTGTTGCATCTTCGTCGGTTAAGGTTTTGTCATTTGCGCCAAAAGTTAGGCTATATGCCATCGATTTTGTGCCTTCCGGCAAATTTTTACCCTCGTAAATATCAAAAAGCTGTACTTTTTTAAGATATTTGCCGCCGCTTTTCTCTATTATCGATACTATTTGTGCATTAATTGTATCGGAGTTAACCACAATTGCAATATCACGAGCTAGTTGCGGATAGCGTGGCAATGCAATGTAATTCTTTTCCATCTGGGCATATTTGAGCAACATATCAAAATCAATCACTGCAATATATGACGGTGCTTCTATCTCATAATTTTCCAATATCTGCGGATGAACCTGCCCGCAAAAGCCAAAATTTTCACCATCAAACGCAAATCCTGCCGTGCGACCAGGATGCATAAATGATAAATGACTTATTGGTGCGACTTGGGGCAAATCAACAATACCAAAAACTGACATTATTGTTTCGACAACACCTTTTATGTGATAATAGTCCATATCACCATAGCCACCAACTACTAAATATTGGTTTTCATCTGGCAAAATACTCGTGTCGCTGTTCGGATGGTAGGTTTTTACAATCTCAAACAGACGAGCCCTTGCATTGCGGCGGTTATAATTTGTAGATAATGCCGTTAAAACCGCATTTAACGGGCTTGTACGCATTATTGATGTATCTTCACCCAATGGGTTGATTATACGCACCACATTGCGCAAATGCGATTGTTGCGGTATTTCTAACTTATCAAAAACCTTCGGAGATTCAAATGCGTATGTCAACATTTCGCTATAACCCAACGAAACCATTGTTTGTTTTAATATATCTGTCATTTTTTGGGCAACTGTTTTGCCCCCTGCATTAGATGAAGAAGCTATAACAGCGGGGATATTGTCGTATCCGTAAAGTCGGGCTACTTCTTCTGCCAAATCTTCCCAAATATTTATATCGCTTCGGAAGGTAGGAATTGTTGCAGTTGTGCCATCCACACCAATTCCTAGTCGTTCTAAAATCTCTGTAATCCCCGCCAAATCAATGTCAACACCTATCAAAGCGTCAATTCTAACGGGGTCAAAATCTAATTTATGCTCTAATCGTGACTCGGGATAAACATCCACAAGCCCATCAACCACATCGCCACAGTTAAGTTGTTTAACCAGCTCTAATACACGGTTTATGCAGGTCAGCGATAAATTGGGGTCAAGTCCTTTTTCAAATTTACCGCTACTATCAGTACGCAAACCCAATTTTTTCGAGCTTTGACGAATATTAACACCATAAAAATTGGCACTTTCAAATAAAATTGTCGTTGTGTCATCTAAAATTTTAGAATGTTCGCCGCCCATAATACCCGCAATACCAACGGCTTTTGTGCTGTCGGCAATAACCAAAGTATCAGCACAAAGCACTCTTTCTTCACCATCAAGCGTGGTAATTTTTTCGCCATCAGCGGCATTACGCACAATAATTTTGCCGCCATCAATTGCACGAATATCAAAAGCGTGCATTGGCTGACCATATTCCAACATAACATAATTTGTAATATCTACAATATTATTGATAGGTCGCAATCCGCAGGCAATAAGGCGGTTACGCAACCATTGCGGGGATGGCTCAATCTTTACATTTTTTACCACAGCGGCAATATATCGCTTACATAAATCGGCATTGGCAATTTCAACATCAATATAATCACGCACAGCAACCGATTGAGCGTTTTCTAATTTTGAATTTTGAATTTTGAATTTTGAATTAACTGTAGCTGCGGCTTCACGCACCAACCCAATAACAGAAAAACAATCAGGTCGGTTTGATGTTATCTCAAATTCAAACACATCTTGTAAAATACCAAGCGCAACACGTGCATCACTGCCCAATTCCTGCGGCTTGCCAAAGATATAAATGCCATTTTCAGGAGCTTCTGGAAAATCTGCTTTTGTATAACCCAATTCTTCAACAGAACATAGCATTCCATTAGATTCTTGCCCACGGATTTTACCTTTTTTAATCTTCAAGCCATCAACAAGATTTGCACCGTGCAAAGCAACAGGGATGTAATCGCCAACGCTTAAATTAGTTGCGCCCGTAACAATTTGTGTTAAATCTTCCGCACCAATATTAACCTTAGTAATAACTAGCTTGTCTGCATCGGGATGAGGCAAAATCTCCTCAATACGCCCACAAACAACGCCTGTAATATCGGCGGCAAGATGATGAATTTTTTCAACCTTAGAGCCGCTCATCGTCATCTTTTCGGCAAAATCGTGCAAATCACCTATGACGGCAGGTTCTATATAATCGTGCAACCACGAAATTGGTAGTTTCATTTTGTTTCCTCCCTTAAAATTGCTTTAAAAACCGCATATCATTATCAAAAAGCAGACGCATATCTTCTATATTATATCGTTGCATTGCCATACGCTCTAACCCCATACCAAAGGCAAAACCACTGTATACCGTTGGGTCTATGCCGCAACGCGCAAGCACCTTTGGATGAACCATACCACAACCCAAAAGCTCTATCCAACCCTCTTGCTTGCAAACCCTGCAAGTCTTGACTTTTTCGGGGTCGTTGTTGCACATAAAGCAAGACACATCCATTTCTGCACTTGGCTCTGTAAATGGAAAATGGTGCGGGCGAAAACGGGTTTGCACATCTTCGCCAAAAACAGTTTTGGCAAAAAGTGTCAATGCACCTTTCAAATGCCCCATATTTATACCCTTGTCTACAACAAGTCCCTCTATTTGATGAAAAACAGGCGAATGTGTAGCGTCCACCTCGTCAGACCTAAAAACCTTGCCCGGTGCCACTATCGCTATCGGTAATTTGCCTTCCTCCATTTTACGTATCTGCACAGGGCTGGTTTGGGTGCGCAACACGTGTCCGCCCTCTACATAAAAAGTATCTTGCTCGTCCCGTGCAGGATGAGTTTTAGGTACATTTAATGCTTCAAAGTTATGATAATCGGTTTCTACATCAGGCCCTTCTGCAATCTCGTAACCCATCCCTATAAAAATATTACAAATTTCTTCGGTAACAATCGTCATCGGGTGGCGGTTGCCCAATTTTGGCGCAATGCCGGGCAGGGTTGCATCTATTTTTTCGGTAGCCATTTTGGCAAACATTTCGCTTTTGGCAAGCTCTGTTTTGCGGGTAGAAAGTGCCGCTTCTAAGGCATCTTTTACATCATTAACCATTTGCCCCATAATCGGGCGCTCTTCGGCTGATAATGAACCCATCCTACGTGAAATTTGCGACAATGTGCCTTTTTTACCCAAAAATTCTATACGTACATCATCTAATGTCCGTGTGTCAGCGGCGGCGGCAATGCCTGCCAATGCCTCGGTTTTTATTCTTAACAAATCGTCTTTCATACTAAAACCCGCTTTCGTGTGATATAATTTTACATTGTAGCAAATTTTGGGGTGCAAGTCAAATTATTTTATGTTATAATGCGATGGGGTGATATTTTTGGAATTTGATATTTTGCAGATTGTGATATTATGCGGGCTTGTGTTTTTTGGTGGGTTTATAGACAGCATCGCTGGTGGTGGCGGGCTTATTACGCTTCCTGCCTATGTTTTAACAGGTGTACCTATGCATATGGCTTTGGGTAGCAACAAATTTAGCTCTACATTTGGCACGGCTTTTTCTGCCTTTAATTTTTTACGTAATGGAAAGGTCTATGTTAAAGCCATACCTGTATCGGTGGTTATGGCACTTGGCGGATCGTCTTTTGGTGCTTGGGTTGCTTTGCTTGTCGACGGCAATATTTTACGGTGGATTTTAGTTTTTATGATACCCGTCATTGCTGTGGTTGTGTTGGTTAAAAAAAATTTTGGTGCAGAAAATAGGTCGGACACATTACGGCAAAGCATAATTATTATGGGTGCAGGCATTGCGGCACTTGTTATCGGTTTTTACGACGGATTTTTCGGACCCGGCACAGGTACATTTTTAATACTGATTTTTACAGTTTTTTTGCGTTTTGATTTGGTAACAGCCAATGGCAATACAAAAATTATTAACCTTTCGTCAAATGTTGGGTCGCTTGTTACTTTTTTAATCAGCGGGCAAGTTATTTTTGCGCTTGCCGTACCTGCGGCTGTTTTCGGCATTTTGGGTAATCTAGCTGGGTCGGGTTTAGCAATAAAAATCGGACCGAAAATTATCCGCCCGATTTTGGTTGTGGTTTTAGTTTTATTGTTGGTTAATTTAATTTTGCGATAAGCGGCTCTCAGCCGCAATTTTCTTAACTGGTTTTAACCAGTGTTGCATTATTGGAAAGGCCATAACTGCCAATTAAATTGCTCGAACAATGCGTCGGGGTTTATTTCCCTAACCAATTGCTCTAGCGTGTTGATGTCGGTTGGTATAAATAATTCTTCTAGGTTGTCATACCACGCCCAAGACCAATAAGACCAATAATTAGGCGTTGTATGTGCGGCGTTTAAAAAACCAATTTCCATCACAAGACCGCCTTGGTGGTTATAAGATACAAAAAACGCCTCGTTGTTTTCTAGCGGCAAATCTCCGATTATAAAGTCGTTAAGTCCATTTGCCAGCGGGAAGATTGGCGGATAAACGCCAATGCCAAGCAAATCTCCTTCGGGGTTTTGATATATGGCATAAAAGGCGTTGGCAATGGGTTCGTAGGTGAAAATTTCTCCAATTGGGGCTATCTCGCTTTGCGCATTATAAAGGCTGTTTGGCGGTTTATGCATAGGGCTGTGAAAAATGCGGCTCGCAACACCCAAACGGTTGTTTACGGAAACACTTAACAATCTAAAATCGCCGATATTATCAGGAACACCTAAATACGGGAAATATCGCATAAATTCCTCATTGCTTCTAAAAGGATACCAGCCCACCATCATTGCATAAAGCCCATCGTCACGTATGTATTGATAGGCTTGGTTAAAAGCTAAGCCGCCAATTTCGCCTAAAACACGCTCTCTTTCATCTAAATCAGTTCCGCTTAGAGGCAATTCCATATGTTCTCCTAAAAAATAAAATACTTCATCAAGCCAAACTTCGCCGTTTGCATCAACTATAACAATTTTCGACCCATCAATATTTGCAAAATACATTACCGCAAAACCAACCTCTCCATTTGCAGAAAGGGCGTAAAAGTCAAGTCGGCTTTCAAAAGGTCGAGATATTTCTAAATTAAGCTCGGCATAATCTATCGCAAGGACAATCATTTCATCAAGGCTTAATGCAGGCTGATTTCGTCCAGATATTATATTACGATGGGAATACCAAGGAGTAACCCGCCATTGGAAAATTGCCCCGTGTTCATCACGATAGTAAATGTCAATGTCAGTTGCTTCAAATGTGCCTACAAAAGGCACAAAATCAAATCCTATAAAGGCTATTAAATCCACCTCGCCATTTTGCAAGCCTTCTATATCGGTTAAGCCTATGCCGTGTTCGTCATTAAAAATATAGCCGCCATTAAAGGATATGTCAAAACGATATAGGGTCGCATTATCCATTGGGCGAGTTATGATTTGTGAAGGTTCGCCGAGCAATTGCTCCATTGCGGCACGGGTCATACCAATTTGCAATTGGTCGGCAATTTCTGCTGCGTTGCCATTTTCACTCATTCCTTGACTATCAATACTAGAAGCCGCACCTAATCCGCAGGCGATTAAACCTGCGGTTAGAATTAGCAGGATTGATGTCAAAATGGCTAATTTTGTAGATTTTTTTGACTTCATAATGGCACATAGCCTTTCTTTTAACACAGATTTTTGTTGCGCCATTGTCGTAGAAACTATCGCAAGCGGCAATTTTGTTTCAGCGGCGACAGATATTAAGGTGTTGCCGTATTGCTGTTTTGCGGCATTATCCATTTGGGATATAACAGCGTCATCGCAAGCTATTTCGCATACTTTATCTATTTGCTTGCGGGCTATCCACACAATTGGATTAAACCAATGCAAGGCACAGGCAAAAAGTGCAAGCCATTTTATGACGATGTCGTGGCGTTTCATATGGGTTATTTCGTGTAGTAGTATTAATTTTAGTTGTTCGTTTGTATATTCTATGTCTGGCAGTATAATTTTTGGGCGCATTATACCGATTAACATTGGGGTTGCGGCTTTTTTGTTGCGTAAAATAGCGATGTTACGTTTGGGTGCAAGCTCTTTTAAAAGTGCGGTTTCATTAGGGTTTGATGCGGTGTTGGCTCTGCTTAAACGTCGGTTAAATATGATGTATGCTATAGTGTTATATGCTAAAATGACGGAAACGATAATGGGGTAAATTAGCATTAGTATTGATAGCATTGGAGCAAGCGGTAGTGTTGGTATAGGTAGCGTTGCGTGATGGGCTAGTTGTGGGTGCATTGCGGGCGGATTTTCGTTAAGCGGGGATTGTAATTGGGGGTATAAAACCCGTACAATTTCTTCGTCTAATGATATAATGTTTTGTTGTACGATGTTGTGTATTGGTGCGGTTGGTATCGGCGTATTTTCGGGCAAAACCAAGATTTGTGAAATTGGTACGAGCAAAGCAAACAATACAACAACCCACATATAATATTGCGCCGATTTTGGCAAGCGATGGAGGATTATCGGCTTTAGGATAAGCAAAACAATGGCAAGTATGCCGCCAGAAATAGACATTATTGTAATAGTGCGGAAAATTTCGCTTAAAATTAATGGTACGGTCATTTCGTGTCGCCCTCCATTTTAAAGTATTGTTGTAGTTCCACAACATCTGACTGGGATAATTGCCCGTCGGACAATAGCGAAGCTACAAGATTTTTCGCACTTCCGTCAAATAATTTGTTTATAAAGTTTTGCTTCTGATTGTTAAGATATTCAATTTCTGTTATATTTGGGGTGTATAGGGTTACGTGGCTTGTTTGGGCGGAAATTATGCCCTTTTTATGTAGGCGGGTTAATAGGGTTTGGATTGTGGATTTTTTCCAGCCTGTTGTGACTTCGAGCGTTGTGCGGATTTGGGCGAAAGATAGCGGTTCGGTGGATTGCCATAATATGCGCATTATTTCCAGTTCTGATGATGGTATTTGTTCATTCATAATATACCTCCGTTTACATTTGTAGTATATAGTCTACAATAGTAGCACAGATTTGTCAAGCACTTTTTTAAAAGATGAGATTGTTTGTTAGTCGAAGGTGTGGTATAATGGTAGAGTGAAAAATTAAAGGAGGGATTTTATGAGAACGCTTGCGAATGTGATTTGGTTTGTTTTTGGGGGTATATGGCTTGGTACGGCGGCTATGGCTTTTGGGCTATTGTTTTGTTTAACTATTATAGGCATACCTATTGGCAGGGCTTTGTTTCAATATGCAAGGTTAATGTATGCGCCATTTGGCAAGGTTATTGTACGTGAAGTGGATGTTAATCCGAATATGTCTAAGATTAGGCGGTCTGGCGGGTTTGTGCTTAATATAATTTGGCTACCTTTTGGGATTATTTTATTTTTATTAAGCATACCTGCAATTATTTTGTCAGCTATTACTATAATTGGCATACCACACGCTGTTGTGGTAGCTAAGGCTAGTGTTTTTGTTATGCGTCCGATTGGTGCGAAGGTCTTGACAAAGGAAGAGCATATTGCGGCTATGGTGCGTAATAACTGATTGAGGTGATGGTATGAGCGGATTTGCTGAGGTGAAGTTGTTTCAGGTGAAGCCTGATAAATTGGCTGAATTTGAGGATTTGGTAGCGGTTATTTCTAAAGGACAAAGGGAGCAGGTTGGATGTTTGGGCATTAGATATATGAAGCGGTTTTACACTATTGACGGGGTGGAATTGGGCGAGCCGCCTAGGGAATTGACAAAGATTGTTAAATGTGTGAAATATTATGCTTATTGGGAATTTGATTGCAAGGAGAACTATGGTAAGGCTACGAAGTGGTTTTTTGATGAATATTTGAAGGTAGTGCAGAGGTTGTTAATTATGCCTTTTGATATTAATTGCGGGGATTCTGTGGTTAGTTTAGTTTAATAGACCTGTTCTGAAACCTTGCCGCACAAATTTCTTGGCGTGGTAGGTGACAGAGTTTTTGCCCATTTGTGGGCAAAAAGCTCGAGAACCGTGCGCCAAAAGAAATTGTGTAAGGCAGTT
>WRBJ01000011.1 GCA_009784615.1 Defluviitaleaceae bacterium | reverse complement strand
TGTCAAGCACTTTTTTCAAAAAAGTTGAAATTTTTTTTAAGGCGGGTTTAAGGCGGGTTAGATGTTGAAAAATCAAGGGTTTTTGTGGTTTGATGTTGTGGGGGGTTGGGTGGGGTTTGAAAAAAATTAAAAATCTCTCGACAATAAGTGAGAGATTTTTTTGTATTTATTTTTATTAAATATCAAACAACCAATACTTTTACATCTTGAGGAAGTGTTTCTATATCCGAATTAAGTGTGATGAAAAATTCAACTTCTTCCACTTCCGAAACTTTACTAAGTGCCGCCATAACGCAGGATAAATCATCATTTGGCAAATCTTCTATTATGCCGCATAATCCATCGATGAAAATTTCTTTAATATCGGCATTTTGCGAAACCATGCCATATACAAAAGCAACAAATTCTCTGTAATTAGATAGAGGGTATTCGCTAGTATCTACCAATCTTATGCTACGATGTATTTCGTGCATATTTCTTTTACAGTCATCAACATAGACTATGTAGCCATCGGTGGTAGCTAGATGTTCGTTGGCAAGCTCGATTAACTTGCGTGTTTTTCCGCCGCCACGGGGTCCTGCTAGAAGTTTTATCATAATACATTACCTCCATTAAAAATTTTTTAATTGCGTAAACCTAATCCTTAATTTAATTATACACAATGCAACCCAAAAAAGCAATCCCTAAAATTTATCAATTGAAGTTTTAACATTCGTGCAATTTGTTTTCGTCATTTTCAGAATAATAAATTCTGTTTCTTCCCATTTTCTTCGCCTTGTACAGTGCCATATCGGAATTATGTATCAAATTCCTCATTCCTAAATCTGTATCGTTTGGTGTGCTTTTGTCTATACCAGCCAACCCAAGGCTAACAGTAATAGGAATCTGCAAATCTCCTTCGTCGAGCCCATTAATGAAGAAAGGACTGCGTGTTATCGAATTTTTAACACGACAAGCAGTTTTTAGTGCATCTTCAACACTGGTTTTTGGCATTACTACAATAAATTCTTCACCGCCGTAACGGCATACAACATTATCCTTGCGCAAAGAATGAGTAATACGAGCAACTAAAATCTTTAATACTTCATCGCCTACTTGATGACCATATGTATCATTTATTTTCTTAAAATAATCCACATCAATCATCATAACCGTCATTGATTCGCCATTTGCAATACTTCGTTCAAAGGTATAAGGCACTACTTCGTACATATATCTTCGATTATAAGCACCAGTCAAAGCATCTGTGTTAAGTAGCTTTTCCATATCTTCTGCGGCTTGGGCAATTTGCTTAATATGGCGCAAATCGTGAATATACGCTATCACTGCATCTTGACCTTCAAGCTCTACAGATTTTAGAGTAATTTGAGACGGAATCATCTCACCATCGCTGGTTTGCCACATCCATTCAAACTGTTCGCCTTGTTTGTTGTCAAAAACAATATCTAATGCAGTACGCATTTTGACCTTAGATTCTGACCCGTCGGGTTGTAATTTGGGTGCGTAATCATATGGGTTAGTAATAAATTTTACTGAGCCTATTTCTAAACCAAATAAATTTGCTAATGACTCGTTACACGATAAAATTCTATATTCTCTATTTACCAAAATACTGGCAAGCGGCGAAGAATCTAACATTGCCGCCATACGCTGGCGGTTTCTTCGCCTTTCTTCTTCTAGTCTCATAGCTTCACGCAAGTCGGTGATGTATATTACAAAGCAATTTTGCTCTGCAATAATAACGCTTCGTCCATTAAGCTCTACAGGGATACTTTCGCCATTAACGTCAACCCAACAGTTATGCTTAACAAATCTATCACAATCACCTTCTTGACAAAAATCAATATAGTTAAAACCTATTTCATCCTTATCATCCACGTCAAAAAAGCTAAGTGCCATCTGATTGCACGATAATATATATTGGTTTTCATCTGTTACAATACAGGCAATGGGCGACATATTAACCATAGCCATAAACATTTCTTGTCCACGCCGAACTTCTTCTTGGTAGCGGTAATGTTCGCGCATATCTTTTGCATACACCACGGCAATTTCCATATGTCCAACATACATACTATGCGTAGATATTTGTGCAGGAATAACTTCGCCCGCAGCATTTTTAAAATTCCAATCAAAAGCAATTTCTTCTTTATTAAAAATCTTTTCAATTTTTGCACGCAAAATATTTTTGGTTTGAACATTGCCGTCTTGCTCTTCCGCATGTAAATAGCGGATTTTTTGGTTAAGCTCTGCAATATCTGACACGCCAAACATTTCAAACCCCGCTTTGTTGCAATCTAAAATAATACCTTCACGATTAGTAACAAAACAGCAATTTGGGCTGGCATCTACCATAGACCGCAGACGCTCTTGCATCATTTCTTGTTCTTTTAAGAAGTCGTAATGCACCGTCATATCTTGCATAAACACCAAAAAATGCACTTCGTCGCCAAGTTCGCTTTTAATAAGTGTTATCTTAACGGGCAAATCTTCTCTTGCTCTATCTACCAACATCCAGTCAAAAGTCATTTCGTTGATTGTTAATACTTCTTTCGCCTTGGCAGAAAAACCTTCTATTGTGTTAGTTCCATCAGGCTGAAATTCTGGGATAGTTTCTTTAAAATTTGTAATAAAATCATTTTTAGAGGTATACCCAAACATAAAGGTTGCCGCTGTATTACAATCTACAACATCCATTTTTTTGTTGATAATAAGCCCTGCAATAGGAGTATTATCCATAAACAAATGCAATCTTTGTTCTGCTTCTTCTCTTATTTTTTGCTCAGCCATTTCCATACGCAAATCACGACAAATCTCTAACACGCAATCTTCGCCTGCATAATCAATACGTATCAATGTACATTCTAAAGGAATACGGTAGTCTTCGTTATTTCTAAATTCCCAAAGAATTTGGACATATCCTGTTTCAAAAGCTTTTGCAATTGTTTCGTTGGACAACTCAACACTATCTCTGCCACAGGGCTGCACTTTTTGGTAAAAATTCTGAATATTACGTTTATAATCTTCCAAATCTGTATATCCATACAGGTTTTGCATTGCGTTGTTGGCATATACCATTCTGCCATCTTTTGCCCAAACGTGCACCGCCATAGGAATATGGTTAAAAATAGCATCAAAACGTTCTATTTCTTTTGTGCGCTCTATTTCTGCACGTTTGTCAACTGTAAAGCCAATTAAAGCAGGTTTTCCCTCAAATTCGACACGTGTCAGCATAATTTCGGTCGGAACAGGCGTGCCATCTACTAATTGGTGCATCCAATCAAATCTTATAAATCCATCCGTAAAGGCTTTGTTATTATATTCCATCGCTTTTTCCATCGATGGCGTGCCGCAAGGTTGTGTGGATGGCGAAAGTTCTTCAAATCTATCTAAATATTCTTGAGTTGACGAAAATCCAAACATATCGGCAGCCGCCGCATTGCACATTGTCAAATTTCGGTTATGGTCCCAAAATGTATTTACAGCGGGCGAAAGACTAAAAAATAGCTCGAAACGTTCTATTTCATTGCGCAAAATTTCATCTTTTTCTAGTTGTGCTGTGCGGTCGATAATAAGGCAAATCAAGGCAGATTTGCCTTCAAACTCTGTTTTGGTCATTGTAACAATACAAGGAATTTCGTCACCAAAAACATTTTGATGAACCCATTCAAATTCGATATATCCCGTTTCTACAGCCTTTTTTATATAATCTGCACCTTTTTCCAGACTACTTTCGCCACAAGGTTGATTTTTGGGCGAAAGTGTAGGATAAGCATCAAAATAATCGTTAGGGCTATCTAATTTAAAAAGGTCAGCAATTGCTTGATTAGCGGTTAAAAATTGAACTTCATCAACATCCCAAACGGCACAGGCAACAGGAAGATTGTCAAAAAAACGCTTAAAGCGCGTCGCTTCTTTTTTTAGCAATTCTTGCTCTAACAAATACGGTCGCATATCTGTTGCAAAGCCCATAACGTGTGCAACACCTTCAATCTCTATGCGCGTCAATGTTACGATGCAAGGTATAGGTTCGCCATTTAAAGATTGGTGCATCCATTCAAATTCCGCAAAACCTTCGACAATTGCCTTTTTTATTAACGATTTGGCTTTTACATCAGAAGGCAAACCACAAGGTTGCACAGGAGGCGTAACTTTGTCAATATTAGCAAAAAGTTCATCAATATTTTCAAAACCAAAAAACCTCACTGCATAAGCATTGTATGTGATAATGTTACCTTCTTCATCCCAAATCGTACAACTTGCAGGTATATTAGCAAACATATATTCAAAACGCTCACCATCACGTTTTATCAGTTCTTCACGCTCAACTTGCGCACGCATATCAACGGCAAAACCTAGTACGACAGGGTTTTCTTCTATCTCGGTAAGTGTTAGCGTAATCATAGTGGGAATCGGTGTGCCGTCTAACATTTGATGCATCCACGGAAACTCTAACATTTCACCTGCAAATGCTCTTTCAATAAGCTCTTTAACCGCTGTGGCTGAATGTCTGCCGTCTGGCTGATATTCTGGATATAGAAGGTGAAAATCATCAACAAGCTCCTCGGTGTGGTCAAAACCATAAAAGTCTGCACCGTATTGGTTTGCCATAATTACTTGAAGGTCTTTGTTCCAAAGCGTACAAGTAGCAGGTATGGCGTTAAAAACACGTCCAAACCGCTGAGCTTCACTTTTAAAAAACTTCTCCATTTGACGTTGTTCACGCAAATCTGTTGTAGCACCAACAAGTGCGTATTCGCCTTCTAGCTCTACGCGGGTAAACGATATTTGGCAAGGAATCTGTTCACCTTCAAGGCTTTGATGCATCCATTCAAATTCTATAAACCCTCGCTCGAAAGCAATTTCTACATATTGCATAAATTTGTCAATAGAAACAGAGCCGCAGGGTTGCAATACAGGCGAAAGTTCTTCAAATCGGTTTATATATATCTTTGGGTCATCAAAACCAAAAAAATTTTCTATAGCGGCATTTGCCATAACCAATTGTCTGTCTTTGTTCCAAAGCTCACAAATAAAAGGTGCAGCATCAAAAATTGCCCTAAAACGATGACTCTCTCTTTTAATAAGTTCTTCACGGGCATATTCTGGTCGCATATCCGTTACAAAATCTAAAACAGCATAATCGCCACCATATCTTATTCTAAACATTTCGCAGCAAATGGGAATTTCTTCGCCATTTTTGTTAAGCATCGTCCATTCTACACTTAAATAATTGCCGGTTTCCAGTACGCTATTTAAATATTCGTCTGATGCTTCGACTGAATTTCGTCCGTCTGGCTGTGTTTCTGGATAATAATTTAAAATGTTTCGCAAATATTCTTCGTTATTATCAGCGTCAACCAATTTAACCATTTTATCGTTACAAAAAAGCAGTTTGTTATCTTTACCCCAAATATTTATAGCGTGCGGAGAATTTTCAAAAATAGCATTGAGTCTTTCTTCTTCCAAAGATTTTTGCGACGCAAGCTCGGCTTCGGCACGTAAGTCGTTTACAAAAACAGATATAACAAATCGATTTTTAAGCCCAACACGCGCCAAAGTAATTTCTAACGGCATAATATCTCCGTTAAAATTGGTATGTGTCCACGGGCTTTTAACCAAGCCGTCACGCATTGTTACTTCAACAAGTTCTGCCGCCAAATCTTCAGTATCTTTTCCGCAAGGCTGACTGCCTGCAAAAAAAGTTTCAGAAAACCTTGCAATAAGTTCTTGCTTGTTTTTCGCTGACAAAAGCTCGATGGCAGACATATTACAATCTATGCAATTAGTTTCGGCATCCAACAAAACCCACGGAAAAGGCATAGAATCCAAAATAGACAAAGCTGTATCATCTAAAATACCCATTTCGTGCGTATCAGCGAAAAACAAATCACCATCTGTCGCAAATTCGGTTAAATAAGCAACACAGCAAGGTTTGCCCATATATTCAATACGCACCAAACGGATGGATGCGCTAGATTCGTGAAAATCACGTTTGACATCCCAACTAAAACGGGACAACCCTTGTTCTAGTGCTTTTTCTATATGTATACGCATATAGTCTTGTGCTAGTATATTACGTTGAAATTTATCAGAAAAACGTGTGAAGAATAAAGTAGCAAATGCATCTTTTGATTTAATACCAAAAGATGTCATAGCGTGAAAATTGCAATATAAAATATTCGCATTGCCATCCACAATAAAAATCGTGTTTGGGGCGTGCTCTAAAAATTCAAGCATAACTTCATCATCAAGCCCGTACAATGGGTTTTGCACAAATACTTCTTTAAAACAACATCCAACTTGCATATCATCAATTTTATGCAAATCCATTTGCAACTGCATTGTCTTACCATCTGCACGGCAAAGATTAATTTGCCAAGAAAAACTGCCATTTGCCAAAGTATGTGATATGGCGGTTTTTATAAGCTGTACTGTAAGAACCCCATCGGGCTGAAATTCCGGATTAACTGAAAAAAACGCCAACATATCCTGTGGCGTATCATTAAACCCAAACAAAGAAAGTCCGCTTTCATTAATTCTAACAACCGAGCCGTCCACCCTAAAAACTAACTGAAAATTATTACTCATATCTTCAATCACATACCCTTTAAATACTTATTCCTCATCCCTAATTATTATTAAGTATCGTGCGCCCATCTTCGACCCCTTCCCCTAACTGCCGTCTACAGCCAGCTCAAACCAAGTTTACTTGCGGCACATAATGGTGCCGACTTAGTGCTGCTGTCGTCAGACCCTGACACGGTTCATCGGTCATTATTGCGCAAGACTTGATTCTCAACACCGCTTACAAACTTAAAGTCAAAGTCCGAAAGGCCTCAAGATGGGCATCACCCCCGCTATAGCGGATTGCGGGTACAGAGGAGCCGCTACTTCCCCGACTAGCACGATAGGAATTATTATAACTTACATAAATCAAAAAGTCAATAGTAATTTTTGAATTATAGCGACATCAAATAGTTAAGTTATTACATAAATTTTTCTTTAAAAACACTTGCAAAAGATAACTGGTTATGTTATGATAATAGTATGTAACCAGTTATCTTTTATAGGGAGGAGTCAAACTTGAAAATTACTGACATCGATTTGCCAAATGAAGCCTTTATCTATGCCGCAATCCACATACTGGCAAACCGTATGCAAACCTTAGGGGACAAAATCGATCCTACAGTATCAAACAAGCAGTGGTTTGTATTAGCTGCTGTGTGGAGGTTTAAAGACAATCCTCCAAATATTGGCGAAATAGCAAATGCGCTTGGTACGTCGCGGCAAAATATTAAAAAAATGGCTGTTATACTTGAAAAACAAGGTCTGTTAAGGATTGAAAGGGCTGAAAATGATAGAAGGAACATACACCTTATTATGACCCAACATTGTAAAGACTATCTAAAGGGCAGAGAACAGCAGGAAAACGAATATCTTGAAGCTATCTTTTTGGGGATAGATGACGATATACTTGCCATACTTAGAAGTGGTATGAGTAAATTAATGGAAAATATGAATGGACTATTAAATTAATTTGAAGGAGTGTGCAGTTATGAAAAAAAGAACTAAAATTATCTTTGTAAGCGTTGGCGCTTTGATTGTTTTGTTGGTAGGCGCAATTATCGCCTTTTACCCTAGAGGTATGGGAGATATAGAGCCAAACGGCATTAACCCAATCGCCGTTGCCGATGGTATACATACCGGAACTTTTGAGCGAGGTCGATTTACAAATACCCTAGATGTACACATTGAGAATGGAAGAATTGTAAGTATCGAGATTATTAACGATGTTTTTGGAGGCAGGCTTATTAATGCTTCTGATGAAGTGTTTAATAAAGTCATCGCAATGCAAGACACAAGAATTAATGTCGTTTCTGGGTCAACAATCACAACAATGGCATATTTAAAAGCTATCGAAAATGCATTAGGAGGTTTAAGGTAGTGAGAACATTAATTATTTATACAAGCAAATACGGCACCACAGCAGATTGCGCCACTGCTTTAAAAGATAAATTATCAGGCGAGGTAATCCTTGCCGACATCAACAAAACCACTGCCCCAATAGAAATAGATAAATTTGACACAATCATCATTGGTGGCTCCGTTTACGCAGACAATGTTTCAAAAAAACTACGTGTGTTCTGTCAAAACAACGTTAATACTTTAATTAAAAAGAAAATAGGCATTTTTCTTTGTTGTGCCCTTTCCGATAAAGCAGATGAATATTTTATATCTAACTTCCCATCAGAGCTATTAAACGCTGCCAAAACCAAGATGTCATTTGGTAGCGAAGCGCGATTGGATAAGATGTCTTTCCTTGACAAAACAATACTTAAAGCCTTTACAAAAGGTGATTATAGCAACTTCAAAATATTGGATGATAGGATAGAGAAGTTTAGGTCGGAAATGCTCAAATAAATTATAATCCACAGATTTAAAACCACTATCAAAGCTATGTTTGATAGTGGTTTTTTATATATTTTTGCCTAAAGTTTTATTTGTGTTGGTTTTCGCTTTGTAAAACTCGTAATATGTGTAACACCCAAATCAACAAGCAATTTATAAGCCACACTAAAATGTTGCCCTATATACTCGGTACGATGTGCATCAGAACCAACTGTAATAATCTCGCCGCCCAATTCCACATAACGACGCAAAACATTTTCAGTAGGATGAACCCGTCCTAAACCATAGGTAATGCCTGCTGTATTTATCTCTATCCCCTTCCCTTTTGAAATTAATGTTATCAAAATCTCATCAATAATCGGTTTATGTTCCCTATATTTCATTTTTTTATCTTGATAATTTCGTGGGTAACGCTCTATATAATCCAAATGCCCCAAAACATCAAAGGTATCATTTGCTTTTACAGTAGCAAGCATATTCTCAAAATAAACATTATACGCCTCAATTTTTGATTTACCAGCAAAAAAATGCTGGCTATGGAAGCCAAGCCCATAATAATCGTGTGTAGAGCCTATAATAAAGTCAAAATCAAATTCATCAGCAATTCTTGCTGTTATGCCGCCTGTGTCGGGACGTATGCCAAACTCTACCCCAATCTTAACGTTAATTTCCCCTGCAAAATCATCTTTTGCCGATTGCGTTGCCGCCACATTTGCTGCAATACCGATATTATCCATCATTTGCAAACCAGGATAAGTAAAGTCAATATGGTCGGTAATGACAATCTCTGCAAATCCTTTATTAATCGCATCTTTAACCATATCTTCAACACGCGTGTAAGAATCAATACTGTATTCGCTGTGCATATGATAGTCCATTTTAATCATCGCAATCGCCCTCCGATTTTGTGCTTGCTTGTTTGCGATACTTATGCTAAAATTATACAATAGAAATTTGATTTATGCAATACGATATTTATAACAGAGGTGGAGAAATATGGTCAACAACAAAAGAAGTATTGACGATTTAAATGTGGCAGGCAAGCGTGTACTTTTGCGCTGTGATTTTAACGTGCCAATGGAAGACGGCAAAATCACTGATGATGTGCGAATTACAGCGGCTTTGCCCACTATCAAAAAACTTATTGCCGACGGCGCAAAACTGATTTTATGCTCACATATGGGCAAACCTAAAGGTGTTGATGAGACAAAATCGCTGGCACCTGTTGCGATTCGACTTTCCGAACATTTAGGCAAAAAAGTGATTTTCGCCGCAGATAATGAAGTTGTCGGAGCAAACGCTCGTTCTGCTATTGAAACCTTAACAGATGGCAATGTGGTTTTGTTAGAAAACACCCGCTTTAGAGCAGAAGAAACAAAAAACGACCCAGCTTTTTCAAAAGAATTGGCAGAGCTTGCCGATATTTTTGTTATCGATGCTTTTGGCACATCACATCGTGCGCATTGCTCTACCGTCGGTGTTACCAAATTTGTAAGTGAGACCGCCGTGGGTTACCTAATGCAAAAAGAAATACAATTTTTAGGCAATGCAGTAAACAACCCTGTACGTCCTTTTGTAGCTATTTTAGGCGGTGCAAAGGTAAGCGACAAAATCGCCGTTATCAATAATTTGCTTGAAAAGGTTGACACGCTAATCATCGGCGGTGGTATGGCATACACTTTTCTCGCCGCAAAAGGTTACGAAGTGGGTCAATCACTTCTCGAAGCTGACAAAATTGGCTATGCAAAAGAAATGATGCAAAAAGCAGTTGACAAAGGTGTTAATCTGCTTTTGCCAATAGACACGGTCGTAGCAACCCATTTTGGACGTGATGCCGAATTTAAAACCGTCGATAGCGACGCAATTCCATCAGATTGGCAGGGGCTTGACATTGGCGAAAAAACCCGTGAACTTTTTGCAAATGCTATAAAATCCGCCAAAACCGTTATTTGGAATGGTCCAATGGGCGTTTTTGAATTTGAAAATTTCGCAGGCGGCACAATTGCCGTAGCGCAGGCATTAACAAGTGTTGATGGCACAACCATCATTGGCGGCGGCGATTCTGCGGCGGCTGTTAATATACTAGGTTTTGCCGATAAAATGACACATATTTCAACAGGCGGCGGTGCGTCATTAGAATATCTTGAAGGCAAAATTTTGCCAGGCGTTGAAGCTATTGCAAATAAATAGTTCGTAGGGATGGCCTATGGTCGCCCTAATACTGAAAGGAGATAAATTAGATGCGAAAAAAAATTATTGCGGCAAATTGGAAAATGAACAAAGTTCCAATGGAAGCCAAAGATTTTGCGGCAGAGCTTGCACCGTTATGCGCAACACCCGATGTTGACGTGGTTTTTTGTGTGCCGCACGTAATGCTTTGTCCTGTACGCAAATCTACCACACCAAACGGAATTGGTCTTGGTGTGCAAAATATGCATTTTGATGAATTTGGTGCATATACAGGCGAAATTTCCACACCGATGCTAGAACATTTCGGTGTAACCCACGCAATTATTGGGCATAGCGAACGTCGCCAGTATTTTAACGAAACCGATGAAGCCATCAACAAAAAAACCAAAAAGGCGATTGCGGCAGGGCTTATCCCCATCGTTTGCGTTGGAGAAAGTCTTGCACAACGTGAAGCTAATATTACAATAGAGCATTTGCGCATACAAACCAAGCTCGCTATGGTCGGCATTTCTGCAACAGACGCTGAAAAAATCGTTATCGCCTACGAACCAATTTGGGCGATAGGCACAGGAGTTGTAGCAACAACACAACAAGCAGAAGAAGCCTGTGCATCAATACGCACCGTTTTGGCAGAAATCTTTGACGAACCTACTGCACAAAAAATCCGAATTCAATACGGCGGAAGCGTAACGCCAGATAATGCCGCAGATTTATTTGCGCAACCGAATATCGACGGCGCATTGGTAGGTGGCGCATCCCTAAAACTAGATTTTGCAAAAATTGTAAACTATAAGGGGTGACACAATGGATGTGACCACAATGGTAATCTTCAGTGGCATAACCGATATAAATAACGAAATAAAGGAGGCAAAACGACAAATGACAGATGTACAATTTATGGCGATGGTAAAAATGGCATATACGGCGGCGGAAAACACTCGTGATATAAAGGACTTTAAAAAAGTGCTGGTTTTTCCTGATAATGCCGTAGGAAACGCTTTTGTAAATATGCTATCCCGCATTGTAGACAACTTGAGCGACATTGATAAAGTGCGACAATTATTAAAAGATATCCTAATGATGGAAGGAGCAAATTAGTATGAAAAATTATTTAGAAATCGTAGATGTTATCGCCCGTGAGATTATGGATAGCCGCGGCAACCCAACTGTAGAGGTTGATGTTGTTGTAGAACACGAAGGCATTGACTATACAGGTCGTGCCGCAGTACCTAGCGGTGCTTCAACAGGCGAACACGAGGCAGTAGAGCTACGTGACGGCGGCGACCGTTATGCAGGTTTGGGCGTACTTAATGCCGTAAATAATGTAAATGACATTATCGCAGACGAAGTTATCGGCTTAAACGCCCTTGACCAAATCGCTCTTGACAAACTAATGATAGAGCTTGACGGCACACCCAACAAAGCGAAATTGGGCGCAAACGCTATTTTGGGCGTGTCTTTGGCAACAGCTCGTGCCGCCGCTTCCGCTCTTGGCTTGCCGCTATACCAGTACCTAGGCGGCTTCAACGCAAAAGAGCTTCCTGTGCCAATGATGAATATACTAAACGGAGGCAAACACGCCGATAATACCGTAGATTTCCAAGAATTTATGATAATGCCCGTTGGCGCAGAAAATTTTGCCGAAGGTTTGCGTCAATGTGCCGAAATTTACCATATCCTCAAAAAAGTGTTAAAAAGCCGCGGTTTATCAACGGCCGTTGGTGATGAAGGCGGCTTTGCACCAGACCTTGCAACACCTGACGATGTACTCGACCTAATCTTAGAAGCTATAGAAAAAGCAGGCTACAAAGCAGGTTCTGATATTATGATAGCCTTCGATGCCGCCGCAACCGAGCTTTATTGCAAAGAAGATGGCAAATATCACTTCCCTGGCGAGTCTAAAATGACAGGCGAGGAAGTAATCCGCACAAAACAGGAAATGGTTGATTTATGGGAAGCTCTTTGTAATAAATACCCAATTTATTCCATTGAAGATGGTATGGACGAAAATGATTGGGAAGGTTGGAAACTTCTGACTGACCGCCTTGGTGACCGTGTGCAAATAGTTGGTGATGACCTTTTTGTTACCAATAAAGAATTTTTACAAAAGGGTATAGATATGGGCGTTGCTAACTCTATTTTGGTAAAAGTTAATCAAATCGGCACGCTAACAGAAACCTTTGAAACTATACAGCTTGCCCATCGCCACAATATGACCACCGTTATATCACACAGAAGCGGCGAAACCGAAGACGCAATTATTGCCGACATTGCAGTGGCTGTAAATGCAGGGCAAATAAAAACAGGTGCACCCGCCCGCTCTGACCGTGTAGCAAAATATAACCAATTACTTCGCATAGAGGAAGAATTAGACGAGCTAGCACAATATCCAAAACTAAAATAATCCATTAAAAAAGCGACCCTTTCGGTCGCTTTTTTATGTTTAATTAAATATACTAAATAACGCTTCTAAGGTATCAAGGGCTTCTTCTAGTCTATCAAGAAAATTTTGACCCCATTGGTCGATATTGACAAACACCAGCTCGTCAAAAACCATTTCCTGGGGCGTTGCGGCAATTCTTAACCATAATTCATCAATGATAGTTTCAAAAACAAATCCATCACCGAGAATGAAATATGCATCAAGCACAACATCGCCAAAATCATCTACAAAGAAAACCGTGCCATTGTATGTATCCCACTGAATATCAAAATAGAATGTATCGAAGCCGTCATTAACAGAAAAGCTGTTCACAACCCAATCACCGTCTGCATAAATCCCCCATTCGATAATAACATTATCATAAAGGGAATACATCTCGAATGTCCAAATATCAAGCACATCGTTACCAAAACTCATCCAAACTTCATCAAATCTATCGTGGATGTCCATAGCGACCAAACGACCATTTTTATCTACATAAAAATCAAATTGCGCCCCTTCAAGCTCGAACCAAATCCAATCCACAGCAATATCTTGCCCGTTCATCCAAATTTCAACATCACGCTCTAAACTAAGGACTCCACCATCAAAAATCCCAAAATCAGGCGTAAAGAACCGAGCTTCTAAGTCGTACACAGATAGTATAAAAGCAAGCATTTCAATGTCATATTCGTTCATACCAACTAATTGAGCAAAAGTCGTAAAATCCTCTGCAATTGTGTCAGTGTCAAAGCCAAAAAGCCCCTCACCCAATAATGGTGAGCCAAATGCATAACGTGTACCATCTTGATGTATTTCCATATCAAGCAAAGGAATATCCATACCAAAAAGCTGTACATATAGCTCTAAAAATGCAAATTGCAACTTCTGTTCCATTTGCGAATATATCGTAATATTACTACCAACAACAGGTGCTAGAATATTGCCTGTGTCAACCGCTAGGTTAATTTCAACCACACCGCCGTCATACAGAGCATCGCCAAGCACAGCAAAAGCAGCTAATGGCGATGTTCCTAACCTTTGAAGAACCTCGTCCATAAAATTTTCAATTGCAACTTCTAAAATCGCCGCCGCCTCATCGTGCGTATTTACTTCGTCCGCATAAACCGCAACCGCACCAAAAACAAAAACAGCCACAAACACCGAAATTATGCCCATCCATAATCGCTTCATAATAATCCCTCCATTTTTGTTTTAATTATACTCCTCGCGTACACCAAAGTCAAGCAAAATAAATTTGACATTTGCGTCAGTTTGCCTTATAATAGAAATAACATCTAATAACGAAAGGAGAATATTATGGTTTATCGTGATTTTCAGGACAAGAAGATGTCTTGGCTTGGTATGGGCAATATGCGCTTACCGTTAACAGAAGGTGCAAATCCAACTATCGACAAGGTTAAAGCACAAGAGATTATCGACTATGCAATGGCAAATGGTATTAACTATTATGATACTGCGGTTGGTTACCACAGTGGTGAATCCGAAGTGTTTTTGGGTGAAGCACTAGAAAAATACCCACGTTCTAATTATTATCTTGCAACAAAATTTTCAATCTTTATGAACCCTGATTACAAAGCAGTTTTTGAGGAGCAACTTGCTCGTCTTAAAACCAATTATATTGATTTTTATTTAATACACGCCATTATGGATAATAACTTCCAATCTTATATAGACAGTGGCTGTATTCAATATTTTGCTGAACAAAAGGCGTTAGGACGCATAAAACATCTTGGTTTCTCTACACACGCTAGTATCGAAAATTTTGAAACCTTCGTAAATCAACACGAATGGGATTTCTGCCTACAACAACTTAATGCATACGACTGGATTTATGGCAACAGCAAGCAAAAATACGATATACTCACATCCAAAGGTATACCTACAATCGCAATGGGTCCTGTACGTGGCGGACGTATTGCAAAATTATCGCCAGAAGCCGAAGCCATATTAAAAGAAGCCCGTCCTGCGTGGACATTGTCCGAATGGGCTTTTAGATGGGTTAAAAACCGTGATAATAACTTCATCGCCCTAAGCGGTATGACAACATTAGAACAAATTACTGAAAATGTGCGTTTGTTCCAAGATGACCGTGGTTTGACTGAAGATGAAGAACAAATATTTTATAAGGCTTTAGAAGCATTTAAAAAAGAAATGCAAGCACCTTGTACGGATTGTAATTACTGTATCGACAGCGAAAATTGTCCTGTAAAAATTAACATCCCACGCTTTTTACAAGTCTACAATACATATAAAGTAGACGGCGATTTTGGATTGCGCAAAAAAATAGAAAATGTGGATAGCCCTGGCAACCCATCCGACTGCGTTTTCTGTGACAAATGCAATAAAAAATGCCCGCAGACCATTGATATAGTTTCAATAATGCGTGAACTTGGGGAGTATTTGGATTAATGAATATTCTCGTTATCGACGGAATGGGCGGCGGCTTGGGCAAAGCTATTATCGAGCATATAAAGCCTTTCGTTAATGCACAAATTATAGCCGTTGGGACTAACTCAGCGGCAACATCCGCAATGTTAAAGGCAGGTGCAAACATAGCAGCAACAGGCGAAAATGCGGTTATATACAACGCCGTCAAAGCCGATTATATTATAGGTGCTTTAGGTATTATTTCTACAAACTCTATGCACGGTGAAATAACAGCAAAAATGGCAGAAGCCATTACATCAAGCCCAGCACATAAAATCCTAATACCAATAGATAAATGTAATATAATAGTACTTGGCACGAAGTCAAGCAGCATTGCAGATTATCTATCAGAAATAACAACAATCATTAAATAATGAAACGATACCAAGAAGGTATCCGAAACGGCTGATGCCGCTAGGTCTTTTTGGTATTTTTATTTTTAGGAGGTAATTTAAATGAATAATAGACACATACAAAATATAGTTTTAGCGGCATTATTCCTTGCCATAGGACTTGTACTGCCCTTTTTTACAGGCGGTATGCTTCTTGGGCGTATGTTATTGCCAATGCACATCCCAGTCTTACTTTGCGGCATTATGTTAGGTTCACGCTACGGCTTTTTAGTCGGCGGATTATTGCCAATAGCTCGTTTTTTAATGGTGCAACACCCCGCATTTGTCCTCCCAGGTCTACCAATGGTGTTTGAACTTGCCGTATATGGCGCATTAATAGGCTTTTTATATCACAAACTACCAAAAACTATCCCAAACCTATTCATATCTTTATTTGCCGCAATGATTGCAGGTCGCATAATCTGGGCATTAGCAATGACTATTATCGCAGGCGTATCCGATATACCATTTTCATTTGAAATATTCATAAGCGATGCCTTCATTAATGCTACAACGGGTATTATATTGCAAATAGTGTTAATCCCAACGCTAATTATCGCACTAAGAAAGGCAGGATGGCGTACTTATGGCGAGCAACACACAAGATAAGATTATCGCAAAAATTGAAGATTTGGCGAAGCAACAAGATTTTGTCATAGTAGCAATAGACGGAGATGCCGCAGGGGGCAAAACTACATTGGCAAAGACTTTAAGCGAACATTTTAAATGCAATGTTATACATATGGACGATTTTTTTGTTCCGCAAGAATTGCGCACTACCAAACGCACAGAAGAAATTGGTGGTAATATCCATTATGAACGTTTTGAGCAAGAGGTGATTATTCCTCTTGCTCAAAAGCAACCCGTAAATTACCGCCGTTATGATTGTTCGATATGGAGCTATGCCGACGAAATTATAATTAACCCACAGAAAATAATAATTATCGAAGGGTCATATTCATTACATCCAAACTTCATAGACATTTACGACCTAAAAATATTTATTAACATTGACGAAACAAAACAAATGCTTCGTATCACCGCACGCAATGGCGAAACAATGGCACAAAAATTTAAACAAATTTGGATTCCAATGGAAAAAACCTATCAAAACAGATTTCAAATTAAATCTAATTGTGATTTTATTATCAATGCCTGATAAAACCTTCCAAAATTCGCATAATTTTTTTGTTAAAAAGCTCTTGCATTTTGTCGCATTATATCGTATAATTTACAATAGTGCAACAAAATCAAACACAACGAGGGAGGATTTAAAAATGAAACCAGGACCAAACGTAGACCAAAGAGGTGTAAATTTTGGCGAAAATATGCGCCGCCGCCGCAAAGAAATGGGCTTTAACTCAAAGGATTTCGCTAGTTTCATCAAAGTTTCAACAGCATACATAGGCTTAATCGAGCGTGGTGAAAGAACACCAAGTTTTGACACTATGCTACGCATTTGCGATTTTTTAAGCGAAGACCCAAATACAATGATGGCACCCGATACTGTCACTTCTTTCCAAAGCACACCAACAGGCAGAAAAAAAATCGTTTCTAAATTGGAACAAAAGCAAGAAGCAGCATACAGCATCATCAAAACCCTTGATGAAGAAGAACTAAACTACGTACTAAAAAATCTTAAAAACTACAAACAATTAAGCCTTCACCTTAAAGGCGAAGAATATTTAGATGAAGAATAGGAAAAAATCAACCAAAGGCGGTAAATACCGCCTTTTTTGTTTGTGCAATCTGCAACCTGTAACCAATAATCCCGTACAAGAATACTATGGTGTATCACTTCCAAAAAAAGGGGGTATCATCATATGAGCAAATTCGTTATTATTGGGCGCAAAAAATTATTTGGAGAAGTAGCAATAGGCGGTAGCAAAAATGCTGTTTTGCCCATTTTAGCGGCAACCGTACTAATTAACGGTAAATCTACTATACACAATTGTCCAAATATTTCAGACACACACACATCTATAGAAATCCTTCGTCATCTAGGCTGTAAAGTATTATATGACGGTTATACGGCAATTGTCGATGCAACAAATATTGACAAGACCAGCCTCCCCACATCTCACGTACAAAAAATGCGTTCATCTATTATTTTTGCAGGCGCATTGCTTTCACGCTTCGGCGAATTTTCAAGCACAACACCAGGTGGATGCCGCTTAGGCGAAAGACCAATAGATATGCACATTAACGCCTTTTCGGCACTTGGCGCAACATTCGACCAAAACCCAGATATAATCGCCGCAAAAGCCGACAAGCTAATCGGAAACACAATGTGTTTGTCAACACCAAGCGTTGGTGCTACCCAAAACGCTATGTTAGCAGCAGTATACGCTAAAGGCGAAACCACAATAACCAATGCCGCAAAAGAGCCTGAAGTTGTAGATTTACAAAACTTCCTAAATAAAGCTGGAGCAAACATAAATGGCGCAGGCACCGAAACAATCGCAATAAACGGCGTAACAAAACTACATTCGGCAGAATATTCGATAATGCCCGACAGAATCGTCGCTGGCACATATTTGGTCGCAGGCGCAATATCCCGTGGAAACATAACGCTAAAAAATGTCAATTATAAGGATGTTTCGCCCGTGGCATTCGCACTAGCTCAAACAGGAGCAAAAATAGTGTGCCACGGCAACGAAATCAACCTAACAATGAAGCACCGACCAATCGCCCTACCCTCGCCGCTTACCACCGCACCACACCCAGGCTTTCCTACCGATATGCAGCCGCAATTCACCGCCTTGCTCGCTACAGCCCACGGCACAAGCACCATCAACGAAAAATTATTTGAAGCCCGTGATGCCCATATAGCAGAGCTATCCAAAATGGGTGCAAAAATCACCAATACCGACAATCGCCGCTTCCTTATCGAAGGCGTTGCCGCATTACGTGGCAGAGTAACCTACGCAAAAGACCTACGTGGCGGTGCTGCTCTAATACTAGCAGGTTTAGCCTCCCACGGCATAACCGTAGTAGAAAACGCCCACTACATCCAACGTGGCTACGAGGACATAGCCGGCGACCTAAAACAACTAGGTGCTGCAATATCTTTTCTAAAATAAAAAGGACGAGATTTCGTCCTTTTTGCCTTTCTCTTGTCACATAAAATGTTTCGCACTTGACCCAAAACCTCATCAATGCTATAATATGTTTTGGTGATTACAAATGATATTTTCTAGCAAAGACATATCGCTGTCTTTTGGAGCAACGCAAATATTAAAAAATATAAGTTTTAACCTTGCCTCAAAACAAAAGGCGGGGCTTGTCGGCGTTAATGGCGCAGGCAAAACATCGCTGTTTAAAATTATCTTGGGCGAACAACCCGCCGACAGCGGCGAAATTTCCATCGCAAAAGGTGCAAAAATTGGGCATTTGGCACAAAATATGGATTTAAATCTGCAACATACTATTTCAGAGGAGTTATTGTCCGTCTTTGCTCATCTTGAACAGCTTGAGGAAGATATTCGCACACTAGAGCAGGCAATGGCTTCACAAGAAGGCGTAACCCTTGAAAAATCTATGTCAAAATACGCAAAGATGACGCACGAATTTGAAAACGCAGGCGGCTATGAATATAAAAGCCGTGTACGTGGTGTAGCAAGCGGTTTGGGCTTTTTGCCTAACGAACACGAATTACCGATTGCACAGCTATCAGGCGGTCAAAAAACCCGTGTTGGTTTGGGTAAATTGCTATTATCAAAGCCTGATTTGCTACTGCTTGACGAACCAACAAACCACCTAGACATAGGCGCAATAGGATGGTTAGAGGATTATTTTCTGCGGGAATATGATGGTTGTGTACTTATAATATCCCACGACCGATATTTCTTGGATAAAGTGGTTAAAAAAGTAATTGAAATAGAGCGTGGCGTAGCAAAATCTTACAATGGCAATTATTCAGCATTTGTAGAGCAAAAAACAAAGGATTTAGAGATTGCCGAAAAACACTACGCCAACCAACAACGTGATATTAAAAAACAAGAAGAATCCATTGCCCTGTTAAAATCTTTTAACCGTGAAAAATCACTAAAACGAGCAAGAAGCAAAGAAAAGCAGCTTGCGAAAGTTGAAAGGCTAGACGCACCGCAAGCCGCACCAAGCCCAATGCGACTTGCGTTGTCCCCCAAAACATCCAGCGGCAACGATGTCTTGCGTATTAAAAATGCCGAAAAAATCTTTGGCAACCGCAAGTTGTTTAGAAATGTGGATGTAGCAATAAACAAAGGTGAAAAAGTCGCATTAATCGGCGAAAACGGCATTGGTAAAACAACACTTTTTAAAATGATTATCGAGGGCGATAATGCCGTAATGTTGGGCAGTAATGTAAAAATAGGTTACTACGACCAAACCTTAAAATTTGATGACCTAGAAAAAACTGTGTTTATGGAGGTTTCCGATAATTTCCCACGTATGAAGAATGTAGAAATTCGCAATGCTCTAGCCGCCTTTTTATTCATAGGTGATGATGTTTTTAAGCCAATATCAGCACTTTCAGGCGGCGAGCGTGGTCGTGTTGCGCTGGCAAAATTAATGCTATCCGACGTTAATTTTTTGCTGCTAGATGAGCCGACAAACCATCTAGACCTCTTTAGCAAAGAGATTTTGGAAGGGGTTGTAAATACCTACGAAGGCACTGTATTATACATCAGCCACGACAGATATTTTATTAATAATACCGCCGACAAAATATACGAGCTCACTCCCAATTGCGCTATATCTTATCTTGGAAACTACGATTATTATACCGAAAAACAAATGGAAAATAACACGTCGTCAATTGCAGGGTCGACTAATGGTCACCCGCAAGACATTCCCGAAACTAGCAATAAACAGTCATATTTGGAGCAAAAAGAACAGCAGGCAAAAATCCGCCAAACAAAAGCCCGTATCCAAAAATTAGAAAAAATGATAGAAGAAACCGAAATATCAATTGCTGCACAAGATGAGATTTTATCAAGAGAAGACATAGCGACAAACGCCGAAGCCGCCGCAAAAGAATATGCCGCAAAAACCGAGTTAGAAGAAAGATTGCACCACCTTTTAGAAGAATGGGAGGAAATATCATTATGCGATATATAAGCGATTTACACGAAGGCGAACAACTAATAGTGCATTATTTATGTAAGAAAAAAGAGATTATGAAATCAAAGAGCGGTAAAAACTATATGTCGCTTGTTTTGGCGGACAAAACAGGTGAAATTGTAGGGCGTGTTTGGACATTAAACAACGACATACAGGCGTTTGAGGCTGGCGATGTAATAAAGATAGACACGAGGGTTAATAATTTTAATGACGAACTACAGCTAAACATTGCAAAAATCCGAAAATCAATGCAAGGCGAATTTTTAGAAGCCGATTATATTCCCACCACAGAGCGAGATATTGACGAAATTTACAAAGCCACAACCGCATTTATCGACAGCTTTCAAAACAAGTATTTACAACAACTAATGAGCAATATCTTCGTACATAACGAAGATATTCGCGACACATTTTTACGTCGCTCTGCCGCAAAATCCAACCACCACGCATATATGGGTGGTCTTTGCGAACACACCCTTAATGTTGCGCAAATATGCGAGTTTCTAGCTCCAAGATACAAATTCGTTAATCGTGATTTGCTAATTTCTGCTGCACTTTTACACGATTTAGGCAAAATTTATGAATTATCAGATTTTCCGGATAACGACTATACAGACAGCGGTAAATTAATTGGGCATATAGTAATGTGTTGCGACCTAATTTCAACCGAAGCTGCTAAAATCGAAGGTTTTCCCGAGAAGTTAAAACACCTATTGACACATTGTGTCATATCGCACCACGGCAAACAGGAATATGGCTCGCCTGTACTACCAAAAATCATCGAAGCCCTTATTTTAAGCTATGCAGACGATATGGATGCAAAAATAAAAATGTTTGAAACCGCATTGGAAAAAGTACCGCAAAACACCGATTGGGTTGACCGAAAATACCCAATGGATCGAGATTTGCGCAAATCGTCTTTTTAAGGAGGTTTTGTTGTGCAAGATAAAATATTAATCATTGGCGGATATGGTCAGGTTGGCAAATATGTTACGTTAGAACTTTCAAAGGTTTTGCCAAATAAAGTTATAGTGGCAGGCAGAAATTTAGAAAAAGCCAAATCGCTCGTGACAAAAACCAACGGAAAAATCAATGCGCTTTATTTGGATATATACGATAGAAATAGCTATTATAACGCATTAAAAAACATATCTGTTGTAGTGATGTGTCTTTCGCCAAAAAATTTAGACTTTGCAAAATATTGTGCAACTAACGGCATACATTACATAGACACTTCTCCAATAATAACTCTATGCTTACAGGAAAAATAGCCGCTTTTGTTGCAAAGAGCCTATTTTTTAGCAATCATCCACACGGTACATTTTATTTAGAAGACCTATTTCCTCTTAACGATATTAACAATCTGCAATTACCAAAAATTAAATATAATAAAAAATAATCCTTGACAAAAAATTCCCTATACCTTATAATAATCTCACGAAAGGCCTCAAGCTGGAAGTAATACGCTTGAGGCCTTTATTACTACTTTTGTGAGGTGGGGCAAAATTGGCAGATAAGCTAAAATTGTATGGTTTTAACAATTTGACAAAGTCGTTGAGCTTTAATATATACGACATTTGCTATGTGGGCAACGAACGTGAAAAAAAGGATTATATCGCCTATATTGACGAAGAATATAATTCAGAACGCCTTACAAATATTTTGTTACACGTAACAGATATGATTGGTGCTCACGTACTAAATATTTCTAAACAAGATTATGACCCGCAAGGTGCTTCTGTTACCATTTTGGTGGCAGAAGAAGCCATTAGGGCAACATCTACCGTAGAAAAAGATACCGTTGCGGCACATCTTGATAAAAGCCATATTACAGTACACACATACCCAGAATTTCATCCCGACACAAAAATCGCTACCTTCCGTGTTGATATTGATGTATCAACCTGCGGTAAAATCACACCACTATCTACTTTGGACTACCTTATAAGTAGCTTCGACAGCGATATTATCACAATGGATTATCGTGTTCGCGGCTTTACCCGTGATATGCAAGGCAAGAAAGTATTTTTGGACGATAATTTGACGAGTATACAAGACTATATAGATGATAAAACGCTAGAAATATATGATGCTGTAGATATGAATGTGTATCAGCACAATTTGTTTCATACAAAAATGATGGTTAAAAATGTAGACCTGCAAGATTATTTGTTTAAAACAGACGCATACGAGATTGCTCCTAAAAAACGTCTGGACATCACAAATAGCCTGCGTCAAGAGATGATTGAAATTTTTAGCGGGGTGAATATATTTGACTGATAAATTTTGTAACCAAGATAAAGTACCCATTATGCAAGCATTGCAAGAACTAAGCCGCCGCCGTGTGGTGCCTTTTGACGTTCCCGGACACAAACGGGGACGAGGCAACCCCGATTTGGCGGCTTTTTTAGGCGAAAAAGCGTTGTCGTTGGATGTAAATTCGATGAAACCCCTCGACCTACTAGGCAACCCCGTTTCGGTTATCAAAGAAGCGGAAGAACTTGCGGCGGCGGCTTTTGGCGCACATCACGCCTTTTTTATGGTCGGCGGTACAACAAGCTCTGTACAAGCTATGATATTGGCGGCTTGCAAGGCAGGCGATAAAATCCTTCTACCCAGAAATGTGCATAAATCCGTCCCCACTGCCTTGATTTTATCAGGTGCCGTACCTCATTATATTTATCCTGATACGGATAAAAACCTTGGAATATCACTTGGTATGTGCTTTGATGATATTAAAACGGCAATCGAAGATAACAAAGACGCAAAAGCCATACTTCTTAACAACCCAACATATTATGGCATTTGTTCAAATTTAAAGGGCGTTGTAGAGCTTGCGCATAAATATGGTATGTTGGTTTTGGTCGACGAAGCCCACGGCACACATTTTTACTTTGGCGACAACCTGCCAATATCCGCAATGGCTGCTGGTGCAGATATGGCTGCAGTTTCTATGCACAAATCTGGCGGGTCGCTTACGCAAAGCTCTATTTTGCTTTTAGGCAAAGATGTGGACAACGGTTATATGCGTCAAATTATCAACCTGACCCAAACCACATCTGCGTCATACTTACTAATGGTAAGCCTTGACATTTCCCGTAGAAACCTTGCGCTTCACGGTAAAAAAATCTTTAAACAAGTGATTGATTATGCAAATTATGCACGTGAAGAAATCAATCATATAAGCGGATTTTATGCCTTTGGCAAAGAGCTGATAAATAGCAGTAGCATATACGATTTTGACACCACAAAGCTATCTGTAAACACTTTAAAAACAGGGCTTGCAGGCATAGAAGTTTACGACATTCTTCGAGATGATTATGATATTCAAATAGAATTTGGTGATATAGGCAATATCCTAGCCTATATCAGCGTTGGTGATAGCAAAAAGGATATAGAACGCCTATGTTCTGCCCTTTCGGAAGTAGTACGCATACACGGCAAACCGCCAAAAGGTATGCTTAATTACGAATATACCCATCCGCAATTAATAATAACCCCGCAAGCCGCTTTTTACGGAGAAAAAGAGCTTTTAGATTTGAAAAATAGCAAAGGACGCATAAGCGGCGAATTAGTGTTGTGCTACCCACCAGGCATACCTGTTTTAGCTCCTGGTGAGCTAATAACGGCAGAGGCATTAGATTATGTCGAATATGCCAAAGAAAAAGGTTGTAGCCTAAGCGGAACACAAGACCCTAATGTAGAAAAAATACTTGTTGTGAAATAATTAATATGGAGGGCAATATGGAACTTTGGTTTTCAGAAATCCACACGCCTAGCGTTAAATTGGATATAAAGCTAAAAAAACAACTTTTTCACGGACAAAGCGATTTTCAACGCATAGACATATATGAAACCGTAGAATTTGGGCGTATGCTAATAATGGACGGCTTTACAATGCTAACAGAAATGGACGAATTTGTATATCACGATATGCTCGCACACGTACCAATGGCGGTTAACCCTAATATCGAAAATGTATTAATAATAGGCGCAGGCGATGGCGGTATGGTACGCGAACTATCTCGCTACAAAAATATAAAACGCATAGATATGGTAGAAATTGATAAAATGGTGGTAGATGCCGCTCGTATCCACCTACCCTTCACCGCTTGTAGTCTAAACGACCCTCGTTTAACACTATTTTACGAAGACGGCTTACGCTTCGTGCGCAAGCATACCAATGTTTATGACCTTATAGTAGTAGATTCTACAGACCCAATAGGTCCTGGTGAAGGCTTGTTTACAAAAGAATTTTACGGCAATTGCTATAACGCTCTAACAGATAACGGCATAATGGTAAACCAACTAGGCGGCGCATTTTACCACGGCGATATAGTTTCAACACAACGTGCATTTTCCCGCATAAAAGGCTCTTTTCCAATAGCAAGAGCTTATCAGGCACACGTTCCAACGTATCCCGGCGGGCATTGGCTTTTTGGTTTTGGCTCAAAAACTCTACATCCGACCCGTGATATGCAAAGGGATATTTGGAAAAATTTAGGGCTTGATACCCGCTATTACAACACAACATTGCACATAGGCTCTTTTGCCCTGCCAAACCACGTAATTAAACTGCTTGACGAGGTATAGAAGAACTCGCAAGAAAAAAGGGTGGAACAAATGCTTAAAGGCGAATTTTTTAGTATATTAAAAAGGGGCTTTTCAATCAGTAGCAATATGTTTACGGCCTTCACAATAGCAAATTTGGTCTTTGCATTTTTTCAGGGAGAACTTGATGTATCACACGAAAATATTTTACACAATCTAGTAACCATTTTTGTAGCAATTATAGCAATAGTGTTTACTGAAAAGCTAAAAGTCAATATGTGGCTAAGGTTGTTGTTTGCTTTCATTGTCATCAACGCTATATTGTTGGGCTTTACTTGGCTTACTAGGCAATTGTTTAGAGAACTACCACCAAACGCCTATATCTCAGCATTTATATCTAGCTCTATAATTTTCGTGATAGTCGCCTTAACAAGCTGGATTGCAGAGTATTTTAAAGGGAGGAAAGAAAATGCTAAATAAACACGGAAATATACAAAATTTTTTGGGTTGCGACAGCGATTACGCAAATGCCCAAATTGTGCTATTTGGCGCACCATATGACGCAACCACATCAAACCGTCCTGGCGCAAGATTTGCACCCGCCGCAATGCGTGGTGAATCTTACGCCTTAGAAACCTACAGTCCCTATATTGACAAAGATTTAGAAGCCGACGTAGCTGTATACGATGCAGGCGATTTAGAGCTTTACGGTAGAAGCCCCACCGTTGTGCTAGATATGATAGAGCAAGCCACCGCCGAAATTTTGTCAGACAACAAAACACCGATAATGATAGGTGGTGAACACTTAGTAACCCTAGGCGCAATACGTGCCGCATACAAAAAATATCCCGACCTTCACATAATACACTTTGACGCACACACAGACCTGCGACAAGATTATTTGGGTGAAGAATTGTCCCACGCCACAGTAATACGCCGTTGCCACGACCTTATCGGTGATAATAAAATTTTCCAAGTAGGTGTGCGAAGCGGTACAAAAGAGGAGTTTGAATGGCGCAAAACCCACCTAGCACAAACCCTAGAGCATTTCATAGGCAAACCCGTCTATTTTACGTTAGATTTGGACGTGCTAGACCCATCAACAATGTCAGGAACAGGCACACCAGAGGCAGGCGGTATGACCTTTAACGACCTGCTTAACGACATCTTGCACCTACAAAAATTCAATGTAATAGGCTGTGATATTGTGGAACTAGCTCCAAATTATGATACAAGCGGCGTTTCCACGGCAACAGCTTGCAAAATATTAAGGGAACTAATACTTACAATAGGAGGTACACAAAATGGGTAAAATTTTAATGATAGGCGCAGGCGGCGTGGCAAGCGTTGCCGCACACAAACTGGCGCAAAACGACAGTGTTTTTACAGAGCTAATGATTGCAAGCCGCACAAAGGCACGTTGCGACGAGCTTAAGACTGCCATCGAAGCAAAAATCTCGCAAAGCAAGCTAAAAATATCCACAGCGCAGGTCGATGCCGATAATGTTCCAGAGCTTGTCGCATTAATAAACGAATATAAGCCTTTTATGGTGATGAACCTCGCTTTGCCATACCAAGACCTAACAATTATGGACGCTTGCCTAGAAACAGGTGTGCATTACCTTGACACCGCAAATTACGAACCAAAAGACACCGCAAAATTTGAATATCATTGGCAATGGGCATATCAAGAGCGTTTTAAAGAAGCGGGTTTGATGGCACTGCTTGGTTGCGGTTTTGACCCTGGTGTTACAGGTATTTTCTCAGCATATGCAGCAAAACATCATTTTGACGAAATTCACTATATAGACATTTTAGACGCAAATGGCGGTGACCACGGCTATCCCTTCGCCACCAACTTTAACCCCGAAATTAATATCCGTGAAATCACTTCAAATGGCAAATATTGGGAAAATGGCAAGTGGATTGAAACCCAACCACTGGAAATAAAACGACAATACAATTTCAAAGAAATTGGCGATAAGGATATGTATTTGCTTTATCACGAAGAATTGGAAAGTTTGGCAAAAAATATCAAAGGCTTAAAACGCATACGCTTTTTTATGACCTTTGGCGAAAAATATATCACACACCTTAATGTGCTTGAAAATGTGGGTATGACCAGCATAGAGCCTATCGACTTCAAAGGACAACAAATCATTCCGCTAGAATTTTTAAAAGCCGTTTTGCCAGACCCAGCTTCGCTTGGGCCACGCACAAAAGGCAAAACCAATATCGGCAATATCTTCCAAGGCATAAAAGACGGACAACCTAAAAACTACTACCTATACAACATTTGCGATCATCAAGAATGTTATGCTGAAGTAGGTTCGCAAGCTATATCATACACCACAGGCGTACCAGCTATGATTGGTGCAATGCTTATGCTACAAGGCAAATGGATGGGCGCAGGCGTATTTAATGTAGAAGAATTTGACCCAGACCCATTTATGGATGCCCTTAACCAGTGGGGCTTACCGTGGCACGAATGTTTCAATCCTGTCTTGGTTAGCTAGCACAACCTGTCGCATATGGTAGGGACACAATATATTGTGTCCCTACAACTTGAGGAGGATAATATGAATTTTGATATACACGCCCTACAAACCCCATATTTCATAGTGGATGAAGCATTAGTTATTCGTAATTTAAAAATTCTAGCAGATGTAAAAAAGCGTAGCGAAGCAAAAATCCTGCTCGCCCAAAAAGCATTCTCTATGTATCATCTTTATCCGCTTATTTCTCAATATCTCGATGGAACTTGTGCGTCAGGTTTACACGAAGCCCAGCTTGCCCACGAACATTTCAACGGAGAAAATCACATATTTTCTCCTGCTTTCACCGAGCGTGAAATGCCGCAATTGCTTAAAATCTGCGACCATTTTGTTTTTAACTCTTTCTCACAATGGCAACGCTTTAAACTGCAAATGACGGGCAAATCTTGCGGCATACGTGTTAATCCAGAATTTTCTACGGGCGATTATGCTATTTACAATCCTTGCGCACCTAATTCACGCTTGGGCGTTACTTATGCACAATTTCGCCCGGATTTGCTTGATGGCATTGAAGGGCTACACTTCCATACCCTTTGCCAACAAGGTGCGGAAGATTTGGCGGCAACTTGGACAGCGTTTGAAGCAAAGTTTGGCAAGTTTATACCACAAATGAAATGGCTTAATTTTGGCGGCGGGCATCACATAACCAAAGACAACTACAACATCAACCTATTAATAAACTTAATAATTTCTATTAAAAATACTTATAAAGACATAGAAATTTATCTCGAGCCAGGCGAATCCGTTGCCATTGACACGGGCTATCTTATCGGCGAGGTTATCGACATCATCCACAATGAAATGGATATTGCAATTTTAGACACATCAGCGGCGTGCCATATGCCTGACGTATTAGAAATGCCATATCGCCCGCATATAATAAACAGTGGCGAAGCAAGCGAAAAACCACACACATACCGCCTAGGCGGACCAACCTGTCTTGCTGGCGACATTATCGGCGATTATTCTTTCAACGAACCTATAAAAATCGGTGACAGGCTTGTTTTTACCGATATGGCTATATATTCTATGGTCAAGACCAACACATTTAACGGTATGAAACTACCCGACATAGCCGTTTTGCGTCAAAATAGTGATGTCGAGCTTGTAAAACAATTTGGTTATAACGATTTTAAATCACGTTTATAAGGGGATTAAATATGTGTTTTAAAACGAGTACGCCAATTTTTGCAGGGTTTGGTATTATAATCTCCACGGGATTGATTATTGCCGTTAATATTGTAAATTTCTTACGAGGAGAAATTTCCGCCATAGCCATATTTGCAGGGGTCGCAAGCCTTTTTGCGCTCGCTATGTTCATTATCGAGCGTTTGTATGGTGCATATATTTTTGGAGAAAAAGAAATAATCGCCACATCTGGCATAATAATCAAAAAAATACCCTACTGCGAAATAAAAAGCGTATCAATCGGCAATGTAGCAAAAAGATATGAGGGTGATGTATTGCTCGACGTAGGTAAAAAGCACTCTATAACAATTACAGTTATAGACAAAAATGGATTTTTGTTGGAATTAAATAACCGTATTTCAAATTTAAACATAAATTGCGATGAAGGGAGCGGGTCATCTTGCGCCAACTGCGATTTAAGCCAAGGATGCCAAAAGGCATTGCAATAATACTTATTGCTTGTGTGGCATTGGTGGTTTTTAGCACCACATTAAATGTCATTGAAGGTCGTATTGGGATTTTAAGCATTATTGCACTATCCTTTACTGGGCTTGCTTTTGCTAATATAGTTGCGACATATGTCTTTGGCGGATATTTTTTCAGCGACAAAGAAATATTCATAAAACAAGGTCTATTTCGCCAGCACGTTTTATACACCGATATTATAGGCATAAACACAGCCAAAGGACAAATGAGCGACATCGAACTGAATATGGGGCGCAAGAACCCAATAGCCATCTTAGTAAAAGATAAAAGCGGTTTTTTAGCAGAGCTTTACAAATACCGCCCAGACTTAAACGAAAGGAACTGAATATGATTAGACGTTATTTTTATGTGATTTTCGTCACCGCTATGTTGTTTACATACATTTGGGCGTTTCCCACTTTTGCTGATGATGAGTCTTATTACGAAGACAAACAGGAAGCGTCTGTCGTCTATATACCTTGGGGATTTTCGGCGTATACCGAGCCTAGCTTTTATTCCGAGCTAATAACCGCTTTTGCACCGCAAGAAGTTATTTTTACAAAGGTTTCGGACGGCGGCTGGCATTTAATTAACACGAGCTACGGACACCTTTGGGTTAATTCAGAATTAAATAATCGCTATATAGGGCAACGTATGGCAATCTTTGATAATAAAACCGATACCAATCCCATAGCACATATGCCACCTCAAGTAGTTTCTATTATAGAAGAAGATGATGCTTGGCTACTGATAGATACTTGGTTGGGACAAAAATGGGTTAATTTGGATTTTTCACCACCAACAACCATCTTGGATAATCTGCTAAGACCCCACGGAAACAATATTGCTGTGTTATATAAAAATCTTGACACAGGGTTTATCTATACATACAATCCTAATCGAATTTTCTTTGGTGCAAGCCTTAACAAGCTAAACCACGCCCTTTATGTCTACACGCTTGCAGAGCGTAGTATGATAAATTTGCAACATATTCATACTTATACAGCAGCGGATTGGCGTGATGGTACAGGTCATATACAAAATATGGCTTTCGGCACGCATTTCACCACGCAAGAGCTATTGCGCCGTAGTATCATCCACAGCGACAATGTGGCGCAACATATGCTAATACGCCATACAAGAACACAAACCTTTACATACGCCGATTTTGCTGCAGAAATCGGCGCAAACCCTACTTTTATAGGCAATATAGGCTCGCAAAATACAAATGTTAGCGACAAACTAATTTGGACTTACGCTGTACATAATTATATTAGCTCTGACGGGCAGTTTGCGCATTTATTGCGTGCCGACCTTCTAGCGGCACCCGGTTTTATTATTGCTAGCCACCCAACTGCACAAAAATACGGCTGGGCAAACGCTTCTTTTCACGACGCAGCAATTATCTATGCCCCTTCCCCATATATTTTGATAATATTAACAAATATGGAAGATGGCGCAGGCGGATTATTCGCAACAATATCCCGTCAATTTGCAAACTTTAATACGCAGTGGTTTGAATAGAGCGCACATCTCGCAACAAAAAACGAAAAGAAATCAATCTTTTCGTTTTTTGTATTCCGAAAGGAGAAGTATATTATGAGAAAACAACAAGCTATGCAGATTGGGCATTTGTTATAATACTGATTACTTCGGGCAAAATACACTTGTGTTTGCTATATACGAAAATTACAAATTACTAACCATATCCATAACAATCGCCGCAGAAATTTGTGCGGTTTCATCCACAAAAGCAGGAAAATCCTCGTGTGCTGTGCCATCTGCTTTATCCGAAATCGCCCTAATCACCACAAAAGGTGTATTGGTAAGCGTGCAAACCTGCGCAATAGCCGCACCTTCCATCTCTACAGCCAATGCACCAAAATTACCTTCAATCATAACTTTATCTATAGGCGAAGCAATAAATTGGTCGCCCGTTGCAATTCGCCCAATATGCAACTTGCGCCCATATTTCGCAAGCACATTTTCACCTGCTTTTTTCGTAGCATTAACCAAAGCACCATCCGCCGCAAAAAATGCATCATCAAGGCTTGGCACATGTCCCAACGCATAGCCAAAAGTAGTTGCGTCCACATCGTGTTGAACCAAATCGCTAGAAACCACAACATCGCCAATACCAACATCAGCAGAAATTCCGCCAGCAACACCAACATTAATAATGCCGGTAACATCAAAATTCGCAATCATAATAGATGTTGCGTGTGCCGCATTAACCTTACCTACACGGCATAAAGCCACCAAAACAGACCGCCCGCCAAGTTCACCCTGGTAATAGTCTACATTGCCAATATTTTTCGTTTTAATATTTTCCATTTTATCCAAAATATTTCGTATCTCAACTTCCATTGCCCCAATAATACCAATCATTTCTTGCCCTCCATCATATTAGCAAGTGACGTTGCATCCGCCTTAATTTCACCCATATCTACCCCTTCAATCATAATCCGCAAAAGCGGCTCAGTTCCAGATGGACGAATAAGCACCCTACCCTTGCTACCACTGTATTTCGTTTCTAAATCAGCAATAGCTGCCGCAACATTTGCCTGTTCCATAATTTTTTCCTTAGAATCATTTGAGACTTTCACATTGACAAGCACCTGTGGCATAGGCTTAACAATATTTAGCTCCGACAATGTTTTTCCGCTGGTTTTCATAATCAAAGCAACCGCCAAAGCCGCTAAAAGTCCATCACCCGTCGTTTGATGATTATACAATATTATATGCCCACTTTGTTCGCCGCCTAACGTAAAGCCGCCTTCTTTCATACGTTCAAGCACATAACGGTCGCCAACAGCCGTTTGCTCCACCTCTATTCCGCTATCACGCATAGCATTAATAAATCCCAAATTGCTCATAACGGTCGCAACAACCGTATTTTTAGCCAGTTTATCACGCTCTGCCATACGCTGTGCCAAAACTGCCATTACCATATCGCCGTCAAGCACATTTCCCAATTCATCCACAGCAAACAATCGGTCGCCATCACCATCAAAAGCAAAACCGCAATCGCAACCCTTATCCTTCATAAACTCAACAAGTGTGCTAATATATGTTGAACCGCATTTATCGTTAATATTCGCACCATCGGGCGAATCACCCATAATATGTACCGTTGCCCCCAATTGCTCAAAAACATCCGGCGCAACCTCAAAAGCCGCACCATTGGCACAATCTAGCGCAATAGTCATACCTTCAAAAGAAGAATTAAACACGCATTCTTTTAAAAATTCAACATAATCATCCTGAGCCTTTGCAGATGAAAAAGTGCTACCAATTGCAGTACCTTTGGGCAATTCTTCTTCCCATACATTGCCTATAGTCGCCTCAATCTCACGTTCAACCGCATCAGCTGGCTTAAAACCTTCGGCAGTAAAAAACTTAATCCCATTATCATAATATGGATTATGCGATGCCGAAACCATAATGCCCGCCGCCGCACCATATTTTTTAACTAAAGCCGCAATGCCAGGCGATGGTAAAATTCCCAAATCCACAACATCCACACCAACAGAGCAAACACCCGCAGACAAAGCCATAACAAGCATATCGCAAGAATGTCGGGTGTCAGAAGCAATCAACATTTGCGGACGTTCTACACCTTTGCAAAGCACCAAAGCCCCAGCTTGCCCCACTTCAAAAGCAATTTTCGCCGTCAATTCTGTATTGGCTACTCCTCTAATTCCATCCGTTCCAAATTTAACCATTTAATTATCCCCCTACTTCATCATCACTATTTTCATTATTATCAATTGACTCATCGTCATCCGGCGGCAAATCAATTGGCTCGTCTGGCGGAAAGGTCGTATCCTCACCAAAAATCTCCACAATTATCGTTGGTGGACTACCTACAATAATAACGCCAGCAGGCAAGTTAAGAACGACATTAATCTGATGTATACCAACGTCAAATCCCGCCAAATTAACTGAAACAGGAATATTACTAATATTTGCAATAACACTCTCTAAGCCCCTAACCGCAAAGCTAATTTGCGGTGAAGAAAAAGCAAAATCGTTCGATACACCAATGACGACAATATTGTTGATTGCCACAGTAAAGCTACGGTCAACAATTGGCTCTATATCCACATTAACAGCAATCTGATTGTGGATTGGGTTAACCACAAAAACCCCAGGCGGCAAAAAGTCAGCTATATTATGCATTAAGCTAAAACTCGCAATCTCGTCATCTAGCTGTACAGGCGGTAATACAATCGGATTCATTACAGAAATCTCGCCCCAGTTACCTGCAAGCGGCACATTTGTAACGCTTACGCTAACACCCGCAACACCAAAGCCCACCATCGGAGAGCCTTGCACAGCAGGTGTCAAGATTTGCACACTACCACGCCTATAAATCGGTATATTAACCGTAACAGAATCAATCCTGACATTAGCCGCACTAACAGGTACACCACTCGCGTCAACCGCTAAAGGTATATGCCCCACAAGACCAACGCTTTCTGTTCTTCCAGACATATCAACTTCTACAAGCAATCGTTCAATGCGGTTAACCCTCTCCGAAGGGCCAGAAACCCGCAAAACATTGGGATAAATCGTTGCTTCATTCCAAAAAGCCTCGTAATCAGAATCCACAACGCCTATTTCTGCAAATTCTAGTTCAATATCTTTTGAAACAAATTCATCCAAACGAAGCTCAACCCGTGGCGGATTATGGCTCAAAATAACCGCATTTTCGCTAAAATTACCACTTATATTAACAGGTACAGTAGGACGATTGTGGACAGTGACAGCAGAAAGTATACTTACATCTGATAAATCAATATAAGCAGTTAAAGTCGAACGAACCGCTTCTACCTCACGACTTGTGCCACGTACCTGTACGGTTATCCATTGCGAGCGTAACTGCACCTCATTCTCCAGAAATAAATTTGCAGGTGCTCCAGTTAAAGAATCCACATTCAGCACTTGCAATTGAATACGTACAGGGTGTATGCCCACAGGGTCAGTAGTATTAAGCACCACAAACCACAACACAAAAGCAATCAAAACAGCCACCACCTTAAATGGCAGATTAGCAACGAAATTCTTTTTAAATTTATCAAATTTCCCCGCCATCACTTTTTCCCCCGCGATTTAAACCTCTTAGTCTTCTGCTGTGGGCGAATATTGCTCAAAAGCATTTTACGAACCTCGTCCGCCGTCAAATTACGGTACAGTTTACCGTCTTTAGCAATAGATACAGCACCAGTTTCCTCCGAAACCACCAAAACACAAGCATCTACTGTTTCGGAAACACCAACAGCCGCCCTATGCCTAGTTCCAAGACTGCTATCCAAATGTTCTGATGTAAGCGGCAAAATACAAGTCGCCGCCTTAATGCGGTTTTCACGTATCAAAACTGCCCCATCGTGTAATGGGGTGTTTTTTTCAAAAATATTTACCAAAAGCTGGCTTGAAATCATAGCGTCAAGCGGAACACCGCTAGATTCTAACTCCTTAATAGGCACATCCTGCTCTATCACAATCAGTGCACCCGTTTTCACCTTCGCCATCTTTACAACAGCATCGACAATTTGTTCCATCATAACTATCGAATTATCGGGCTTTTCTTCTTCCATAAAGGCTAAAAACGGCAACCGTCGTCCTTTACCCAATTTATCCAAAACCTTGCGTAGCTCTGGCTGAAAAATAATCATAAGAGCAATAACAGCCCAAGTAACCGTTTGGTTGATAATCCAAATCGTCGTGTGCATACCCAAAAAATAAGCAATAAGATATATCATAGCAAGCGTGCCAATACCTTTAAAAACACCCCAAGCACGTGTTTGACGTATCCACCCAAGCAATTTGTATACAACAAAAGCAATTAGCGCAATATCTAAAATAGACCCAATACCAAAACTGGGCATAGCAAACTCTGGCAAATTAAATGCATTAGAAATCCACTCAGCCATAATATCACCTAATTCTTTTTACTAGAAGCCTTCACCTTGGGCACAATTTTCACATAATAAACTGCGTCATCATCATCAAAACGCACGTGTTCCACGCGCGAATAATCTTTGACCTTATCAAAAAACTTAACAACCCAAACAAGTCCAAAAGATACAATGCTACCCACAAATACGCCCAAAATCGACAAATCAACATCCGTAATAGCAACCACCATCAACATACAGATAAGCCCAACGCCCGCACCAACACCAAGCGCAATATCGCGCGAGCGATTAATGCTAAGTAGCGATATTAAATGTACAGCAAGTATCATCATAGCAAAAACAAATCCTACAATAACCCAGCTAATATCTGTTGTCAAAGACGCATAAATATCATTAAACACTTCCATAATCGACGTTGGCAACTCTACCAAATCAAATTCAAGCATAGGAGGTCGGTTTCTCGCAAGTTCTATAAAAAACGGAATAAATGACCAAACCGCAACCCCTAAAATAATAGGAACAATAGCCGCCATTCCAAAATAAAGCCCAGAAAACAGCACTACAGCATACGGAACCCTTAAATAAAATGCAAAAACAACCGCCAAAATCAGCATACATTGCTTAGGTGCAAGTCTTGCATAAAACACAATAATTAATAGCAATAATAAAAATACAAAAACCGCAACCTCAAGCACCAAAGACAATTGCAAAGCCACCACAATGGCAACAATAACAAGCGATAATACCGATGGCGATACCGAAAAAATCAATGCCAAAAGTACAATAAAAGCAACACCCGTTGCGCCATTAAACAACATCGAGAACTCTTCACGATAAAGCCCAACAGAGCTAACGCTCCAAAAAATAACCAATCCCGCAAGAAATTTTAATACATAATTGGCATAAATTTCGTACTTTTTGTAAATATCAATCAAGTTCTGCCGCATATTAATAAACGATTCCATTTTGTCCTCCGTAATTATTCCCCTTATTTACGCCCTTTTCCAGTTGGTTCATCATCCCAAAACTCTGGGTCATCACTGCTTTTATAATTATACTCCAGCGAAGCCGTTCTCGCCCTACGGCTCGCAGGGCTTTCATCCAACTCATCCTCATCATAAGTCAACAAATGACGGCTAGCACGCCTTGTAATATGCGGATTTTGCCACAACGCATCCAAATCCTCATCTTCTTCAACAATTTCTTCAGCAACATTCCTCTCGTTTTCATCAGCTTCGCCATTTAACTGCCGCATAAGCCCAAAATATTCTTCAACCCGTCTTTGCGCAAGCAAAAACTCACGTGTAAAAATAATTGTGCCGATAAGAGAATAAAAAACCATAACCACAATAGCAAAAATAGCAAGAGCTACAAACTCTGCTCTAAAATCAAGCGTAAAAATATCTCGCTCTTGAATAACAAGCATATGCAAAAAATAAAACAACGCCAAAATAAGGCATCCAACACCTACCGAAAAGCGTAGAGCCATATTTTTTTTATAAATGAAATCGTGGCGGAAATACTGATTAGCCTGCGCATCACGCTCAAAGCCCTTCTTGTCATAAACCGCCATCTTCGCCATCAAGCGAATTCTTTCTTTGTCAATCATAGGTACACCACCCATTTCACTATACCATATTAATAAAATTATTGCAATGGTTTCATAGCAGGAAAGAACAAAACATCCCTAATCGAAGCCGAATCCGTTAAAAGCATAACCAAACGGCAAATACCAATGCCTAAGCCGCCCGTCGGCGGCAACCCGACCTCTAGCGCCGCAATAAAATCCTCATCAATCTGTGCCGCTTCATCATCACCTGCATCACGCAAAAGCTCCTGCACTTCAAAGCGTCTGCGTTGGTCAATAGGGTCGTTAAGCTCGCTATAAGCGTTTGCAATCTCCCTAGCCGCAATAAAAAGCTCAAAACGCTGGGCATAATCAGGCTTATCCGGATGAGCCTTGCACAAATACGAAATCTCAATTGGATGGTCTATTATAAAAGTAGGCGAAACCAAATGCTCCTCAACTTTTTCCTCAAAGAAAAGATTAAGAATATCACCTTTTTTGTGAACCGGCTTATACTCAATACCGTGCGCTTTAGCTTGCTCACGTGCGCCTTCCAAATCTTCAATAGTGTCAAAATCAACACCTGCATACTTTTTCACAGCCTCAACCATCGTAATCTTCTCAAAAGGCTTTCCAAAATCAATTTGTATACCTTGATAATTCACAATTGCAGAACCCGTAACATCAACAGCCAACTTGCGCAAAAGCGTTTCAGTAAGCTCCATCATACCGTGATAATCCGTATAGGCTTGATATAGCTCAAGCATAGTAAACTCGGGGTTATGCTTAATGCTTACCCCTTCATTACGAAAACAGCGCCCAATCTCATAAACCCTTTCAAACCCGCCAACAACCAATTTTTTAAGCGGTAGTTCAAGCGCAATACGCAAATACATATCAATATCCATATCATTATGATGGGTTATAAATGGGCGAGCAGATGCTCCGCCCGCAATTTGGTGCAAAAGCGGCGTTTCAACTTCTAAAAAATCCCTGCTATCCAAAAAGCTACGTATGCCCTTAATTATTGCAGAACGCTTTAAAAATGCATCTTTCACCTGCGGATTAACAATCAAATCCACATAACGCTGACGATAGCGCAAATCAACATTTTGCAATCCGTGATATTTTTCAGGCAAAACTTGAAGCGATTTAGAAAGCAAAGTAATTTCTGTAGCTCTTACAGAAATCTCACCTTTTTGTGTTTTGAAAACTTCGCCAACAACACCAAAAATATCGCCAATATCCCATTTTTTATCAAACTCGGCAAAAGATGCTTCGCCAACAAGCTCGCCTTTAATATAAATCTGTACACGACCCTGCCCGTCTTGAAGGTCGCAAAAAGCTGCCTTTCCCATATTGCGTCGGCTCATCATCCGCCCCGCAATGCGTACAACTTTCCCTTCAAAGGCTTCAAAATCATTTAAAATATTAACACTATGCGTATCAACATCAAAACTAATATGTCTAAAAGGGTCATTGCCATCCGCCTGCAAATCCGCCAATTTTTCACGTCTTAACCGCAGTATCTCATTAAGCTCAAGATTTTCCATTTAAAACTCCTCATTTCCAATTCCACTATCTACGATATTGCCAGCACTTTATACTTAATTATACCCGCAGGGGCATCAACATCAACATCTGCCCCAACTTTTTGTCCCAAAAGACCACGACCAAGCGGCGATTCGTTAGAAATACGTAATTTTTCAGGATTAGCTTCCGCCGAACCAACAATATGATAGGTAATTTCTTCCTCAAACTCCACGTCAAAAAGCGTTACCTTGCTACCAAGATGCACGCTTTCACCATCGACATCATCCTCGTCAATAACATCCGCATTGCGCAACATTTTTTCAATCACAACAATGCGTTGTTCCATACGAGCCTGCTCGTCTTTCGCCGCATCATATTCGGCATTTTCGCTTAAATCGCCTTGTCCGCGGGCTTCCTTAATCTTTTGCGCAATATCTTTACGCCCGCTACCCTTCAACAATTTTAATTCTTCCTCAAGCTCACGCACACCATCATATGTCAACACATATTTCTTGTTTTCCAAAACAATCCCTCCAAAATTACAATCATAATCTGTATAGTATAACCAAATTATAATACCCTGTCAAGCACAAAATTACGCCATCTGTGTTCTAATTTCCTTTTCGTATCGCACACAATATGCATAACCCTGCTCCATAAAATCCTTTATTCCCAATCTTTTATACATATCAAATAAAGTCGTCATAATAAGCTCGCCTTCAACTATCGTCGTATAAAAATAACTGTAAGCACAACCGTCTTTAAAATAGGGGTTTAACTCGCTCAATCGTTCGTCCCCACGCATTATTACATCAACAACCATTTCACTAAAAACCCATTTCAAATGCGGTGTTTCATATTCGCTTGCATCATCCTTAAAATACTTTTGCCATACATAAAACCATACAAAATGCGTAATTTCGTGCAAAGCAACCCCCAAAGCTCCTCGATGGCTATTTAAATAAAACACATCAAAACAATTGTCTGCCAACCATCTTGGTTCGATTGGGTTAAGAGTAATAAACCCTGTCATATCGTTCAAAATACCGCCGCAATCAATACCAAAAGCATCACTAAAAGCCGCCTCAATCTGCGATTTATTCGACAACCAATGAGCATTATACGCTGATAGCTTCTCGTCAATAATCACCGCATTTTCATCCCAAACCGCTCCCATTATCTCAAACAAACAATCTCGCTTAGCCTTTTTGTCAAGCAATTTAAAACTATCCTTATCAATCTGAGAAAAAAAGGTAAACAGCGACTCACTCCAAAACTCTGCCGTGTTATCGGTTTGAAACAACATAATGCCATCTACAACATATTCCAAACTAGGTTTTTTAAATACCAAATCCATCCCAATCACCTTTTTATCAATTCATAATCAATAGAGCTTTGCAAAACACCCAATTGGTCTTTCCAAGCATCAATATTCGTACGCACCTTTTTAAAACCCAAACCTTCATAAGTCCTTTGCGCCACAATATTTTTCACATTTGTATCAAGCGCAATTCTTTCAAAACCATTATCAAACAACCATCCAATCAACATCTGCAAAAATTTTGTACCATAACCCTTGCCTCGTGCCGTTTTATCGCAAATTTTAATGCCAATCTCTGCCGCATTTTCACCAATATCCCTATAACTCATCTCTCCAACAGGCTTACCACTTATTTCAACAATCAAACGTCCGTCACCACGCTCTATTTGTGCCGCAATGTCCTCGTCCTCAATATCAAACCCATTAGGAAACCCAGCGTGTGCCATAACATCACCATCACGCCACCATTTACCCAATTGTGCCGCATCTTCCATAACCGCACTACGCAAAACCAACTCATCATTCGCAATCCGCAAGCCGTAACTCATTCAAAATACCCTCCACTTCCTCAAAACTCTTAGCATTATTAACCGCAACCTTAGCTTGCGTTGCATTATGTATACCCTTAATGTACCACGCAATATGCTTGCGCATTTCACGCAATGCAACCTTTTCGCCATCGTGGGCAATAGCTTCCTTTGCGTGATGCAATGCCATATCAATACGCTCTTTTGCTGTTGGTTTTGATAAAATCTCACCTGTCGCTAGATAGTGGCTTATACGTTTAAACACCCAAGGGTTACCAAAACTTGCCCTGCCGACCATCAAACAATCAACACTGCTATGCTCCATCAATTTCTTTGCCTGTTCGGGTTCTGACACATCGCCATTGCCTGTTACAGGCACTTTTACAGCGTCTTTCACGCTCTTTATGCCATCCCAACACGCAAGACCGTTATACATCTGGCTTCTTGTCCTGCCGTGTACCGTAATCCCCGAAACGCCATTTGCTTCAACAATTTTAGCTATTTCTACGCAGTTTATGCTATTACAATCCCACCCTAAACGGATTTTTGCCGTAACGGGCTTTTTTGTTGCCGCTACAACCGCCGATACAATGCGCCCTGCCAATTGCGGGTCTTTCATTAATGCCGAACCATCACCGTTTTTAACAATTTTTGGAGCAGGGCAACCCATATTTATATCAATAATCTCAAAATCAAAGTTAGCATCCAAAAAACGAGCCGCTTCCGCCATAACGTCAGGCTCGCTACCAAAAAGCTGTATAGCCGTTGGTCGGTCATCGTCATCATTTCGCAACAACAGTTGCGTAGCCGCATTACCGTGCATAATAGCTTTTGCCGACACCATTTCGGTCGTTACTAACCCTGCACCAAATTCTCTGCAAATGCGCCTAAAAACCAAATCGCTAACGCCTGCCAATGGCGCAAGCACAACTTTAGATTTTAGCTCTATATCCCCAATTTTCATATCAAGCTCCACCTTAGATTATACCACATTTTCAAATAACAAACAATCTCATCTTTTCATACCTAACCCCGCAAAATCCGTCCTTCGCCGACCATTTTAGTAATCCCCTTCTTATCAAAATATTCTAAGATAGCCATAGCAAATTTGCGGCTGGTGTCAAGTTTATCACGAAAATCTTTTGTCAGCACCTCGCCACCTTGTGCCGCCATTTCTTTAAATATTGCCAAAGCGGCATCGCAATGCTCGTTATGCAAATGGATTTGTGGTGTAATTGCAATTAGCTTTCCTTGCGAAAGCATAGCAGCAAAAGTCTGTTCAAACGCTTTTTTATCCTTTGCTTGACCTTGCGAATATTTATCGGCGACCTCTTTAAAATCAGACGGGGAAAAACCACCATCAGCGTACATTTTCAATAACTCTTGCTCGATTTTTGCGTGGGTTTCGCTAAATGTCGGCTTAAAATCAATATCGGCTATTATTTGCCCATTTTGTCTGATAAAACCACAATCCGAAAGTGCCGTAAATACGTCCATTGCCAAGCCTTGTGCGAGTTTTGGCAAAATTCGTGACGATAGCTCTTTTGCCGCCATACCTTCGTGGAGCGGATTTGCTATATGGTAGCGTTTTAGCAGACCACGAGCCTTTTCACCCAAAAATTGTAAATAATCGGCGTGTACAATATGTTCGTCTAACTTTATTAATTTTTTTGATAAGATTAATTGATTTTTTTGATAATCAAAATCTTCGTAATCACTAAAATATCGGGCGGCAATTTCTGATATTTTTGGAAATTCTGGGGAGCGGTGCGCAAAAATTACTTCTATCTTTTCTGCAAGACTACCGTTTTCCATCACTGCCAAACGCTGCGAAACAGGTGTTTGCGGCGTATCTTTTGCTTTACGGCGTGAATGTTTTGCAACAGGGTCTAAAATAATACCGCCTCCGACCGTTTCTATAGGCGAATAAAACCTTAGTACAAAACGGTCGTAAATGCGGGCGGCGATAGGTTCTGCAAGGCGTAATTGCGCATAAGCACGTTCACCAGCCTGTAACATTTTTCTTTCATCTGTAAGCAAAATATTACACAGCACATCGCCCGCACCATAGTGCAGATGTAGTCTTGAATTGTTTTTTATCTCACGTTCCATATTTTTATCAATCTCGACCACAACATCTACAAGCGTGGAATTTTCAAGCGAATTTGCCTGTGCCGCCCAAAAGCCACGTTGCAAATCTGCCACCTTTAGCCCTGCCAAATTAACGGCAACACGTTGCCCTGCCACAGCGGCTACAACCTCGCCACCGTGTACTTGTATGCGCCTAGCTTTCGTCATAAGCCCTGCGGGATAAATTTGTACATCATCACCCAACGACAATGTTCCCTCTATAAGCGTACCTGTGGCAACCGTACCAAAGCCATCCATAGTAAATACACGGTCAATTGGCATTCTAAAAGGGGAGTTTGTTTTTTTAGCAGGTGCCACGCTTAACATATCAAAAATTTTACTACGCAATGTATCAACACCCTGCCCTGTTATCGCTGAAACAGGGATTATATCACAACCTTCTAAAAAACTTCCTGCAAGCTCATCTTCAATGTCAAGCATAACCATATCCAACCATTCGCCGTCAACCAAATCTGCCTTATTAAGCACGACCAAACCACGCTGTATGCCCAACATATTAAGGATTGCAAGATGTTCACGTGTTTGGGGCATAATGCCCTCGTCTGCGGCTATTACCAGCATTGCAAGGTCTATACTGCCAGCACCTGAAAGCATATTGCGTACAAATTTTTCGTGTCCTGGCACGTCAACAATACCTGCTTTTTCGCCATTCGGCAATGTTAAATAGGCAAAACCAAGTTCTATGGTTATGCCTCGTTTTTTTTCCTCTTTTAGGCGGTCGGTTTCTATGCCTGTTAAAGCCCGTATTAACGCAGTCTTTCCGTGGTCTACATGTCCTGCTGTTCCTATAATTGCGTTGTTCATACTTTACCTTCCATATTAAAGATTTTTGCGAATGCGTGAGCAATCTCGCTAAAATCGGCTTCGTTTATGGTTCGCACATCTAGTAGCAATTTTTCTTTGTATATGCGTGTTATTATTGGGGGTTTATTATCACGAAGTAGTTTTTCTAATTTAAATAACGGTCGAGCAAAGCTCTCCTCTATGGTGATGGCGTAAGATTGGAAGTTTTCTTCGGGTAAAGAGCCACCGCCCGCTTGGCTTTCACAGGGTTCTATGGTTGCACCATTTTCACTGGGCAACATTGCCAATAATCGTTCTGCCTTTGCCTTTAAATCCTCCAAAGGCGTTGTCAGCATCGCCAAAATAGGAATTTCTCGTTTTGCCTTTTCTTCATCTTCGTATAATGATAATGTGGCGCATAATGCCGCCAGTGACATTTTATCCATACGCAAAGCCCTGTATAATGGATGTTTACGGATTTTTTCTATTAAATTTTTCTTGCCAACAATAATACCTGCTTGCGGACCACCTAAAAGTTTATCACCGCTAAAGCACACAATATCATCTGCCCCTAAGCCAATAACTTGTTGAACTGTTGTTTCTTTGTTTGAAACTTGCACCAAAGAGCCGCCGCCAAGGTCGTATATTAGAGGTATGTTATGGTCCATAGCAAGGTGTGAAAGCTCCGAAATATCGACTTCTTGTGTATACCCTACGACCTTATAATTAGAAGTGTGTATTTTAATAATTGCCGCTGTGTTTGGGTTTATTGCCTTTTCATAATCTGAAAGGCGTGTGCAATTTGTTGTACCTACCTCTCGCAAAATTGCGCCGCCTTGCGATATAACCTCCGGCACACGGAAAGCACCGCCAATTTCGACCAGCTCTCCACGTGAAACTATCACTTCACGTCCTGCGCATAATGCTGAAAGGGTGAGCAAAACCGCCGCCGCATTGTTGTTTACTGCAAGCCCTGCTTCTGCGCCCGTTATTGTGCAAAGCAACTGGTCTAATCCTTTTAGACGACTACCCCGCTTGCCTGTAGCCAAATCGTATTCTAAGTCTGTATAGCACTCGGCAACATCTAATGCTGCCTGTACAGCGGCTTTTGCCATTGGTGCACGACCCAAATTTGTATGCAAAACAACCCCCGTTGCATTTATTACACGAGAAAAAGACGCTTTGTGCGCCTGCAAAATTTTGTTTATTATATCGTCAAATAAAGGAATCTCTGTGATTTCACCATTTAAAGTCTTTTCTCTAATATCATCCAAAACTTGTGTAGCAAGCCGCAAAAGTGACTTTGCACCAATTAAACCAAGGCGAGAGTCGCCCAAGATGACATCCATCTTGGGCAAGCTACGCAAAATATTGTTTATGTCCATATTTTAGTGTCCTGAAATATAGCGGTCTGCCATAATTGCTGCAATTGCGCCATCTGCCGCCGCCGTTACCACTTGGCGCAGGGTTTTAACACGAATGTCGCCCGCCGCAAAAACACCTTTTACATTTGTTTCCATATTATCATTAGTTACGATGTATCCACCTTCCATATCAATTACACCCGCAAAAAGGTCGCTGTTTGGCACAAGCCCAACAAAAACGAAAATACCGAACGTGCCATCTTCTTCATTTGCTACAATTTCACGTTTTTCGCCTGTTTGGGTATCTTCGATAATCATAGATTCTACCATATCACCGCCTTTAATTTCGGCAACTGTGGCATTCCAAATAAACTCGATTTTTTCGTGGTTAAGTGCTTTTTCTTGAAGGTATTTTGCCGCACGAAGCTCGTCGCGTCTGTGTATAATGGTTACCTTGCGACCAAAACGGGTAAGAAACAACGCTTCTTCAACAGCAGAATCGCCGCCGCCAACCACGTAAATGTCCAAATCTTCAAAAAAAGCACCGTCGCAGGTTGCACAATAGCTAACGCCAAGACCTGTAAGGCGTTTTTCGCCTGGGCAACCTATTGGGCGTGGGTTTGCGCCTGTTGCAATGATGATTGTTTTGGATTTGTACACATTATTAGCGGTTGTAACCACCTTAATATCGCCTTCAAGTGATACTTCGGTTACCTTTTCTTTTACCGTTACTGTGCCAAATTTAGCCGCTTGCGCTACCATACGCTCTACTAGCTTCGGACCCGTGTCGTGTTCGATGCTGCCGGGATAGTTTTCTAGCTCGTCTGTTGTAACAATTTGACCGCCTTCGGTCAATTTTTCAATCAAAAGCGTGTCCATTCTTGCACGTCCTGAATAAAGTGCCGCCGCAAGCCCCGCAGGACCGCCACCGATGATAATAACATCATAAATTTTTTCACTCATTTTAATACCATTCTCCTTTAAGGTTATTTTGTGCCAGCAATTCTCTGGCAGTCTTGATTTTGTCAAGACCGTATTTATATTGTAAATTAAATACCGTTTGTAAAAACCGCTCTGGGCGGGGCGATTTTGTAACCTCGAACAAATTTAACTGTTCGCCCATATGGTCGGAAAAACCACTTACACTAATGCCGACGAGCCTTGCGGGTTGATGCGGCACTTTTTCTAGTAGCTTTGCCGCACGTTCGTAAATCTCCAGCGGGTGGTTGGTATAATCGCCGCTATCGTGTCGGGTGTTGCGCTTCATACCAGCATAGGTAATTTTTAACGTAACCGTCTTTGCATACAATGCCTTGCTTTGCAGTTTGTAAGCCAACTTTTTGGCTATAAGCACCATTGTGTCCCGCAGAATATTAAAATCGCCAATATCTTTTTGGAAGGTATGTTCTTTGCCAATAGATTTTGCTGGTGTGTCGCCTTTTACACGCCTTTCGTCAATACCTTGTGCCATTTGTACAATTTCGTGTCCGTATTTGCCAAGGATTTGCTCTACACGTATGCGAAAGTCTATTATATCTCGCACAGTTTTAATGCCGTGATGTTCCAATTTTGCCGCTGTTTGCGTACCAACGCCATAAATTGTTCGCACACCACGGTTAGACACCAAGGCTTGCCACGCCGCCACGTCTAAAATCTCGAACAAACCATCGGGCTTTTTTTCTTCAGATGCAATTTTTGCTGATGTTTTGCTATAGCCTATGCCAACAGAGCAAGTAAGACCAACGTCTGCCAATGTCCTAGCCTTTATTTGTTTGGCAATTTCTATTGCACCGCCAAAAAGATGAGCCGAATGTGTTACATCCAAAAACGCCTCGTCGATAGACACATATTGCAACATATCTGTGTAATTTTCCCAAATTTTAGCAACCTCACGGGATGCTTGGGCGTATTTATGAAAATTGCCATACATATAAATACCTTGCGGGCAAAGTTTGTACGCCTGCGAAATAGGCATTGCCGAACGCACGCCATATTTGCGAGCTTCATAAGAGCAGGTCGAAACCACGCCACGTTCGCCGGGCATTGCTCCTATTATAAGCGGCTTGCCTAGAAGTGCAGGATTATCCCGTACTTCTACCGCCGCAAAAAATTCATCCATATCTACGTGAATAATTCTTCGCATATAAAACATTATACAATACATTCCATTTTATTTCAAGATATATTTACGACAAGCCTTGCATATATTTTTGTATGCCTGTCTTTGGAGGTTAAAATGTATCAACTAATTCAAATAATCCTAATAAACCTAATAGTTTCGTTAGATAATGTGGGTGTTATTGCTTTAGCATCCCGTCACCTTGACCCAAAGCAAGCCAATACTGCACGGTTGTGGGGCATATGGCTTTCTCTTGGGTTAAAACTGATATTTATGGTTCTTATCGGGTTTTTGTTTAATATTTCGTGGTTACACATCCGACTAATTGGCGGTGCGATGCTTATTTATGTTATCGTCGGTATGTTTCGCACGGGTGACAAAAAAGAAAAAAGCCACAAAGGCGGCTTTTGGCGGGCAATGCTTATAATTATAGCCGCTGATATTTCTATGTCGTTGGATAATGTTATTGCTGTGCTTGCGATAGTTGCCGACCCTGCGGGCAATATTACTGTACAGGGTTTGTTAATGGCATTTATTGGCATTGCAATTTCTGTTCCTGTTTTGTTGATTGGTTCTGAGGCAATCATAAAGCTAATCAACCGCCATAAAATTATATTTGCTCTTTGCACGGGCTATCTTGGCTATATTGCCGCAAATATGATTTTTGAAGACCATCTTTTGGAATCGCTTTTTACCCTATGGCAATTTAATTTTGCGACACATCTAGCCATCATAATAGGTGCAGCAACCGCAGTTGCTTGCTATCTGATATACCGCAAAAAACCTATTACTAATAGTATATAAAAAATATTAGCTTACCCCCCCCACCCCCCACCACCCCCCCCCCCACCCCCTCCCCACCCATTATTACCACCTGACCACTCATGATCATTAGTTATTATATATTTAAAACATAAGGT
>WRBJ01000010.1 GCA_009784615.1 Defluviitaleaceae bacterium | reverse complement strand
GGAGTTAAAGCATCTCGCAACCAAGCATAATACACAATATACATAGATGCTAAAAACAAATAGCATCCTGAATGTATCAGAAAAGCCTGTTTTCTCGAAAGTTTTTTCTTTTCTTTCATTTTAGCACCCCATCAATACGTAGCTTAAATTAGCCCATAACCCTATGCCAACCATTGCTAAGTCCAAGATTGAAAGATATTGAGCCAATGGGACTAAAAACAGTGAGGGCAGCAGCTCTCCATGCAAGTGCTTGAGCACCGTTTAAATCCTGTCCGTTATGTGCTAAATCTTCACCAATCGCCAATCCAGCATTGTAGGCACCAGCTGTAGCCATTCCAAGCAGTATAGCCACATAATTTATAACTCTTGGCTGAATTTCATTTTCAGCTTCTTCAATAGTGATTGTGGTTGGAGTAAAGTTTTTTTCTGCTTCGTTGATTGATTGCGCAAATACCCCAACAGGCATAGTCATAAAAACCATAACCATCGCCAAAGCAACAGCGGTTAGTCTAAATAATTTATTCATAGGTAAAATCCTCCTTATAAACCATAAATATTCTTTTAAGAAAACCATTGACACAGTTTCCTTGCATACCTTACTTTCCTTGCCAAAGATATTTCGTCATCGCTTGACAATTCTAACTTCAAGGCAACCACATCCCCTCGTGTACACATATATGTATTTGTCGACATAATGTATTATAACACACACACACACACACAAGTCAATACCTTTTTTAAAAATAGTCAAATATTTTTTAAATATTGTCAAATATTATTTTTTGATTGGTGATTTTTGACTTTGATTGGTTGAAGCGTTGATTTTTCAGGGACTATCTTAGGATTTGAATATAGAATATACCGATGATGTTTATTATTTGTTTTCAATACATAAAATTCTTTGATGAAAAGATGGTGTAAAAGCACCTGCATTAGGTACTTTTGTTATCGGTATCTATTTTTTAGGCTCGTAATATGTTTTTCCTATAAGAGCATCGGGCAGGCACTGCATATCTGTAATATTGTTATCATAGTCGTGTGCATATTTGTAGCCTTTGCCGTAATCCAGTTCTTTCATTAGGGATGTTGGGGCGTTGCGCAATGCTAGCGGCACAGGTTCGTTATGGGTTTTTGCTACATCCTTCATTGCTTTGCCATATGCCCTATCTGCGGCATTGCATTTTGGGGATAGCGCAAGGTATATTGCCGCTTGGGCAAGGTTTACGCCACACTCTGGCATACCTATAAAATGGCAGGCTTGGTAGGCGGCTACAGCTTGGGTTAATGCGGCGGGGCGCGCCAAACCAACGTCTTCGCTTGCAAAACGTATCATACGGCGGGCTATATACAAAGGGTCTTCGCCGCCATCCAGCATACGGCATAGCCAATATACCGAAGCGTGAGGGTCGCTGTTGCGCATAGATTTATGCAGGGCGGATATTAAATTATAATGCTCGTCACCCTTTTTATCATACAAATTAATCTTTTTGCTAACACATTGTTGAATTAGTTCGTCGGATATAGCTATAACACCGTTTTCGATTAGAGCGGAGTTTAACACCATTTCCATAGTATTGTGCGCCGCACGAGCGTCTCCATTTGCAAATTCTGCCAATATTTTTAAAAGCCTGTCAGGAAATTGGATTTCGCAGTTGGTGTCTGTTTCAAATCTTTTTATAGCCTTCACTAGCAATTCAATAATTTCTTCGGCGGTTAAAGCGTATAGCAAAAACACCTTGCAACGGGACAGCAAAGCCGAATTTACTTCAAAAGATGGATTTTCTGTGGTAGCCCCAATTAATATAACACTGCCATTTTCCACATATGGCAAAAAAGCGTCTTGTTGGCTTTTGTTAAAGCGGTGTATTTCATCCACAAACACAATGGTCTTGCGACCCCATTGCTGTGCAACTGCCGCCTTTTCCATCACCGTGCGCACTTCCTTAATGCCGTTTTGCGTGGTAGAAAAGTTTACAAATTCTGCTTGGGTCATACCAGCAATAATACGTGCCAAGGTTGTTTTGCCAACACCAGGCGGCCCCCAAAACACCATAGACGGCACATTGTCATTTTCTATTAAACGACGCAATACCGCCCCTTCGCCTATCAAATGGCGTTGCCCTACAAAACCGTCAAAATCTTTGGGGCGTAGTTTTTCCGCCATTGGTTGATGTATGTTCCATATTGCCATAATATTTAATCACCTCACTATTAGCATAAGTATATATCATAAAGCAACAATAATCAATATACAGATTGCAGAAAGTTGTTCTATCTGTTATAATTGTTAAAGCTATCAAATTAGGAGGCGGTTGACATAGCAAAAGACAAAATTTCTGTTATAGTAGGGGTACACAACACGGGCTTTTACCTAGACAAGTGCATTACCTCGGTGCTTTCGCAAACTCATAGTAATATAGAGTTTATAATCGTTAATAACGGCTCTACAGACAATAGCGAGGATATTATAGCAAAATATTTAAATGATGACAGAATTGTGTATATAAAGCAAGAAGATGCAGGGCCATCGGGTGCCAGAAACAGCGGTTTAAACACCGCAACAGGCAACTATATAACATTTATAGACAGTGACGATTGGGTAGAGCCGCAAATGTACGAAAAAATGCTTAATGCCTTAAAAAACACATCCGCAGACATCGCCGTTTGTGATTTTAATTTGGTATATGAAGATGGTCGGGAAACAAAGGCTAAGTATTCTAATACTAAAAATGAAATAATAGATATAGACACCGATTTGTATAATTATTTAGGCAGATGCCTAATAAACCCACGCTCTAACAACTATATTTGGTCAAGGCTGTATCGGGCTGATGTGATAAAAAATATCGGGCTTCGTTTTGAAAGGTTGACGCTAGGCGACGACACGTTATTTAATTTTCAACTGCTCGCCCATATTAAAAAAGTAGTTTTTTTAGAAGATGGTTTTTATAACTATCTTCAAAGAAGCACTTCTATTATACATTCTTTTGCAAAAAAACAACCGCTGGCGGGTTGTTATGCTAGCCAATTTGATTTTTTGGCAGACCATTACAAAGCCAGCGGCAATAGACAATTGATAGACAGCCTGCCCATTTTCGCATATACAAGAATGCGCAGTGTGTTCTTTTACTCTCGTTTATCAGGTATGAGCAATGATGAAATCATCGAAAACCTTAAAGAGGTTTTTGCAGGCAGACAAATTGCCGAGTATTTAATTGGGTTATAGCGTCTTTTTAACAGCCTCCCGACACTCTCCACAAAGATACGCCCTATGTAACTTACGCACATCAGTTTCATCATCACAAGCCATACATCTAGGCTCGTGCCTTGCTAGGATAATATTGCCGTTATCCATAATAATCTCGAACTTGTCGTAAGGATATATGGCTAGATAATCCCTTACTGTTCTTGGTAGAACAATGCGGCCAAACTCGTCCACTGTTCTAATGTTTTGCGTTGATGGTTCTTTTGTTCCTTTTTTGATTACTAAACTCATTTTTGTTTCCTCCGTTTTTTGATTGGCACTTTTGTACCAAAGATTTTTGTGTTGCTGGTTATGGTTACAATTTACCATCTTTGGTATAATATGTCAAAGCAAGTATTTTACAAAAAATTGAGGCTTGCTTGCACCACGTTTCGACATATTTCGACAAACAAAAACAGACAAACAAAAACACGGAAAAGAAATTAATCTTTTCCGTGTTTTTGATTACGAAGGAGTTATTTCAAATGAAACCAAAAGGAGCTAATTAATTGGGTGTAGCTTTACCAGATTATTCTTCCATTTCTGGTAAGATAATTGGTGCTGAGGTTGGTTTTAGTTCGATTGGCGGATTTGAGCTACCGGGACCACCGAAAACCACCGTTACACTTAAAGCAGACAGCATAGCAAAAATTACAAATACTGCTAAAATTCTTTTTTTCATAGACTTACACCATCCTCTCGTAAATTTTTACCATTGCCTATTCTTCCATTTCTGGTAAGATAATTGGTGCTGAGGTTGGGTTAAATTCGATTGGTGGGGACATACTGCCAGGACCGCCAAAAACCACCGTTACACTTAAAGCAGACAACATAGCAAAAATTACAAATACCGCTAAAATTCTTTTTTTCATAGACTTACACCATCCTCTCGTAAATTTTTACCATTGCTTTATTAGCTTCTAAAGACTTTTTTTGCTGGCTTGTTCTTTCAAAATGTTGTACGAGAAGTTTGTAACAATCAATGGCTTCAAGTCTATGACTATATTTTTCAAAGAATTGTACAGAGGTGGTTTCTAAATAGTCAACAGAATTTTTATCGTATCGGCTCATACACTTTTTTACACCGACAATATGTAGCAATGTTTTATATAGGGTTTCTAAAAAGTCGCTATATTCGTCAATCTCTCTTTTGCTTAAAGAGTTTTTTAAATCCCTTAATTCTTTTTCGATTTTTGCTAATCCTCCAAGTTCCATTCTGCAACGAAATTTGAAGTATAAAACCCAAGAACTATATCGAAAATGTTCGGCATCTGTGCCAAAGGCATCCAATGCTTGGTCTAGGTATTCGATAGCTTTCTCCCAATTCTGTAAATATCTATGCATAGCACCTAAATGAGCTAAAGATAAACCGATAAATGGTTGATTATTTACGATTTTCGCTCTCATAAGGCAATCGTTTAGTAATTCTTCGGCTTCATTAGGCAAACCTATCTTATAATAATTCATAGCTCGCATTATATCCACACCTAAGCTACGGCTTGACGTTTTATCTTCAGAGCCTATTTTCGGCATCCTACTTAAAAACACCGTTGCACGGCTTAATTGTTCCAAATCTGTATAACACAATGCCAAATTATAATAAATCTTTTCTTCGCTATCTAGCAAATTGTCTTTTTGCTTTTTCTTTCTATCAAGGGCTTTGTAATAAAATTCTATAGCGGTCTCAAAATCATTGCGTCTAGCATATAATGCACCCATATGAAAATCATAATAATAGCGGTGTTCTTCGGTCATATCGTCCAAAGAATTTTCTAGGGTACGAAGTTTTTCTTCGGCAACAACAAGGTCATCCCCTTTGTTTCTAACGATAAGCAATAAAGCCTCAAACAACCTATAAAGCGTGGGCATATCAAAATCGAAAATTTCAAGATTAACAATGCCTTTTAGCTCGTCTTGAAGTTTTTCCGCTTCGTCTATTTGGTGTTTTCTAATCATATCACGCCAGTGGTACAAGCGTCCCCTAAATGTGTTACACTCGTCATCTGTCAAAGGCATACCTTCAATGCCTAAATATTTCTTGACAAGGAGTAGCTCGTCTTCTATGTACCTACCAATGCCAGTTTCGATATTTGATATTTTTCTTTGGCTGGTTAGTGCTATATCTGCAAGTTTGTATTGGCTTACTTCTTGTTTGTTTCGCAATAGCTTTATTTTATCTACCACAGACAATACGCCGATGTTTTCTATGTGTTGCATATACAATAACCACCCCCAACAATGGATTTAAAAGATAATTCGACAACCTTTTATATAATGATACACTAAGTGATAGGAGTTGTCAAGTATTTTTGAAAAGTTTTTTGAGATTTTTTTAAATTTTTTTTTATTTATGGATTTTAAAGCAGGGACACAATATATTGTGTCCCTGTTGCGGCTAGATAAAATCAAAATATTTTGAAGTTTGTTTTTTACATTCGATTACCTTTTTGGTAAGGGATGAGCGAATTTCTTTTTCGTTTGTCATAAGCTCTTTAAATGTTTCGCAAATAATGCCGTTTTTATCAATATTATCAATATCCACCACAAACCTATCCATACCCAAATCTTTACCAATGCCCACCGATTTGATAGAATACCCTAAAACAATGGTAGGCACACCCGAAGAATAAGCCGCAATGGATGCGTGGGTTCTTGAGCATACCAAAAACCTACATTTAGATATAATAAATTTACGTTTGGCGGCGCAAATACTTTCATCAACAAGCCACACACGGTATTGCCACCTGTCGGGTATAGTTGCCAAAAGCTCTTTAAGCGTATTAAGGTCATTATCAACAGGCATTACAACGTGAGGGATTAATATAATAGGCATATCGGTTTTGGATAGCACATAGTCAATTAATTCGGCTATATTATCTTTTATTATGCCCGCCTTTTTTTCTCTGCGTATTACCAACGGGCCTAGGTTAATACCCACCGCATTTCCTTCATCAAACCCTTTGGGTATATTGGTTGCCTTTGGTTCTAGTCTAAAAGCGGGGTCTGGTATTAAATGCACATCGCTTTTAATGCCGTGGTTATTAAGGGCTTCTAGGGTTTTTGTTTCTCTGGGCAATATATGTGTATACGTATTTAAAACATCCACCATTTTTGGTGTAATCGCCGCAGGTTCGATAGAGCATCCCCATAAAATGCTTTTAGCGTTTTTAGAAGCCGCCGCCTGCTGAAAAACCGCCAACCTATGCCAATTGTCGTAACAATAATTATCTCCACCAACAGAAAGTAGCACTGTGTCGGGTGTGATAGATGACAGCGCATCTGCATACATTTTACGGGCAACATCCTCTTTTTCTTCCCAAGATACCGCTGTTTTTTCTTCGCCCCAAACCTGATGGTTTACAGAAAAAAACTCGTCAGCATCCAACCCAAATTGCCTATCCTGTTCGGGAAAATGCGACGATACAGCAATATGCGCCTTGTTGCCGTATTTTTCTCTTATCATACAAATGGTGGTTTTGGCAATGGCTTGCGCCCCGTGATTATACGTACCCGGATGTGCGTAAAACAAAAACCGCTTCATATCATTCACCTATCCCATCAAAATCAACATTATTAAGAAACAATTTATGAACATCGTGTACACCATCTCGTGCAAGGGCTTCTTTGGTATATCTATGGCTTAAAACATCTTTCACAACCTGCCGTTTTTCTAAATCACTTATATCAGCTTGCAAAACAACTTTAATAACATTGCTTGTCCCGCTGGCATAGGCGTTGTAAATGCGGTCTAAATTCTTAGGCGTTACGGCATTGCTAAGCTGTAAATATTCCAAAAAGGCTTCAAAAATCTTTATTTCTGACGCAAAATATCTATCTTCATAAGTGCGCATTACGGATGTAGGGTAAACAAAATATTTATGGTGTGTACCAGCAAGTATGCCAACCCGCCGTGCTTGCCTAAATGCGTCCAATGTAAATATAGTATCGGCTCCATAATGCGTGTTCGTCGCTTTTTTAACAATATCAGAAAAGTTAAGTTCTTTTAACAAAGATACAGAATACATCTTGCCCCAAATGGTACGCATAAAATTTAAATATTCGGGGAAATGTTCAACAAATCCTTCGCCGTTAAGTATCATAGTATTATCTAAAAACCATCCACCATCTTCAACCATACCTGTTTTTGCCGATATTCTCTCATTACCGCAAGCAACAATATCAAGCTCATTTTCTTTCATAAAATCAATCGCTTTTTCAAAAAAATCCAAAGCATATTCATCATCCGCATCTAATGTGCAAAAACATCCGCCATCTTCAATATCGCAAATTTGGTTCCAATCTTTTAATTTAATGTTTCGACCTTCATAAACATTATTTTTATCCACATAAAATGGAACAACACGAGAATCGCATCTTGCATATTCTTTCACAATTTTACGGGTTTCTCCGTCGTCAGTAGAGCCGTTTTCAATTAAATATAAAACAATATCTTTATGCGTTTGATTAAGTATGCTATCAACAGCCCTATTTAACGTATCTTTCGCATTATAGGCACGCATTCTAATATGAACTTTTGACATATCATATCCTCTCAAAACTCATTATAGCGTATTCAAGATTATTTTGTGTAATGTTTTTAGTATTAACCAACAAAAACCCCCTGTTACATACAAAATCTTTTACTTCATCAAAAGAAGGGCTTGCTGTCATACTAAAAAACTTCTCTTTCGCAGCAGAATATGGGTAACGATGACCAATAACGATTTGCTTTGCCGCACCAGTACACACCCAGTCAAAAAAATTCGGCAAATCTTCGATGTATGAAATAATTCCGCTTAAAAACATACAGTCAACGGATATTTGCGGCAAAATGTCATTATTAAAATCCAAAACCACAGTATCTTCAGAACGAGAAATATAATCAATTGGAACATATTTAAAAGACGACGACAAAAGGCTTTTTAAATGCTGGTTTCCGCAACCCAAATCAGCTACAGATGTTATATTGCCGCCTATCATCTTAGCCATTTCTTCTATGCGGTGGTTGTTTCTGCTCCAGTCAAAGGTGTTTTCATCGGTGTTTTGCCAAGTTATATCAACACTTATAAGTGCTTGTGCAACTTCTTCCAAGGTCATCATTAAATCCTCGCTAATACCTTGGTTTATTAACTGTTTAAAAACTTCATCCGACTTGCTATCAGTAACTATACTAAGCAAAACAAGGGTGCGCTTGTTGCCCCAATTATATTCTGTGGGTTTAAATATTGGCAAGCCGCTATTTTTCTCAATGCCATAAATATAATTATCTAAAAAGGCTACGGGCGACAAGCCCAATTTGCCCAATACGCCCCAAAGGCGCACAGCCGCCTTGCCTGTGCCAAATATAACAAATTCACTATCTTTTAACAGGTTTTTGAAACCTTCCAATGTTGTTGGCTTCACTTTACTAACCTCCTAAGAAAATTTTGGTAATTCAGGTGCTTTGCCAACAAGCTGTTCGCCTGCTATTGTGCGCTCGCCAGCATAATTACGCCCAGCACAATATTTGCAAGCCTCTAACACATTTCTGCTTTTAAAAAACTTGTCCAAATTCTCTTTAAATTCTGTAGGGTTAAAAGGCTCTGCCATTATATTAAAGGAATCTCCTTCTCGTTTTGGAACAATGCCCAAACTCTCTGCATTAGCCGCAAAAGGACATCTATAAATCCTGCCGCCTTTTACTGGTGGCGCACCATCTCCTGTACAGCAATTTTCAAGCATAACCTGCAATTCTTCATCAGTCCGTTCGTATAGACGAATTTCTGAAAGTTTATGCCATTGATAATTGTAAACATAGTGCTTTATTCCTCTTTCTTCAAACACTTTTATTAAGTTTTGCATATTTTTGGAGTGTTCTCTGTAATTAGATATTCTCACAAAAACCTTAGGATGCTCAAGAGCTTTTAAGGTGCGCTCGTTTGGTATCAAAGTGCCGTTTGTTATAGGTGTTACGCTATACATATTAGGTGATTCAATTAAAAGCTCCAAAATATCCGCTATATTGGGATGCAAGAAAATCTCCCCACCTTCCATATACACACCTTCAAAACGAGAAACAGACAACAGTCTTTCTAACGATTTTTTAATAACATCCCATTCAATATCTTTCGGGTTTTCAAAATGCGGCATAAGAGATTGACATTCTTTGCAGCGCAAGGTGCAACGCTCGGTTATCATAAGCACAATTCTTTTAAAGTCAATATCATAAAACGAAATTAGCTTTCGCATATAATAATTCATAGACGCAAATAATCTGTTTTGCGAAAAATCATCCGGCAAAGCCTCCATCACATCATTTGTATCAAATTCTAAAATCAAAGATAAAGGCGTTATTATATTATCATAACCCATTTTCTTTATTTGCTTATATGCGGCACTAACTGTATACGGTGTTATTAGTATCGTAGCATTGGGGTGCATTTGCTTCATTTGTTCTGGCGAAAGCACAGTATAACCCAAATAGTCAGTTCCCCATTTTCTATGGTCGCTATCTGCAAAACATAAAAAACGCACACCCTGTTTCTCTAGCAATCTAGCAACAATAGCTCCATTTATACCTGCGCCAAATAACACCAGATTGCCATCGTGTTCTTTATAGTCAATATTAGGCAAATCTTCCTCGATATGCTTCAGATATTCATATTTATACACCATAACATCCATCTCCTTTATCATTTAAAAACTTTGTCATAAAATTAAAATGTTCCTCAAGCCCCAAAAGTTCGTTGGTTGTTATTATTTTGCACATACTTTGCATAAATGCAATTATGGACTGCTCTATTTCCTCGGCAATCTCTGGTGCTTTTTCCAAAAGATAGTTTGCACGGGTTTGATACATATTTATATATTCACTAAGAAGCTCAGGGGTCAGCATTTTAGGATTTTCTATAAAAGATGTCATATTGGCTTCGTGCTTTCTAAAATAGTAAAGGGGGGTGTTATGCACGGCAACCCTTCTTGCTCTTTCAAACAGCTTGTATGTTACGTGTATGTCATCAATAATAGTGTTAATCGGTACCCAAATCCCATCCCAAAGCGTTCTACGCACAAGTTTTGTAGGTGGTGCCACATTGTAAAGCTGTCTTTTAAGAAGTTCTCTAAGACCCTGCAATCTTTCAAAGACAAATTTTTCATCACCTACAAAATAGGGTTCGAGCCTGCCGTCAAAATCATAATAACTACCGCACATCGCAATATCAGCACCTGTATCTTCTGCCAAAGAAACTAGAAAAGCTAACATTTTAGGCTTGCATCTGTCATCGTCATCAACGCAGGTTATATATTCGCCAGCCGCCACAGCTAACCCAGCATTAAATCCTGGGGCTTTGCCTTTATTTTCAGGCATTACAACCAACTTTACCCTACAATCCAATAAGGCGTATTCATCACAAATTTTAGCAGTGCCATCCGTCGAACCATTATTTACTAAAATAACTTCATAGTCTTGATAGGTCTGTTTTTTTAAACAATCTATTATCTTGGGCAAAAAATGCTCTCGGTTGTATGTCAATAAAAGAACGCTTATTTTTGGCATAGCTGTCTCCCTAAATATTGCAAATATCGTTCAACTCCCTTTTCTACACTTACCTGTGGTGCATAACCCAAGGCATTCTTTATCTTAACCAAATCAGGGCAACGTCTTTGGGGGTTGTCTGTGTTATAATGCTTGTCCATATGCTTGCGCATAACAATTTCGCCTTCATAACCAAAAAGGTCTTTTGCTGTTTTTTGATAAATCTGCGCTAATTGGTACACAGTCATCTCGCCCAAATCATTGCCCGCATTAAATATATCAAATTTGCCATACAAAGCGCATTTAAGGGAAGCAATGGTCATATCGGTGCTATAACAAAAGGTTCGTGTTGCCTTGCCGTCGCTGTACAGCACAATAGGCTCGCCGTTTAATACATTAAGAGCAAAATCAGCCGGTGCACGCTTATCATTAGTACGCAACCCTGGCCCATAGCTGTTAAACGGGCGTATTATTGTAGACGGAAAACCTTTTGCATAATAAAAATTATAACAAAGAGTTTCTGCATACCGTTTAGATTCATCATAGCAAGCCCTTGGTCCTGCCGTGTTTACATTGCCCCAATATGTTTCTGGCGTTGGCACCATTGTTGGATAAGGGTCGCCGTAAATCTCGCTGGTAGAATAAAACAAAAGGTTATAAATATCCTTGTTTTCATAAAAATCCAACAAACGGCGCAAACCCACAACATCGGCATCCATTGTTTCAATGGGGTGTAGCCTATAATACACAGGCGAAGCAAGCGAAGCCATATGAAAAATTAAATCCGCATCAGCCGCAAAAGAAAAATCCTCATATACAACATCGCCTTCACGTATAGTAAAAAGAGGATGGTTTTGCAAATCCTGCACCCAATTAGGTTTACCAAATATATAATTATCTAGTGCGTAAATATGTTTTATGCCCAGCTCCTTACCATATTGGGCAAAAAACTGCACCATCATAAAACCAAGCGAACCCGCAAAACCCGTTATAAAAATAGTTTTACCGTTAAGTTTTCCACGCTCGTTATCCGTTAAGCCTTCCATAATGCTCTGCAAATCTTGCTGCAAAATTTTATCTTGCATTATCCTCACCCCAAAAATATCTACAATCCACAAATGTTTTATCTTGATATTTTTTATTAATCCCTGCAAAATCTTTCCAAGCCGTTACCAACGCAATTGTATCGCATTTTTCGCATAATTCTTCAGCAGATGTTGCATATTTAATATCCAGCCCATACACCTTTTTAAATTCATCATTAGCCATAGGGTCAAATGCCCAAATATTTTCATATCCCGCTTTAATTAACTTGTTAATAATCTTAGCGGCAGAGCTATCCCGCACATCATCCGAACCAGCTTTAAAAGACAGTCCCAAAATACCAATATTATCGCCTCTGCTCTTTGTCGCTCCTATAATCTTTTTAGCTGTCAAAGCTGGCATTTCATCATTTAAAGAAATAACATTGCCCAAAATACCCATATCTAACCCAGCATTATTCCCCAAAGCAGCCAACGCCTGCGTATCTTTAGGCAAGCAATACCCGCCATAACCACAACCAGGGTATATATACGAATTTATAGGAGCCCCAGACAACCTTTTATCCTCGTGCAATATCTTAAAAGCTCTTGCAATTTCAATACCGCCAACCTTGTCCGCCAACAAAGACATCTCGTTTGCATAGCTAATAAGCGTAGCAAGCAACGAATTTGACAAATATTTAATAAACTCTGCCGTGTTAGGCGTTACAAAATGTATTGGTGCATCAAAAGGTTTGTAAGCCTGCGCAAGCACATCTTTCGCCTTACCACAATCCACCCCGCAAACAACCCTGTCTGGATGGATAAAATCCTCCCAACAATACCCTTCCCGCAAAAACTCGGGATTAACAGCCACGGCATTTTTCATACCCTTGCTAACTAAATAATCCTTAACTTTAGCAGAACTTCCTGGCGGCACAGTAGATTTAACCACAAAAATACAATCGTCAGACACAGCACCTGCAACACTATCAATTACCGAAAATACATAAGACAAATCCGCACTTCCGTCATCTTTGCCTGGCGTTCCAACACATAAAAAACAAACATTACAACCACCCGCCGTATTTTTAGCATCATCAGCCACAACAAAAGTCTTGTCCAAATTGCGAGCCAAAGCATCTTTTAACCCCGGCTCGTAAAAAGGCACATTGCCGCTCAAAATAACATCCCTACGTTCGTCATTTATATCAAACCCGTGCACAAAAAACCCTTTGTCTGCAAAACCCAAAGCCGTCGTAAGTCCGACAAAACCCAGACCAAAAACCGATATTTTCATAACATCCTCCTTACTTAGGAATGCAATACAAAACAGTTTCCCCAAAACCTTCAATCTCTTGCCTATAATAAAAATCGTAATTTGCATTATATTCGTTAATAATTTCATAAACCCTATAAGGGTCATCGGGTCTATGATAAACACATATCGCCATTTTGGGCGATTTTTTAGCAATAATTTCTTTTGCACCTTTTAAAGCCTCTTGTTCTGCGCCTTCTATATCCATTTTAATAAAAGTAGGCAAATCTTCCAAAGTCTTTTCTTTAAAAAACTCATCAAGGCTAATACAAGAAACAACCGTTTTGTTACCTGTTCGCTGGCTTGCCGCTTCAATGGCAGAGCTTGAAGGATTATCAGCACTTACAAAAGTCAATTCTGTTTCCTCGCTCCATAAACCTTTGTTTATAATCTCTGTATTTTTCAAAAAGCAAACCACAGTCTTTGCGTCCTCAAATGTCATCGGGTTTGGTTCAAAAGAATAAATGCGCCTATAGTCAACACCGGCTTTATCACATTCTCTCACAAATTCTTGCGCAGTTTCTCCCAAAAAAGCTCCTGCATCAATAAAAACTTCATCAGGTGCCAACCTTATTATTTCCCTATTAAAATACTGCGCACAATCAGATGATGCACTGGTGGGTTCAGAAGCAAGATAAGCTCGCACTCTACCAGCCAAAACTCTCCTAGACTCATCATCTTTTAAAGCATTATAAACGCCTTCATACCCGCTATAATGCAAGTCCATAAAAGTTTCAAGCGATAAAGGATTAGGTGCTTTAGGCTGCACTTTGGGAAAGTCTATAATTTGCTCGTTGCAAAAACCAAGGGCGAGCAAACTTTCCCTAATTTCACCTTCAAACCTTGGTGCAGCAATAACTACCAAAGCGTCGGGATGTTTTTGTCGCAATTCATTAGGGTTTATAATTGGGTATTTGTCTTTAAATAAACCCGTACGAAAACTATCGCAAATCCCCGATATTTCAATACCAAGCCCACGCATAAAAGGATATAATCCAAGCAACCCTACACCTGCGCCATACGTAAATACAGGCATTGTTTTAGACTTTTCCTTTAAAACCAAAAAGTCATTTTGAGAATCATTTTCATTAGGCTTAATATGTTTCATATCATCACATATTTCAGCAAAAACATCTTTAAAATCTTTCATATTCTATCAAACCTCTCTTTTTTACACCCCATAAAGCACGGTTTCAGAATGCCAGCTAGGATGTTGAACAAGCCCTAATTTATAATCATCCCTTATACTTAAAATTGTTTGGGCTAATTCATAAATATCCTCTATTTTGTGATAGGCGCAAATAGCCAATTTAGGCTTGCATTTTTTAATAATTTCGCTTGCGCCAAGCAACGCTTCACGCTCTGCACCTTCAACATCCAGCTTTATAAAGGTAGGCAAATCTTTTATATCCTTATCTTTAAAATAAACATCCAAAGATGTAACGGGTACACTATAACTTGCATCGTTATCCGCAACAAAAGATGATAACAATGGGTCTATACTCTCTTTAAAAGTCAGTACAGTTTCTGTACTCCAAAGCCCCTTTTGCACAGGCACAACATTATCAAAACCTTTTATGGCCTTAACAACACTTTCAAAGCTCGCTTTGTTTGGTTCAAAAGAATATACTTTACAGTTTTGCGGATTTGGATGTTTTTGCAAAAATTCTACTGCATCCCGCCCGTCAAAAGAACCGCCATCAACAAAAACATCCTCATCCTTAAAACTAACAAATTCTCTCACATAATACATATCGCAATCCGTATTTGCCGATAATGCCTTATCAGTAAAAATAAGGCGTATTTTGTTAAGTATCGTCTGTTTAGACCTTTCATCTTCAAAATAATTAAAAGCCCATTTATAACCGCAAACATACTTTTCAAATTCTTCAAAACTCTTGTTTGTATGGTTCCAAAAAAATGAAGGTATAATTTGCTCTGAAGCAAACCCAAGGTTAGTCAATTTATCAATCATAGCTTCTTGATGTATCCACGATGGTATCGCAACAACAGCATTAGGCTGTGTCTTGCATAAATTTTCTGGGGTTAAAACAGGTATGCCACAAAACTTGTCAATCCCGCTTTGGTCACAAAAATAATCCACCTTTATATCTTGCTTTTTACAATAATTAAAAGTAATTTTGCCCATCAAACCCGCACCATATATAACAAAAGGAGCTTGTCCATACCATTTTTGTTTTTTAATAGACTTTATAAGATTGTTAGGCTTGCAACCCTGTGCCTCTGCCTTAATTGCTTCAAATTCTTCAATAAATGTTTTCATAATCTTACCATACCTTCCATTTAGCCGCATTTCTTGCCCAAGCATCCTCTAGTGCATATTTATCTCTTTGCGTATCCATACAAGCCCAAAAACCGTGGTGACGATAAGCAGAAAGTTTACCCTCACTGCTTAAATTATGCAATGGGGTTTGCTCTAAAACAGTGTTGTCATTTTCTATATAATCAAAAAGACAAGGTTCGGCAACCATAAACCCGCCGTTTATCCAATTGCCATCCTCTTGTTTTTTTTCTCTAAAAGAAGTTATCGCATTGCCTTGCAATTCCATAACGCCAAAACGACCGCTAGGTTGTATAGCGGTTATAGTTACAGCGGCGTTGCTTTGCTTATGATGTGCCAAAAGCGCGTGCAAATCTACATCAGAAACCCCGTCGCCATATGTCAGCATAAAAGGCTCGTTACCAATATAGGGGGCTATGCGCTTTATGCGCCCACCCGTCATAGTGTTAAGACCAGTATCAACTAAGGTTACCTTCCAAGCCTCAACTACATTAGAATGTACTTTAACCTCGCCGCCCTTTGTAAAATCAAAGGTCAAACTACTATTATGCATATAATAATTGGCAAAATATTCCTTTATCATCCACCCTTTATAGCCGCAACAAATAACAAACTCGTTAAAACCAAAGGAAGAATAATAACGCATAATATGCCACAAAATAGGTCGTTCTCCAATTTCTATCATAGGTTTTGGTTTTAGATGACTTTCTTCAGAAATTCGTGTTCCGTAGCCTCCTGCTAAAATTACAACTTTCATACGCTCCTCCTTCATCCTGTTCAAGAGCCGTTATTGTACTACCTATTCTTTAAATCGGTTTTTATTTGTGAAGTGGAAATTTCCGCTGTTCTTGAAAAATAAATTACCTCGCAATGCTCACGCAAAAAATCAAATTTGCCTTCCCAATCATCGCCCATAACAAATATATCAACTTGATAAAGCTGTATATCTTGCACTTTCTGCTCCCAAGACCTTTCAGGCACTACCAAATCAACATATCTAATAGCCTCTAAAAGCCTTTTGCGCTCCTCATAGCCAAAATAGCATTTCTTGTTTTTAAAATCTTCACTAAACCCATCTTCCGACAAAGCAACTATCAAATAATCGCCTGCTTCTTTAGCCCGCCGCAAAAGGTTTATATGACCATAATGCAACAAATCAAAATTGCCGTATGTTATCACCCTTTTCATTTATAAACATTCTCCCTTAACATATTCAAAAATAGCCTGTCCCGCCGTTTTGTCTTTATTTGTATAAGCCAAACGATATGCCTCTTTTCGCTCCTTAATAGCTTCAAGACTGTTTTCAGGCGAAAGTACAAAAGCAATAAAATCTTTTAAATGAAAATTTTTGCTTTCATAATCGGCATTAAACAAACTTTTAACGGCTACAGAGCCGCCAAAATCGCCCTTTTTAACCGCATCACCGTTTTTGTTATCATAGGTGTTTATATCCGAAATTTGAAAATCTACTTCCATCGCAGGTTTTCCCGTAAAGCTATATAACAACAAAAGCGAGCTTTTATCACCATAATAAGCATCAGACCAAGCAATAGCACGATGAAAATCAAATGTTTCATCAAAAATGCCCAATCCGCCTTGTTTAAATTTGTCAACCAACTGCCTATAATATTCTGCGTGCATTGGCGAAAATTTATTTATCATAGGTTCTAAAAAAGGATGTGGTCGCCACCACAAAACAACATCATCTCGTTGCATAAAGGTAAGCAATATATCCGTAATTTTTTTAATATATCTTTCATCTTGGCTCCCTTGCCCAAAACCAAGGATAGAACTATTATAAAGAAAAACCTTTTTATCACCAATAATATCAAGCCATTCTTTAGGCATAGCAAAATCTTCACGTCTACTATTTATAACCTTGTCTATTTTAGGGCTACCTAAAGCAACAAATCTATCAAAGTCTACATTTTTTTCACCAAAAGTTTTTGCAAAAGTTTGTTGATACCTCCACTTAACATTTTCAGACTGCAAAACAACCTTATGTGCATTTATGCTTCCGGGATGAACAAGGTGCGCATACCAACCCTTTTCAAATTCTGCAATAAATTTATCTTTACGCTCTTTTGCAGACAAATTATAGTCAGCCACATTATCATAGCTTATATAGTACGGCACATATGCAAGCATATCCGTAGCTTCACGCAATTTTTCAGGATAATAATCAGGGTGAATAGTAATAATTTTTGCACCCAAATTATAAGGACAAAATGTAAAAATAATATCTGGACGGCGATTATTTATATCATATTTTTCATAATCAGTTAGTTCAAACCGCTCGTCATAATACCCCACGGCTTCATAATGGGTTACATCCACTGCATCATCTTGCCCGTGTTCAATATACGGCACAGGCACCCAAAAAGCGTCGCAATCGGGGTCGGCTTTCGCCGCAAAATAAATAGATTCCAAGCTATCGCTCTGCGCCGCCTTATGGCTTATAAAAGCTATTTCTATACGTGTCGGTTTCAGCTTTAGCTTAACCTTATTTTCAATCTCAACCAACTGCTCATCTAGCCACTTCCCAACAGCTTCACCATTATGCGCTTTAAAAAGAAGCTCGCAATACTCCACCAAAAGTGCAACAACTTCAGAACCTTCACCAAAAACCTCATCAATAAAATCGCAAAGATATAAAGCTCCTTCTTGACATTCTGCATACATCTTGCCATCTTGGGCATTTTTAATGGTCTTAATCAATTCTAATATCTGTCTTTGGTGACACTTTCTCATCTTGCACCCCTTTTCAATACACTTCTTTGCATTCGCTTCCAATTTCTATATATTATACCACAAATACGACTAACAAACAATCTCATCTTTACAAAAATCAAAAAAATTTTCACAACCGCAAAAAGTATGCTTGTAACACAACGCCTCTTTGTAGAATATGATAATACAAGCCAATTTTTAGGCTAATAAGTGCAAAAGGAGGTTTTTGTATGAGCAAATTAAATCACGTCCCCGACCATTGTAGCAAATGTCACTTTCCATATTGTTGTTGCTTCTGCCGTCCCAAGCCAAAACCTGGCCCACCCGGACCGCAAGGTCCACCTGGTCCAAGAGGTCGCCAAGGCTTAACAGGTCCAAGAGGCCCTGCGGGTCTCAAAGGCGATAAAGGCGACCCAGGCGACACCCCTTATATAGGAGAAAATGGTCATTGGTGGGTAGGCACAACCGATACAGGCGTATCTGCCACACCCAACAAGCCGCCTGCATATGCAACGCTGGTATCGGGTTACAGCCCAGATGTCTATAAAGCAGAAGACCCTATGGTGTGGTCGACCGTCGTCAATAATAGCGGATTTGAAATAACACCCCCCACAACAACAATAGACCTTGGATCATATACTATGTACCAAGTTTCATTTTCGGCAAATGTTGCCGATGTAGATGGTTATCGCGGCGGTTTTTTTGCAGCTGTAAACGGCGGTGCTACATCATTAATGGGTACAGTTATTCCGGAAAAAAATACAACAGAAAGCAATTATCCAACACAAGTCGGCTTCACATACACATTTACTTGCGAACCCAATTCTACGTTACAAATACTTGCCATAGCTGCAACTGAAAGTATGATAGGCACATCATTAACGATGGATGTTCATTGGCAACCAACAGCATACCTTAGCATACTAGCATTAGCATAGAAAAAAGAGGGGTTCACCCCTCTTTTTTCTAGTTATGTGCTAAATTGGTGTTTAACACATAATTACAACAATATGCAAATCAACCCGCCATTACCTTCGTTGATAATCTTCTGCAATGTATCCTGCATCTTAATCTGTGCATCTTCGGGCATACGATACAGCTTATTCTGCAACCCATCCCGCACCATAGAATGCATAGACTTGCCAAACATATTCATCTCCCAAATATTTTCAGGATTTTCTTCCATCTGAGCGTTAAAGTAATCTACAAGGTCTTGGCTTTCTTTCTCGCTCCCAACAATCGGGCTTATCTCCGTTTCAATTTGCGCTTGAATTATATGTAAGCTAGGAGCGGCAGCTTTTATCTTCACACCAAAACGGCTACCGTGCCGCACGACCTCGGGTTGTTCTAGCGTCATTTCGTTTAACGACGGGGTCACTATACCATAACCTTTAAAACGCACCTCATCTAAAGCGGCAGCTATTTTGTCATACTCACGCTTAGCGGTAGCCAAAACTTTGATTGTGGATATTAGCTTGTAATCGCTGTTTATATCCATACCAGTCGCCTCGCTTAACACATTATAAAACAATCCGCCTTCTACGGCAATTTCCACATCCGCCGCACCTTCGCCTAGCGACACACTTTCCAAAAATGCCTTTTTAATAAATTCGTTTTCTTCAAGCGCAGGCGAAACCATAGACTTTACGTCACGAATTTTATTAACACCCTGTGCCATTTCTTTCATTGTGGTGATGATAGATTGTTTAACCCAATGGTCAGCTGGCAACGGCTCTATCCATTTAGGCAAATTAACACGCATTTGCTTTATAGGGAACTCATACAGCACTTTCTCCATAATTTGGCTAATGTCATCCGCTTTTAACTGCGCACAGTTAAGCGGCAACACAGGTACGCCGTATTTGGCAGATAATGCATCCCGCAATTCCTCGGTTTCCACCGCATATGGGCGTGTAGAGTTTAATATCATCACAAAAGGCTTGTTTATCGCCATCAGCTCTGCCACAACCCTTGCCTCGGCTTCCTCGTACGCTTCACGGTCAATCTCTGTAATAGTACCATCAGTTGTTATAACCACGCCTATCGTGCTATGCTCATTTATAACCTTCTTTGTGCCAAGCTCTGCCGCCTGTGCAAAAGGCATCTTCTCCTCATCCCACGGCGTGTTTACCATACGTGGCGCATCGCCTTCCATATGCCCGCCAGCACCCGGTACCAAATACCCAACGCAATCAATCAATCGCACCCTAAAATTAACCAATCCTTCATCCAAAGAAATAGCTACACCTTCATTAGGCACAAACTTCGGCTCGGTGGTCATTATCGTGCTGCCAGCTGCACTCTGCGGCAATTCATCCCTAGCCCGCTCTTTGCTATAAGCATTTTCAATATTGGGTATAACCAATAAATCCATAAACCGCTTAATAAAAGTAGACTTGCCCGTGCGTACAGGACCAACCACACCAATATAAATATCCCCACCCGTACGCTCTGCAATATCCCTATAAATGTCAAAATTCTCCACTATGTACTCCTCCTCAATTGGACTTGTGTTTCGCTACATTAAATGTATGATAACCCAAAGAGTAATAGAACGCAAAAAGCCACTACTTAAAGCGGCTTTTAAAATATTTACCTAGACCTTCCCAGCATTTTATAAAAATCACCGTTAGACAAAACTAACCAATCAAAAATACCGCTTGAATTTTGAATCCGTGATAAATTTAAGTCAAATATTTCATAAGAACCTGCGCTCTCAATTTTAAGTCTTCCGTCTTGCATTATAGCCCATTGCTGTTCGCTATCTAATATGGGCGACCATCTGTTTATCCCAGCGTCCAAATCAGAAAACACGTTGCTCATAAATCTTGTTCCATTATCAAGAAATGTATACCCAAAAGTATCAAGGTTTGTCGGCGGATTAAGGCTTTCGTCCGATGACAAGGACACCCGCCAATTACCCAATAAAATTTGCTGGTTTGGAACAAAACCCTCGTCAGCACTCCAAACTTTAGTAGGTTGCGCCAATGTCAAATAAACCATTTCGTGCCTTGCAAGATGACCTTGAAGAAATTCGCCGCTCGCCCAAATTTCATCTTCTGTAAATGTTAATTCAAATCCTGCCCTATGCCAAGCAATTTCTTCTGCATTTCCATTTTTTGTTGTTGCGAAAACACTGCCGCCTTGTGTAAAAATTTCTGCCACATCATCCATAACAAAAAATGGAATTTGGGCATACACCATAGAATCCCTTTGGCCCCTGCCATCATCAATCCAACCAAAGCTCCAAAGGCTACCATCATCTAGCAATATAAAAGACCTGTGCGTACCACCAATAACATCTATTGGCAAGGCAATCTGCTCTGCAAAAATCTTAAAATCAACATTTGTTTCAGTTTTACAAGATGAAAAAATCATTGCCAAAGCTAAAATGATTACTATGCTAACGCAAGTCCGAAAACACTTCATTATCTAAAGCCCCTTTCTTGCATTAGTTTATAGTATTTGGGCAGTAAATCGTGGATTTGAGCCATCACAATAGAACACTCTGGTTTAAACATATTTTCTTTATTGTGTAATCGCATAGCACATCCACCACCGCAAATCAGCGAATATATACATTCCCTGCATTCAGGGATTGTATCAATATTTCTATTGTAAATCGAATTTTCTTTTATGGCAACAGTGGGTTGATATTGTCCTGTTGCAAGCTCATTTTTACCTAATGTTATAGCACAAGAAAATATTTTGCCATATGGGTCGACAAAAAATTGATTTTGATGTGCATAGCAAAATGAATACATAGGCACCATTGGCAAATTTTGAGCAATTGCCCTTATTACAGGATTGTTTGAAATTGGTATTTTTTCAAGCACTTTGTTATTTTTATTTACGTGCATAATATTTTCCTTATGGATGTCGTGTGCTAAGTTACTTTTTTCCAAGTCAGGAACTTGCATTAATGGAGCTATTTGAATTTGAAGAAATTCCTTGTGCTTTTCAAATTTTTCAAAAAGTTGCTCTTGAAGCCTAAAACTATCCTCAACGTTATCATTATCGACATTCATTCTTATTAAAATCGGTATCTTATTTTCCAAGCACTTCTCTATACCGTTAATAATTTTTTGATATGTAGGCTTTCCATTTACTAGATGTCTTCTTTGGTTATGTATATGCTCCTCCCCGTCTAATGTAACCATAATGCTAGTCATCTTTACTTTTGCAAGCAAGTCTGCAAATTCTTCTAAATAATACCCATTGGATGTAATTTCATAAGTTTTATCAGGCATTTTTTCAAAAATATATTCTACAGATTTACGAGTTTTGGGCAATAATGGCTCGCCACCAAACAGAGCAATAACTTCTGGGTCATTGTTTGTCAACTTTAAAGCATCATCAATTTGGCTTGGCCGAATTACCGCATTATTGACACGGATTTCACCTTCAAAGCAATAAGCGCAACCAAAATTGCAATCATAAGTCATAACGAAAGTTATTTTTCTGCAATGCTTCCTGTCTTCTTGATTTGCTTTTCGCAGAACATCTAATATTTCATTTTTTCTATTAATTTCTTCTTGTTCGTTCTCAATTAAAAATCCTTCGGATTTTAAATAATCGTAAAGCTCTATTTCAGAAGCATTTTGAGGCAGAATTTTTTCGCATTCTTGCCATTTAGACATCGCATCATACACTTCTTGATTGATTTCTGCAATATTTCCGTTTAATGTATTTAGCAATAATTTATTATTGTCTTCTAATCCAACAAAAACAATATGTTTTATAAGTTTCAATGAAATCATCTCCATATTTTTAATTTATTGCTCTCAATATTAAAGCAAGTACAGCAGTGCATTAATATGCACTGCTGTTTACTTATTTCTAGCTTATGTAGTTACTATCAAATACTACAAATACTGGTCGCCAGCACAACACCACATTACATTTTTTAAGTGCGGAACTATTTCGATTGCCACATTATTAGTCAAACTTTGCGCAGACCAATTAGTTTTAGCAACAGATTTTATTGTCATATTTACACCTCCTTTCAAAACATTCTAATGCGATTTTTCGCATCTACACATATTATAGCAAAAAAAAAAAACAAGAGCAAATTCAAATAAAATAAAAATATTTATCGAAAATTGATAACGAGCGATATTAAATTAAATATCGCTCGTTATATATTATGCTTCTGCAAGCCCTCTTTCACAACGATTACCCCAAACATCAAGCACTTCGTCATTGCGGTAAACATAGATAATTTCGCAGTTATTAGAACATTTTTCACATTCGCGCCCTTTTGTGATAAAGGCAACGTCTTGTATTGCAAAATCAAAGACCTGTTCTTTGCCGCTGTTTTTGGCTAGTATTGCCGCACCAAGGCAACCCATTAGATGACCGTATTCGTCCACATAAACATCGTGTCCCAAAATCTTTTCAAAAGCCTTAACCACACCAACGTTTTTAGATACGCCGCCTTGGAAAACAATAGGTGCTTGTATGCGCTTGCCTTTGCCCACGTTGTTAAGGTAGTTATTAACAACAGCGGTGCAAATGCCCGCAACAATATCTTCTTTCTTATGCCCAATTTGCGCTTTGTGCACAAGGTCGCTTTCTGCAAAAACTGTGCAACGTGCCGCAATGCGTGTTGGGCTTTGCGCTTTTAGGGCAAGCTCGCCCAGCTCCTCAATAGCAAGCCCTAGGCGTTTTGCCTGCGACATCAAAAACGAACCTGTGCCAGCGGCGCAAATTGTGTTCATTGCATAGTCTGTAACAATACCGCTGTTTAGCAAGATGATTTTGCTGTCTTGCCCGCCTATTTCTAAAATAGTACGTACATCGGGTACACGGCTCATTGTGCCTATTGCGTGTGCGGTTATCTCATTTTTAACTATTTGTGCATTAAGAACAACACCAATTAGCTTGCGGGCAGAACCTGTTGTGCCAACGGCAACAACCTGTACATTCTTACCTTCTATCTGCTTTTGCAATCCTTCTAAAACACGCTTTACCGCTCCAATAGGGTCGCCTTCTGTCCACAAATATTCGTTTGCGATAATTTCGTTATTTTCGTTAACAATAACGCCTTTTGTGGATATAGAGCCAATGTCCACCCCAAAATATGCCTTTATCATACCAATTTGCCCCCTTTTTTCATTTGTATCATATCATAAAACGCTTCAAGGCGTGTTTTTACGCCAGTTTCGGATGTTTGCGAATCAAAACTAAAATATAGCACGGGTATTTCATAATCTTCACTAACACGTTGTACTATTGGGATAGAGTTAATCTCTGGTGTGCAACCAAAAGGTTTTAGGTGCAAAATGCCGTCATAGCCTTCTTTTGCAAAAACAACGCTTTTACCAACGCTATCCGTGCCATCTGCGCCAATTTCATATTCACAATACCCCTCGGCTTGCGATAATATTTTTTTAACATTATGTTGCGGCGAAAAAATAAGATACGATGCTGTTATAAAACGGGTAACCTGCACACCAAACTTCGCAAGCTCTTTTTCGATAAAATAATTAGAAAAAGGCTCCATCAATACATATAATTCCCCAACAACACCTATTTTAATAGCGTCTGCTGGTTTATTAATCGGCACGGCTTCTAATTTTTTCATTGTACGTTTATATATGCCGCCTATCTGCAACACGCTATCTGCTTTTTCAATCTCTTTTAAAAATTCTTTTTCAATTGCTTCCAACGCACCATCTTCAAGCTCGAAGCCGATATTTTCACGTATATAACGCTCTACACCATCCATTGCATAAATTGTGCGTACACATAGCGCAAGAGCCGCCGCCGCTTTGGGCATTGTCAATTTCGGGTTCATATCCTTGAAACAATCATAAACACCCTTTGCATTGCCACCCGTAATCTTTAACATATGAAAGGTAAAGTTAAAACCCAAATCTTCACGCAAAATTTCCTCTTGTACCTCGCTATAAAAGCCTAAACGACAGTCGCCGCCTATTTGAAAAAGCACATTTGCGCCCGCTTCTAACGCTTCAATAAAATTGCCCATTGTGTATTTAAAGGGAACGCAAACAAATTCTGGGCTATGTTTTGCGCCTAGCTCTATTGTACGCTTAGTTATAGGGGGTGCTAATATAACCTCGCCATATTCGCCAACCAACGTTTCCATCACCTTTTTAACGGGGATATGGTTTTTGCCTATATGCGGAAAAGATATTTTATATTGCTCCATTGCCGCTCATTGCCCCCTTCTTCTTTGCTTCTAATATATCAATAAAGCTCTCTATGCGTGTTTGTATGCCTGCTTCGCCAAAATTGCTGTCGGCTATAAGGGTTGTCCTTGGTATATCTTTTATTTTGCGAACTAACAGCTCTATCGCCAAAGAATCTGGTCCACAAGGGAAGGTGGCAAGAAAAATTATGCCGTCAACATCATATTTGTACATATCCACCGCACCGATTAACTCTTTGTTGTAACGCCAGTAAACAGATGTTGACAACGCCTCGCTTCTAGCGCACATTGCGTCCGTGTCAGGTACATCGGCATAAAGCACGTTAACGCCCAGTTCTTGCAAAGTTTTTACTATCGGTTCGCCTATAACCTTATCATAAATATTATATGGATGTGCAACAATAAGCACCTTTAAACCGTCTTTTTTTAACACTTCTTCTTGCTTGCGTTGCAAATCAGCTTCGTAATTATGCAATGCCTTTATAGCGTTGTGATACGCTTCAGATACAACATCGGGTTTTGCACCAAGCCCTGTCCCCAGCTTTTTATAAGCCTGCCAAGTAGTATGTTTTTCGGCATAATCAATGTTATAATGCAACCATTTAACATTAGGAAAGGTAGCACGGCAAATGTCATAAAGCCCGTGGAATTTTGTGCAGGTAATATCACCATCGGGATAGCTAACAACACGTGGCACAAAAATATAATCGCATTTGCCATATTTTATAAGCCATTCTACATGCCCCGAATATATTTTGGCGGATGTGCAGCTTTCGTCGATACTGCTGTTTACACCCATATCCAAAATAGCCTTGTTTGTGTCGGGGCTAACCACCACATCACAACCCAAGGCGTCAAAAAAACTAAGCCACATAACACGGTATTTAAAATAAAGCAATGCCTTTGGTATGCCTATCTTTATCTTTTGCAAAGGTATTCCCCCTTTTTCATTTGCTTACAATTTATCACATTTTTGTTTAGTTGTCAATACCACATCAAAAACTGGAATATTTACAACAGACTGCATTTTAACCAAAAATTCTTGCGCATTAAACGACGGGTCTTTTGGCGCAGTTGGATTAATGCACAACGCCGCAAGGTTTATAGGAGTTTTAACAGCCAGTGCGCCGCCTTTTATCTTCAGCTTTTTATAAGCCTGCGGCGATACCAAAATCTTGCTTGCATTATCGGCAACAAGCACTTTACCCTCATAAAGATATTTTTCAATAACGCTATCCGTCAAAGCCCCATCAATTTCAACCCCATAACCGCAACCAGCATTACGCAAAGAAAGTATTTCCACCACGTGCTTTGTCTGTGCTATCACCTCGTCCATATCCTTCGACAAAGCCGCACCCGTACAAAGCACCACACCATCCGCAATCTTCGGTGTTGCCAAACTCTTGCGGCTTATAGCCCCATCCACAATAATCTTTCCAGCACCAAACCTGCGCATAATCGGCAATAGTTCCGCCATCTGCATAACCATAGAAGCCCCGCCAATCTGCACAGCACCGCCACGGTTTGCCCGCACAATATAAACATCACCCATAGGCGTTGCAAAACCCGTTGTAGCAAGTATTTGCGCTGATATATCACAGTATTTTAACAGCTCTTGTGCAGTAGCTATTATAGTGCCAGCAGGCACAAAAATTCTAGGCTTTGGCGTGCGTGTAACCACGTCCAAATCTTCGCCATCCCGCCCAATGCTTGTTAGCCCAATGGTTTGCCCTTTTAACCCCGAAAGCAAATGGTTAAGCACGGTGGTCTTGCCAGAATTTTTCGCCATACCTATAATTGAAATAGTTTTGTAACCATCTAGCAAATCAATCAAATTCATTCTTATCACCTTAATTAACATAACATAAAAAAACAAATTTGGCTAGACAATTTTTTGACAATTTGGTATAATGTACCTAAACGCAATATTTTAGGGAGGACAAATGATGAAGGATGTTGTTATAGTATCAGCGGTAAGAACACCAATAGGCAGTTTTGGCGGTGTTTTTAAAGATGTTAGTGCAGTAGATTTGGGCGTTACAGCGGCAAAGGCGGCTATAGCACGGGCAAATATAGACCCAGCACAAATTGACGAGGTAATTTTTGGCAATGTGCTACAAGCAGGCTTGGGGCAAAATATAGCAAGACAAATTTCTGTTTACGCAGGTATCCCCGAAGCCGTGCCGTCTTATACAGTTAATAAGGTTTGCGGCAGTGGTCTAAAAGCCGTGCAATTAGCGGCACAAGCCATAGCAATAGGCGATGCGGATGTGGTGCTTTGCGGCGGCACAGAAAATATGACGCATGCCCCATATCTGCAAAAAAACCTGCGCTGGGGTAGCAAAATGGGCAATACCGAACTTGTCGATACACTTGTACACGACGGACTAACAGATGTTTTTAATAAATACCATATGGGCATAACCGCAGAAAATTTAGCAGAAAAATTTAATATAACCCGTGAAGAACAAGACGAATATGCCGCAAACAGCCAGCAAAAAGCACAAGAAGCAATTGTAGCAGGATGCTTTGATGCAGAAATTGCACCTGTAGAAATTCCACAGCGCAAAGGCGACCCTATTGTTATTGACAAAGACGAGTATCCCCGTGCAACAACAGCACAATCCCTTTCAAAACTTCGCCCTGCCTTTAAAAACGATGGTACAGTTACGGCAGGCAACGCCAGCGGTATAAACGACGGTGCGGCGGCATTAATTCTTATGAGTGCCGAAAAAGCAAAGGAATTACGCGTTACGCCATTATCAACAATAATGTCATACTCAAACGTGGGCGTTAATCCTGCCGAAATGGGTCTTGGACCTGTCCCCGCAACACAAAAAGCATTACAAAAAGCAGGCTTAACAATAGCAGATTTAGACGTAATAGAAGCCAACGAAGCCTTCGCCGCACAAGCCATTTCGGTTGTGCATGAACTAGGTCTTGACCCCGCAAAAGTAAATATAAACGGCGGCGCAATAGCTTTAGGACACCCGATAGGCGCAAGCGGTGCAAGGGTTCTTGTTACACTAATCCACCAAATGCAAGCACAAAAAGCTACATACGGTCTTGCAACCCTTTGCGTAGGCGGCGGGCAAGGCACAGCTATGATAATTAAAAATTAGAAACGGGGTGTATGTGATGAATAAGTGTGTATCTATTGAAAAAGCGATTGAGTGCATTAATGACGGTGCAAGTATAATGTTCGGCGGCTTTATGGCAAACGGCACCGCCGAAAATGTTGTTGATGCTCTTGTAGCCAAAGGCGTAAAAGGCCTAACAATTATCTGCAACGACAGCGGCTATATAGACCGTGGCGTTGGTAAACTAATTGCAGGCAAACAATGCAAACGCCTTATAACAAGCCATATAGGGCTTAACCGTGAAACGGGCAGACAAATGAACGAAGGCGAACTTATTGTAGAACTTGTACCGCAAGGCACTCTTGTAGAACAAATACGTGCAGGCGGTTACGGTTTAGGCGGCGTGCTAACCAAAACAGGACTTGGAACATTGGTAGCAGAAGGGAAACAAACAGTAGATGTTGACGGCAAAACATATTTGCTAGAAAAACCAATACGTGCAGACTTTGCAATACTGCGCGGCTCTGTCGTTGACAAAGCGGGCAATATTGCCTATAAAGGCTCAACAAATAACTTTAACAACATAATGTCTTCAGCCGCCGACACAGTTATTGTAGAAGCCGAAACTTTAGTAGAAATAGGCGAGCTAGACCCAAACCACATAACAACACCAGGTATTTTTATAGATTATATCGTTGGGGGTGAAAATATTGGATAAAAACATAATGCAAGATTTTATCGCACGCCGTGTAGCAAAAGAGCTAACAGAAAACGCCGTGGTCAACCTAGGTATAGGCTTGCCAACCCGTGTGGCAAACTTCGTGCCAAATGGTATGTCAGTTCATTTCCAATCAGAAAACGGCTTTGTTGGTCTTGGCCCAACACCAGATGATGCGGACATCGACCCAAACATTACAAACGCAGGCGGTCAACCCGTTACAATACTACCGGGCGGTGTGTTTTTTGACAGCGCAACCAGCTTTGGCATTATCCGCGGCGGACACGTAGACATAACAGTGCTTGGCGCATTGCAGGTGGACGAAGCGGGCAATATAGCCAATTATATGATACCGGGCAAGCTCGTACCAGGTATGGGCGGCGCAATGGATTTGTTAAGCGGCGCAAAAAAGGTTATTGTCGCAATGGAACACACAAACAAAGGTAACCAAAAAATTCTAAAACAATGCAACCTACCGCTAACCGCCGCAAATGCCGTTGACTTAATCATAACAGAAATGGGCGTTATAAAGGTAACGCCGCAAGGCTTGCAATTAATAGAAATAAACCCCGAATATACAACAGAGCAAGTGCAAAAAGCAACCGAAGCTACATTAATTATTGATGATAATTTGGAGGTTATGGTATGAAAAAGTTAATTACTATATTGCTTGCCCTGTTGGTTTTGGTAGCTTGCAACAACAATGCCGAACCTGACGAAATAGACAATACCAATGATATAGCTGTTTTGGTGGATTTTCTCAGCCAATTTACAACACTTTACACCGATGTTGCCCGTGCGCTAACCGACTGGGACAATGATAGATGGATTAGTGTGCCAACAGGGCAATATATAATAGGCAACGAACCCGACACTTGGCAGCCTATTTTAACAGACATAACACCGCAAATACACTTTTCACCAGACCAAAACGGTCAATTTGGCTTTCGTGATGAAAATAACGAACTTATAACAAACGCTATTTGGATACAGCACGAAAACTACGCCGACTATTTCCGCCTTTTCGATTTTGGCGACGAATATCCCGTTATTTTTATGCATTACAGCCAAACTTTCGATGGCGGCTATGCTGGCGGTTACAGAATTTTTCGTTATGTAGACGGCGCATACCGTATGCTTGAAATGGTGGACGGATGGATTGGCTGGTTAGGGCGTGTTCATCATCTATTTTTGGACGATTATGGACGGGTTATAGTCTTTGTAAATTCAGAATATCACGATGTTATGAACTATAGCCATCTTGTATTGACAGACACACGTGCAGAGCTTAACATAATAGCTTCTATGGACGGCAATTGGGAGCAGTGGCAAGAATACCACTGGTCGCAATGGAATGAAGTGGATGAAGTTTGGCAAATGGTTGACGGCTGGTTGCTAAACAACCCCACAATATTTGGTACAGACATAGGCATAGCCCCAATAGAAAGCCTTGTTGACTTAGAAAACGAGATACTATCGTCGATTATAAGGAGGAACACAAATTGATTAGATTAAGAATGAGCCAAGCCGATGCCCATTATGCAGGCAATTTGGTAGACGGAGCAGGAATATTAGCATTATTCGGTGATGTTGCAACAGAGCTTTTAATACGAAACGACGGCGACGAAGGACTTTTTGTAGCCTATGATAATGTAGAATTTTTAGCCCCAGTCTATTCAGGTGACTATATCGAAGCCACAGGCGAAATTACAAATATAGGCAACACTTCCCGCAAAATGACCTTTGCCGCATACAAGGTAATAGCCCCAAAACCAGAAGCAGGCGAAACAGCAGCAGAACTTCTAGCCGAACCAATTTTGGTATGCCGTGCAAGCGGCACTTGCGTAGTTCCAAAAAACCGCCAAAGGGGATAATTATATGGAAAAACTAATTATAACAGCGGCGATAAGCGGTGCAGAGGTTATGAAAGAGCATAACCCCGCCGTGCCTTATACCATAGAAGAAATTGGGCGTGAAGCCCTTTCGGCATATAATGCAGGTGCAAGCATTATACACCTGCACGCAAGACAGGATGACGGAACGCCAACCCAAGACGAAAAGCGTTTTGCACAATGTATAGCCGAAATAAAGCGGCTTTGCTCCGACGTAATAATCCAGCCGTCAACAGGCGGTGCGGTTGGTATGAGCAACGACGAACGCCTGCAACCCGTAAATTTAAAACCAGAAATGGCAACGCTTTCTCTGGGCACAGTAAACTTTGGCGGTGATGATGTTTTTACGAACACAGAAACAGCAATAAAAGCCTTTATCGAACGCTTTGCACAAAAAGACGTAAAGCCAGAATTTGAAATTTTTGACAAAGGTATGCTTGATACAGCGCATCGCTTAATCCGCCAAGGTCTAATACAAACACCCGCACATTTTAACTTTGTAATGGGCGTTAATGGCGGCATTGGTACATCTATACGTGATTTTGCCTATCTTGTTGATAGCCTGCCGCAAAACGCCACCTTTACCGTAGCGGGCATAGGGCGTGCAGAATTTCCCCTTGCCGCCCTTGCTATAATACAAGGCGGACATGTTCGTGTTGGTTTTGAAGATAATGTATACCTTTCCCGTGGTGTATTAGCAAAATCTAACGGAGAATTGGTTGAAAAAGTTGTGCACATTGCAAAAGAACTAGGACGTGAAATTGCCACACCAAACGAAGCAAGACAAATATTAAAACTGGAGGCTTGAAAAATGAAACTATGTAAATACGGCACTAACCGAGTAATAGAGCCGCAAGGCGTTTTGCCGCAAGCAGCACGCAAAATTGATAACGATATGGAAATTTATCCAAACGAGATTTTAATTGACGTTATCTCGCTTAATATCGACTCCGCTTCGTTTTCCCAATTAAAAAGCGAAGCAGGCAATGATGAGGCAAAAATTGCGGCGAAAATTAAAGAAATAGTCGCAGAACGCGGAAAAATGCAAAACCCCGTTACAGGCTCTGGCGGTATGTTAATCGGCAAAGTGGCGAAAGTAGGCTCAAATCTATTAGGCGGCGATTTATCGGTCGGCGATAAAATAGCAACACTTGTATCACTATCACTAACACCTCTAAAAATAAACAAAATTAAGCAAATCCATATGAACATAGACCGTGTTGATACGGACGCACAAGCCATCTTATTTGAAAGCGGCATTTATGCCAAATTGCCAGAAGATATGACAGAAGCCCTAGCATTAGCGGCGTTAGATGTTGCCGGCGCACCAGCACAAACTGCAAAACTGGTAAAACCAGGCGATAACGTGCTTGTAATAGGCGCAAGCGGCAAAAGCGGTATGATGTGTTGCTACGAAGCAATGAAACGTGTAGGACCAACAGGCAATGTGGTCGCAATGTGCCGCAAAGAAGCCGATAAGCAAACCCTGCTTGAAAACGGTTTTGCCCATAATGTTATTTTAGCCGACGTTGGCAATGCGCTAGATGTAACAGAAAAAGCCCTTGCCGCCAATAATGGCCGTGAATTTGACCTTTCTATCAACTGTGTAAATGTAGAAAATAGCGAAATGGCAAGTATTCTACCAGTGCGCAATGGCGGCACGGTTTATTTCTTCTCTATGGCAGTTTCCTTCACCAAAGCCGCCTTGGGTGCAGAGGGTGTCGGCAAAGATGTAAATATGATTATAGGCAACGGCTACACCAAAGACCACGCCGCCATAACCCTTCACCAACTTCGTGAAAGTGAAGCACTGCGCAAGATTTTTGAAGAGCGTTATGTATAGTGAGTATAAAAACACCGGTTAAAACCGGTTGATAAAATACGGCTCAGAGCCGTAGGAGGTTGCTATGTCCGACAAAAACAACCCAACAATACTAGACATCCAATACACATTTATGTGGCGCACAAAAGATAAAGCACCTGCGCTAACACCCCCAATAAAAAACCGCCTTGCAGAGCTACTAAAACGAGATTGTGTAGAAATAGGATTCAAAAACCTTGGTGGGTATATCGGTTCATCATCTGTGCGCATAACGGTTATAGCAAACGCCAACCATTCACCGCAATACATCGCACAAAAATTTAAAGGTGGAACGGCAAATATTCTACGGACAGAATTCCCAGAACTTAGGGAAACCGTTGATAAAACCAACTTATGGGAGAGTGGATATTTATGCGTAACCCAACAAGGCAATAATGGTGATATAATAGAAAAATATTTATCGTAAAACGGCTCTAAGCCGTATTTTCTCAACCGGTTTTAACCGGTGTTGTTTTAAAAATATATTATGGGAGGACTATATGAAAAACACGATTTTTAAAGATATTCCAGCCGAAAAATGGGGAGACTGGCATTGGCACCTAGAAAACCGCATCGAAAGCCTTAGCGACCTAAAAAAATTTATAACACTTGATGCAAAGGAAGAAGAAGGCGTAAAAAAATGCCTGGAAGGCTTACGTATGGCTATAACTCCATATTATCTATCATTAATAGATTTAGATAATCCTCACGACCCAATACGCCTTCAAGCAGTGCCATCCATTTATGAAACAAACCATCTTGATGTGGAAAGCGAAGACCATTTGGGCGAGGTAAAAGATTCCCCTGTTGAAGGACTAACTCACCGCTATCCCGACCGTGTTTTGCTTCTTGTTACCGACCAATGCGCTATGTATTGCCGCCATTGCACCCGCCGCCGTACGGTAGGTGAAAACGACGGTGCAATGCCTATGCCACAAATAGAAGCGGCTATTGATTATATAGCAAAAACCCCGCAGATTAGGGATGTTCTAATTTCTGGAGGCGACGCTTTGCTATTAGCAGATGACGTAATAGAGCATATCCTAAAGCGTTTACGAGCCATCGAACACGTAGAAGTAATACGTTTTGGTAGCCGCCTACCTGTCGTGCTTCCGCAACGCATTACAGACAACCTCTGCAGCATAATCAAAAAATACCACCCTGTGTGGATTAACACACATTTTAACCACCCTGCAGAAATATCACCAGAAGCAATAGAAGCCTGCAATAAACTATCTGATGTCGGCGTTCCGCTAGGCAATCAATCCGTGCTTCTAGCAGGCATTAACGACTGCGCCCACGTTATGAAAGATTTGGTGCAAAAGCTGGTAAAAATCCGCGTTCGCCCATACTATATCTATCAATGCGACTTAGCACTTGGCTTATCACATTTTCGCACACCTGTCGCAAAAGGTATAGAAATTATAGAGGCTTTGCGTGGGCATACATCAGGCTATGCCGTGCCAACCTTTGTTGTAGACGCACCGGGCGGCGGCGGCAAAATTCCCGTTATGCCAAACTATGTAATATCCCACGGCGCACATAAGGTAATCCTTCGCAACTATGAAGGAGTTATCACAACCTATACAGAGCCGCATATATACGAGCATACCTGCAAATGCGAAGTATGCCGTGGCGAAAAGGAGGTTCATTTTGAAGGCGTTGCCGCATTAATGAACGAACAGCAACTGGCATTAGAGCCAAAAGAGCTAGCCCGCTCGAAACGCAAATCGTAGGGCCACAATATATTATGCTCCTACATCCGATGAGGTGAATTAATGACACAAAAACTAAATTTAGATTGGGGTAAAGTGGCGCAAGCCCGTGAATACGCCAGAAATGTTGCGCAAGATACACAAGATTTTATTAACCAGCACACCACCGTTGCCACAGAAAGAGCAATTTGCCGCCTTTTAGGCATTGATGGTGTGGATGATGTGGACGTACCGCTACCTAATGTGGTTATCGACCATCTAAAACGTGGCGGTGTTTTGGGCAACGGTGCCGCCTTAATGGTCGGCAACGCTATGGTTGCAACAAGCAAAAGCCCGCAAGAAATTGCCGAAGGCATAGCAAACGATGAAATAGATTTATTAAAAATACCAATGAACGATATTAATAATATTAATAAAGCAATTAACGAAATCGCAGTCATTTCAGTATCAAAAATATTAAAAAACAATAGAAAAAGAGCAGAAATGCTTGAAAAGCACGGCGATAAAACCGAGCCTTATCTGTATGTCATTGTTGCCACAGGCAATATTTACGAAGATATTACCCAAGCCGTGGCGGCAGTTAAACAAGGTGCAGACATCATCGCCGTTATACGCACAACAGGGCAAAGCCTTTTAGATTATGTGCCATACGGCGCAACAACAGAAGGATTCGGTGGCACATACGCCACACAGGAAAACTTTCGCCTAATGCGTGCGGCACTTGACGAAGCTGGCGAACAAGTAGGGCGTTACATACGTCTTTGCAATTATGCATCAGGGCTTTGTATGCCAGAAATTGCCGCAATGGGCGCATTAGAACGTCTTGACGTTATGCTTAATGATGCATTATACGGCATACTATTCCGTGATATTAATATGAAGCGCACAATCGTAGACCAATACTTTTCCCGCATTATAAACAGCTTTGCAGGCATTATCATAAACACAGGCGAAGATAATTATTTAACAACAGCCGACGCCGTGGAAGAAGCGCATACCGTGCTTACCAGCCAGTTTTTAAACGAACAATTTGCACTAATGGCGGGCTTGCCTGAAGAACAAATGGGCTTAGGACACGCCTTTGAAATTGCGCCAGATGTTAAAAACGGCTTTTTATACGAGCTTGCCCAAGCACAAATGGCACGTGAAATTTTCCCTAACGCACCACTAAAATATATGCCACCAACAAAATTTATGACAGGCGACATCTTTAAAGGCACGGTGCAAAACGCCCTGTTTAACACGGTTTCTATAATGACAGGGCAAAAAATACATCTTTTAGGAATGTTGACAGAAGCTATACACACACCTTTTATGAGCGATAGGGCAATTGCAATAGATTCTGCCCGCTACATCTTCAACACAATGGCGGATTTGGGCGATGAAGTCGAATTTAAACAAGGCGGCATAATGCAAAGCCGTGCCGCAGAAGTGCTAGACAAAGCAACGGACCTACTATCCAAAATCGAACAAAAAAAGCTGTTTGCAACACTAGAGCAAGGTATCTTTGCGGGCATAAAACGTGGCAGAGATGACGGCAAAGGGCTAGACGGCGTAATTATCAAATCCGAAAACTATTTCAACCCATTTATCAACTTGATGAAAGGGGGCAAAACTGATGAATAAGCACATCAAACCATACGGTGACACATTAGACGACGGCAAGGTTCAATTATCCTTCACTCTACCAATAGCTAACGACGATAAAGGACGTGAAGCGGCGAAGATTTTGGCAAAAAAAATGGGTCTAACCGACCCCAATGTAGCACATAGCGGCGCACTTGACAATAATTTTACATTTTATGTAGTATATGGAAGCGTTGAGCATAATATCGACTATGATAATATTGTAGTACAAACGGTAGACAGCGACGTTATGGATATGGGCGAGATAGCAGACTACATCCGCACCAATATAGGGCGGGAGATAGTTATAATAGGTGCCTCCACAGGCACAGATGCTCATACAGTCGGCATAGACGCTATTATGAATATGAAAGGTTTTGCGGGCAATTATGGGCTAGAGCGTTATGATATGATAAATGCCTACAACCTAGGTAGCCAAGTAACCAATGAAGATTTTATTAAAAAAGCAAAAGAACTAAACGCAGATGTGCTTTTGGTAAGCCAAACCGTTACACAAAAGGATGTACACGTTGCCAACCTTACCGAGCTTGTAGAACTTTTAGAAGCAGAAGAAATGCGCCATAAAGTCATACTGATATGCGGCGGACCACGCATTTCTAACGAACTAGCAAAAGAGCTGGGCTATGACGCAGGTTTTGGGCAAGGGTCTTTTGCGCAACACGTGGCTTCGTTTGCCGTGCAAGAAATAGTACGCCGAAAAACAACACCGGTTAAAGCCGGTTGAGAAGATACGGCTGAGAGCCGTTAGCCAAGAAAAGGAGGTAATAAAAATGAGATTTGATGGTAGACTGGCAGTAGTAACAGGTGCGGCGGCGGGTATTGGTCGTTGTGTATCAGAAATGCTTGCGGCCAAAGGCGCAAGTGTTATTGCGGTAGATATTGCAGAAATTGTGTATGAAGCGGCTAATATTACGCCTTATAAGTTAAATGTGGCAGATGCCACCGCTTGTGCAGATTTTTATGCTTGGATTATTGAGAAGTTTTCAAACATTGATATTTTGGTTAATAATGCGGGGGTTACTAGAGATGCTATGACGGCAAAAATGACGGACGAACAATGGGATTTGGTCGTGGATGTTAATTTAAAGGGTATTTTTAACCTTACCCGCTATATCGGACCGCATATGGAGCGTACTGGTGGCGGCTCTATCATCAACATATCGTCCGTTGTGGGAGAATTTGGCAATATTGGTCAAGCTAACTATGCTGCTACAAAATCCGCCGTATATGGGCTTACCACAACTTGGGCAAAAGAATTTGCCCGTAAGGGTGTGCCAGTACGTGTAAACGCCATTTCTCCTGGCTATACAATGACGGATATTTTAAAAACTGTGCCGCAGGATTTGCTTGACAAATTTGCAAAACAAACAATGCTTGGGCGTTTGGGACAACCCGAAGAAATTGCCAAGGCAATATTATTTTTAGCAAGTGACGACGCAAGCTATATTACAGGGCATAACCTAAGCGTGAACGGAGGAATGAGACTATGATGGGTTTGACGATTGATAAAATTAGCATTGGGCAGTCAGCCAGCTTTACAAAAACCATTTCAGAAAGCGATGTTTATGGTTTTGCAGGTATTACAGGAGATTTAAACCCTGCACATATTAATGAGCAAGCGGCGGCGCAATCTATGTTTAAAGGACGCATTGCGCACGGCATGCTTTGCGCAAGCCTTATTTCTACGGTTTTGGGTATGCATTTGCCGGGGGCTGGCACAATATATATGAAGCAGGATTTAAAGTTTACAGCACCCGTGTATTTTGGCGATACAATAACAGCCACCTGTACTGTTGTTGATAAAAATAACGAAAAAAACCGTGTAACGCTTGAATGTATAGTAACCAACCAAAAAGGCGATAAGGTGATTATTGGCGAGGCTTTGGTAATGCCGCCAAAGTAGGAGGATTTGATGGATTTTAATTTATCGAGAAAGCATTTGCTATTGCAAGAATTATTTAGAGAGTTTGCAAAAAAAGAGGTTTTGCCCTTAGCCGCAGAAATTGACAAGGCGGCTCGTTTTCCTTATGAAACAGTTGAAAAACTGGCTAGATATGGATTTATGGGTGTTGCTTTTCCAAAAGAATATAATGGCGGTGCGGCAGATAATTTGGCATATGCCATTTGCGTTGAAGAATTGTCGAAGGTATGCGCCGCTACAGGCGTTATAGTTTCGGCACATTCCAGCCTTTGTGCTGCGCCCATTTACGAAAACGGCACGCAGACCCAAAAAGAAAAATATCTTACAAAATTAGCAAGTGGTCAGTGGATTGGCGCATTTGGCTTAACAGAGCCGCAAGCGGGTACAGATGCGGCAATGCAGCAAACAAAAGCCGTGCTTGACGGCGATAACTACATTTTAAATGGTACAAAAATCTTTATCACTAATGCCGATGCGGCACACGTTTATATCATAATCGCAATGACGGATGCAAGCCTTGGCACTCGTGGACTTTCCGCTTTTATTGTTGAAAAAGATTTTGCAGGCTTTAGCATTGGCAAAAAAGAGGATATGATGGGCATACGTGGGTCTAACACCTGTGAGCTTGTTATGGAAAACTGCATTGTTCCAAAAGAGAACTTGCTAGGTAAAGAAGGGCAGGGCTTTAGGGTGGCTATGTCCTTGCTTGACGGCGGACGCATTGGCATTGCGGCACAAGCATTGGGCATTGCACAGGGTGCCATTGATGTTGCGGTTGCCTATGTAAAAGAACGCAAACAATTTGGTCAGCGCATATCGCAATTTCAAAACACACAATTTGAGCTTGCGGATATGCAGACGGATGTTGATGCGGCTCGCTTGCTTACCTATCGTGCGGCGGTTATGAAAGATAGTGGCGTGCGGTATTCCAGCCAAGCGGCTATGGCAAAGCTATTTGCTTCAGAGGCGGCAAGTGACGTAACCCGCAGGTGTCTACAGCTTTTTGGCGGCTATGGCTATAGCAAAGAATATCCAATAGAGCGTATGATGAGGGACGCAAAAATTACCGAAATTTACGAAGGCACGTCGGAAGTACAAAAGATGGTTATTTCGGCAGGGATGAAGGTGAATTAGATGAAAATAATTGTTTGTGTGAAGCAAGTACCAGATACAAACGAAGTGAAAATTGATCCAAACACAGGTACATTAATACGCGAGGGTGTGCCTAGCATTATTAACCCTGACGATTTATGCGCTTTGGAAGCGGCACTGGTGCTAAAAGAGCAATATGGGCATAGTATCGTTGCGGTTTCTATGGGACCACCACAAGCAGAAGTTGCCTTGCGCCACGCTTTGGCTATGGGTTGTGATGAGGCTTTTTTGGTGTCTGACCGTGTTTTTGGTGGGGCAGATACTTGGGCAACATCAAAGACATTAGCGGCAGCTATTAAAAAAATTGGATATGATGTTATCCTTGCAGGACGGCAAGCAATAGACGGCGACACAGCGCAGGTTGGACCTCAAATTGCAGAGCATTTGGGCATACCGCAAGTAACCTATGCGCAGAGCATTAAGCAGGATGGGAACAATGCTTTTATAGTGCAACGCCAATTTGAGGATAGGTATCAAAAAATAAAAATAACCACACCGTGCTTGATTACGACATTATCCACCCTTAACAAACCACGCTATATGTCGGTTGGTGGCATTGTTTCTGCTTTTGATGAAAAAGAGATACAATTGCTTGATTTTGCGGCTTTAAAGGATTATGTGGATGAAAGCGATATTGGACTTAAAGGCTCGCCGACACAAGTACGCAAAGCCAGCCCAAAACAGGGCAAAAGACAAGGTATTTTGTATGAAGTAAGCGAAGATGAAGCGGTGGAAATTATTGTAAAGGCGGTGAGCGTGCGTGCATAAAAATATAATGGTTGTTTGCGAACAACGTGATGGTATATTAATGGGCGTGTCGCTAGAGCTTATCGGTAAGGCGGCAGAGCTTGCAAAAACTACTAACGAGCAAGTTATTGCACTGTTGATGGGTGATAAAATCGAAGGTTTGACGCAAACGCTAATAAACCACGGCGCAGACCGTATTATCTTCGTGGATGACCCTATTTTAAGCGATTATATGACAGAACCCTATACAAAGGCGGCTTGTGCTGTTATTGCCGCCGAAAAACCCGATATTGTGCTGGTTGGCGCAACAAGCATTGGGCGTGATTTAGCACCGCGCATTGCCGCAAGGGTTAAAACAGGGCTTACAGCAGATTGCACTATTTTAGATATTTGCGAAGATACTAAAGAGTTATTGATGACACGTCCTGCTTTTGGCGGTAATTTGATGGCGACCATTGTTTGCCCTAAACATCGCCCGCAGATGGCGACGGTGCGACCGGGTGTGATGATTGCTAGATGTAGTGAAGAAAGAAACGGCGAGATTATGCGTTTTGATGTAAATTTTGTACCGTCAGACGCTAATGTGCAGATTTTATTAACCACAGAAGTAAAAGAGAACAAAGAAAAAATTACCGAAGCCGCTGTGCTTGTGGCAGGTGGTAGGGGTATTGGTGATAATTTTGCACAACTTAATGAACTTGCTGAGGTTTTGGGTGGTCAGGTTGCCGCAAGCCGTGCCGCTGTTGATGCTGGCTTTGTAAATAAAGATGTGCAGGTTGGGCAAACGGGTAAAACCGTGCGGCCTGATGTCTATATTGCTGTAGGCATATCGGGTGCTATACAGCATACAGCTGGGATGGAGGAATCTTCGCTTATTATTGCGATAAACAAAGATAAAACCGCACCGATTTTTAACACGGCGGATATTGGAATAGTCGGTGATGCTAATAAGATTATTCCGAAAGTGATTGCGGCGTTGAGAAAGTAATAGATTTTGATAAAATAAAAACGAGCGGCGCATTAGCTTACCGCTCGTTTTGTTATTAGTTTACTCTTGTGTAATGATAAACTTCGTCAGTTTGTCTTGATTCTAGCGTTAGGCTGTTTCCGTTTAGGATAACATTCCAAGACTGATTTGCTAGGTTGCCCTCATCTGGATTGGTTATGCGTAGTTCAAGACGGCTATCATTATTTGTTGTCCACCACGTAAAGTTTTCAAAGCCAAACATTACGCCGCCTCTTGAACCCGTGCCGTCAGCATTGAAAGTGTAAGTGTAGTCCAATGCAACCTCGTCCCACGACCACGCACCTATTAACGGATTGTTTTGGTCTACATCTTGCGAGCTATTGCAAGCCGCAAAAACCAATAACCCCAAAACCAATAAAACAACCGGTAATACAAATTTCTTCATTTTGTTGCCTCCTCATTTATGTAATTTTTTGTTACCCCTTAATTAAAGCCAAGCCCGCAAGGTTAATGCGGGCTTGGCAGTTTATGCTTCTGGCAATTCTTCATCATTCGGAAACATAAATACTTCATCGTCATCGTCATCCAAGAACCAATCTTCGTCTAAAATGTCTTCGTCTTTTTGGCTCCATTTAACCAAAGCAACAACCAAAGTCGCCAAAAGTGCAGCACCCAAAACGATTAGTAAAACAATAACAACTGGATTTTTCCAACAGCTTTTTTTCTTGCCCAATTTAACATATGGGAAGCTGTCGTCAAAGTACTTTTTAAGTTTCATAAGCACACCTCTCTTAATTATAATTATATTTATGATTTGCGCAGTTGCTTGCTAGCTTCAGCCCGCTTGCGCAAAAGTTCATACTCGTCATAAGCCTTTAGCATAGTTTGCTTTTCGTCATTAAATTTAAGCAAATGATATGCTTCGTGCTTTTTATAAAAACCTGCGTCGGCAAAACTTTCTTCTAATTGCGGACGACAAAAATGCGACCCAGCAGACATTAGATACCAATGCACGGTTTTGTCAATAAAATCTTCAGCACCTTTAAAGTTATATTGTGTTTTGCCTATATATTTAAGAATTTTTGCCCTTACCTTTGTTTCTTCATAAACTTCACGAAGGGCGGCTTGGCGAAAGTTTTCGTCATCCTCGACAGTTCCCTTTGGCAAAACCCATCCAATATCTTTTTTGCTATGATTTTTATACAAAAGCAGGACTTTTGATTTGTGTATAACAACGCCGCCGCAACTTACAGTTTCCGTCATAATCATAACCTCTTATTGTAAAATACAGACAAGTCCCAACCCATAAAAATTATTATACACCATATGGAAAAAGTTTTCAACCCCTAAATATTATTTACTTTTCGTCAAATTCTTTTTAAAGGGTGATGCGTTTAAATGTTTTTTTATCTTTTGCAATCCGTTCCACCACATAATAGCCACAAATGGCACAAAAACAACCATTAACCACGTGTTACCTGATAATAATAATGTATTGTATGCACCGTGAACCGCCCACGGCACAACAAAGGCTAGTATAATATATTTTGTACGGGCTTGCGGTTCAAATTTAGCCATTGCAAAATAATAGCCCATTAACACACCAAAAAAACCGTGCGACGGCACAGACACCAACGCCCTAGAAAGTGCGGTTTGCATACCACCCATTTGTGGATGCAGCACATACAAAAAATTTTCTACCGCCGCAAAACCTAGTGATATAAACACCGCATAAACAATGCCGTCCATCTTTTCGTTCAAATTACGGTTGTGCCAAATTAAAAAGAACAAAACGGCAAATTTAAAGCCTTCTTCTGTAAAGCCAGCTACGGCAAAGGATGTAAAAACTGCCTCGCCAAACTGTGATAGCGTTATGGGCATTAACACCACGATAAAGCCCGATGTGCGTATTATTGGCAGGGTTATTAACGCTCCCGCTAAAACACCGATTATTAGCAGGCGTATTGGTTCTTTTTCGTATTTATCACGTATAAAGATGTATATAAGGCAAATTAATGCTGGGGCTAATGCCAGTGCAATTAGGGTTTGGGTCATAGGCTGTTCCTCCGCAAAAAATGAGCGACCGAAGGTCGCCCCTACGATTATAGCTAACGCCCTATCAATCAGCGAATGACTGCGCCGCAAACTTGGTGGCAGGTGCACAATATATTGTGTACCTGCAATTGCGGCTTGCATTAACTGTTTCGAGGTTCGTTCGCCATATGCGGTTATTTTGCGTTGTTTGTCTTTTTCTTATTCGGGATTTTTGTGAAGATGAAGCCTAGCACAAAACCGACTATCAAACCGCCTATATGGGCGGAATTTGCTATGTTTATACCCTCGCCTAATATGCCGGGTGCGGCGAAGCCAAATAGCACTTGTAGCACAATAAGCATACCCAATGTGGATGCTGAAAGGTCGCCAGCTTGCTTTTTTGTTACCAAAGTGAACGCCAACAATGCACCAAACATACCGAAGATTGCACCAGAAGCACCCGCACCTACCGCATTGGGCGACAGTAACATCATAGCAATACCACCTACTATTCCGCTGGCTAGGTATAGTATTAAAAATTTAAAATGTCCCATATATTTTTCGGCACGTATGCCTACTATTGCAATCCACATTGTGTTAAACAAAAGGTGTACAAAGCCTATATGCAAAAATATTGGTGTAACAAGGCGGTAAAGCTGCATATGCTCGAAGGTTAGATAATAGTTTGCCGCCCCGAAACGTAGCAGGTTTAGGGTGTTTTGCGAGCCTCCTGATAGTTCCATAAGCGCAAACATTAGTATATTAATGGCTATGATAGTTGCGGAGAAATACGGGAATTTTATAATTGATTTTGCTATATGCGATGGGCGGTTTTGCGAAACCATTGGCATTATTATGCCGTCTGTCATTTTGCGCAGGGCGTTTTCTATTTTGTTTAAACATTTGTCGGTGTTTATGTCCGATTTAGATTTATATTGCACGTGCAAGTTTTTGCTTACACCTGCAAACAAATCATAACGCTCCATTAGTATAAATTCTTGTGTTGTGTTAATTTTATGCGAAAAAAATTCGTCCAGACCGCCGATGAAGATATTGAAAATAACGGAATGTCTTGCGCCAATGCGTTCTTTTACACTTTTTACAGCTTCGTCCATATAGTTTTTTATGCTGTCAAAATTATGTTTGTCTACAATGTTGGTGTCATATATTATGTAAAAATACGCTACTGCACCTGCTTCACGAGCCCATATTGCTGTGTTTTGACCAAATGGAAAATCGGCGGGGATGTTTAAACGAATGTATCCCGCCTGTGTTAGTTCGTAATGGAAATTGTTTGTAAAATTTTCGTACAGTGGTATCACCTAATTTTATTTGGAATAATTTGAAAAAGTTCTTGACAAAATTCGATAAATGGTGTATTATGGTTTTACACTTCAGCCAAAAGGACCACTGGGTAAAAGGAAAATGCTTGTCGTGGCGAACCTCCGACAAAGACGCTCCACCACGACAAGCAAACCCAGTTCCACACAAGAACCTAGGTAGATGTTATCACACTTAGGTTTATTTGTCAAGCACATTATTCATCAGCTTTCGCAGGCTGATTTTTTATTTGTGTTTGTTGATTACCCTTGGCTGGATTGCTTCGGGGTTCGCTTCCCTCGTTATCGTAGGAACGTCCCTCGCAATGACGTTAACCCTGCCTGCTCCCCATCATTGCGAGGACTACCAAGTGCATAAAGCAGTACATATAAAGCCCGAAGCAATCCAGTAAAGGGGCGGGGGTGTTCGGTGGTTTTAGCTGAAAAATGCTAATCCGTAGATGCTTACCAAGCCTGGCAGACCCAGAAAAGCTATTGTGCTTACTGTTAGGGCGTTAATGCCTGGTGTAGCAATGTAAATGCCCATTGCTGTTAGTCCCCAATTTATTCCAAATATTGCGGCTATGCCCAGCACACCACGCAAAATTATATTTATTGCCTTGCGAAACCTACCTGTTATTACCAAAATACCTATAGCAAGCAATATACCTATTGCACCTAAAATTAATATGCTGTTTTCCACATCTTCACCCCTCAAACATAGACGCTACCAAACCACGTTCTTTGCACATTTGCAAATAGACCTTATACCGCATATTTATGGCGTTAAGCTCATAAACAAAGCTGTCTATAAGGTCTGGGTCTGAAACCTCGTCAAGCGAGCGATGCACGTTTTCTAGGTCTTTTTGCAGTTTTTCTAGGGCAGAAAGTATGAAGATGTCGTCTTGTGAAAGGGTTTTTTGTTTGCGTTTTGATTTGCGTATTTTTTGCTCTGGGATATATTCGTAAACATTTGCGTTCATAATCTTGTCCTCCTATATTTATCCGTTACAATAAATATAGTCAGAAATTACCAATTTTATTCCATTAGGTTTTGCTTCTGCGGAAGTTAAAGCGGCGTTCTTGTCCTGTTATTAGCCATAGTATGTTTTTGCGGTGGGTAAACATACCCAAAGCCGCCAAGAGCCATATGAAGATGACGATTACGGTATAGTCGCTGTAAAAGTATGTGGTAACAGCCGCAAGGGATATAAAGCCTGTTGTGGATGCTAAAGATATAAAGCGGGTTGTGATGACGATAACGGCAGAAATTGTAAGGACTATTACTAAAACCCGTGGGTCGAACATTATAACCATACCGATAACACAGGCAACGCCTTTGCCGCCACGAAATTTTAGGTAAAACGGGAAGCAGTGTCCCAAGACTGCGCCGAAGCCCATTAATAAACCAGGGATGTAATATGTAGGCTCGAATGTTTCTAGGCTTTGTAAACCCCACGGTTGACCGTAGAGAACGATATGGAGGATAATTATGGGTACCATTGTTTTTAGCAGGTCAAAAAACAGTACAATTAAACCGTTTTTGACACCCATAACACGATATACATTGGTTGTGCCGGCGTTGCCGCTGCCGTGTTCTCTAATATCAATTTTGCCAATGATTTTGCCTACAAAATAGGCAAATTGTAACGAGCCTATTGGGTAGCCTATTAAAATATAAATCCAAGGAAACATAAAATCTGGCATTATTTTTCACTCCTATCCCTATTGCGGGCTATAAAATGTATTGGTGTGCCTTTGAAACCGAAGTTTTGGCGTATTTGGTTTTCTATATAGCGTTTGTAGCTAAAATGCAGTAATTCGGTATTATTTACAAAAAGTACGAATGTTGGGGGTTTTACAGATACCTGTGTGCCATAGTATATGCGAAGCGCAACACCTTTTTGTGCTGGTGGTTGGTTTCTTGCGGTGGCTTCTAGTATAACCTCGTTTAGCACGCCTGTTTGTACCCGCATTGTGGCGTTTTGGCTTACGATTTTTATCTCGTCAAACAAATTGTCAACACGTTGCCCTGTTAATGCAGAGATATACATTTTTGGGGCATATGGCATAAATTTTAGTTCGCTGTCAATTTTTTCTTCAAATTTTTTCATTGTTTTATTGTCTTTTTCTATTGCGTCCCATTTGTTTACTACTATTATGCCAGCTTTGCCTTTTTCGTGTGCTATGCCTGCTATTTTTGTGTCTTGGTCTGTTATATTGTCTTCGGCTGATATTACTAGGATTGCCACGTCGCAACGGTCTATTGCTGCAACGGCACGTATTAGGCTGTATTTTTCTATATCCTCTTTTATTTTGCTACGCCGTCTAATGCCTGCTGTGTCTATAAACATAAAGCGTTGCCCGTCACGCTCGTAGAAAGTGTCAACGGCATCACGTGTTGTACCTGCTACATTGCTTACTATTACCCTTTCTTCACCTAAAATGCGGTTGATTATGGAGGATTTGCCGACGTTTGGTTTACCTACAATGGCTACTTTTATAATGTCGTCATCATCTTCGTCTTCGGCAAAGCCTTCAAAATGTTCGCATATAACGTCCAACATATCGCCAAGACCCAGCATATTTGCGGCAGAAATTGGGTGAGGTTCGCCAATGCCTAACTCGTAAAATTCGTATGCTAGGCTGTCGTATTTTATATCGTCTAGTTTGTTTGCGGCAAGCACGACGGGTTTGCCACTACGGCGCAGAATGTTGGCGGCGGCGGCATCGCCTTCTGTTATACCTGCCTTACCATCAACGACAAATAGCACCACATCGGCGGTTTCTATTGCAATTTGGGCTTGGTTGCGGATGTGTTTTACCATATCATCGTTGCTGTCCAAGTCTAGCCCGCCTGTGTCTACCAGTAAGAAGTTGTGGCGTTGCCAGTTGGCTTGGGCGTATAGTCTATCACGGGTAACGCCAGGTGTGTCTTCGACAATGGATATACGCTCGCCTATTATTCTGTTAAAAAGGGTAGATTTGCCGACGTTTGGGCGACCTACTATTGCTACTATTGGTTGCATAAAAGACTCCTTAAAAATTCATCACCGTTGGCGTTTACTGATAAAACTTGTACGCCCAGTTGATTGCGCATTTCGTCTAATGTTATATCATCTAAAAATACATCTTCTTCGGCACGCAAGATACAGGATGGCAAAAGTACCAAATCGCCTAAATCTTGCCCTTTGAGCTGTGACATAATATCTCCTGCTGTTAAAAGACCGACAACGGTTATAAGCTCGCCGTAGAAGTTATTTTTTATTGGGACGACATTTATTGTAAGCTGTGGGAAGGTGGATGTTGCGGCATTTGCAAGGCTATGCATAAAGTCTTTTGATGCATAGCCTGTTACAACGGTAATTTTCTTTGTGAGCGGCATTTTGTCGGCATTTTCTACCAATGCGTTTTTAAATTCGTGGCGCATTGCGGCTATCATACCAACGCCGTTTTCTATTTGCGGAAAGTCGTCATAATCTTCATAAGGCGGTACGTCAATGCCTGCTTTAAGGTAAAATTCATCTGCGGCGAAAACAAATCTTGCGCCTTTTTTTGCCATTAGTTTGTTTTGCCAGTGTGCAACCTTAGCTATAACATCCTTACAGTCATCCGCTTCTAGCGGCAAAAGTTCTGCTAGGTTGCGTTCTTTTCTATACTTAGTCAACCCCACGGGCACTATGGATAATGAGCAACCGCCGCCGCCCTGCGGTATGTATTGACTTAAATCCTGTATGGTTTTATCTAATATATCACCGTCGTTATAGCCTTTACATAACACTATTTGTAGGCTTAACGCTATGCCGCCTTCGGCTAATTTGCCTAAAAATTCTAATGACCGTCCTGCTTTTGGGTTGTTCATCATTTTAATGCGTACATTTGGGTCGGTTGCGTGTATTGAAATGTTGACGGGGGATATGTGATATTGCAAAATACGTCTTATGTCAGCGTCTGTCATATTTGTTAATGTTATATAATTGCCGTGCAAAAAGGACAGGCGGTAATCGTCGTCTTTTACATACAGTGTTTCACGCATATTTGGGGCGTTTTGGTCTATAAAACAAAAGACGCATTTATTGCCGCAACGGCGCATATCGTCCATTAGACCGCTTTCAAAGACAAGTCCTAGTTCTTCATCTTCGTCTTTTTCTATTTCTAAAATCCATTGTTCGCCGTTTGCTTTTTCTATTGTTATCTCTAGTTCTTCGGATGCTTGCGCCATTCTAAAGTCGAAGAAGTCCACAACGGGTTGATTGTCAACTGCAAGCAAAAAATCGCCGGGTTGTATGCCTAGCTCCTGCGCAATGCTATTTGGTTCTATTTCTACTATTTGTTTTTTCAAAATTTTATCCCCTTACAATTGTATCATTGCCAACATATTTCCTCTTGGTGCGCCTTGGCTTCTGCGGTGAGAGAAGAAAAGGTCATCCCTTTCATATGTGCAAAGGTTTGCTATTTCTATATTTTGTGGTGCAAGTCCTGCATTTATCAGACTTTCGCGACAAACTCCCCATAAATCTATATGAAATTTGTTTTGTACGCTTGCACTATTATAAACGAAATTTGACGAAAAGGGAAGGGATTTTTTAAATATTTCTGCAACATCTGCGCCAACTTCAAAATATTTGGCAGATATAGATGGCGCAATGCCCGCTAAAAGGTCATTTGGATTGGTTTTGTAAAATTTTGTCATAGCTTTAACAGCTTCGCTAGGCATATCTGCGGCAACACCACGCCAACCTGCGTGAGCGTTGGCAACAGCACGGTTGATGGGGTCGTATAGCAGAATCGGCACACAATCGGCATAATATGTAGCTAGGGTTATACCTACTACATCTGTAACAAGCCCGTCTGTTTTTTCGACATCACGTTTTTCTTGTATTTTTTCTATATGTGTGCCGTGCATTTGATTGCTTAATACAACACGGGTTGGGTCGAAACCTATGGTGTTGCAGGTGCGTAAAAAATTTTCGTGGATATTGTTTATATCATCGCCGTTATAAAATCCTAGGTTTAAAGACGAATAGCCGTCGTTTGATACGCCACCAATGCGGGTTGTGAAGCAATGGCGTATGTTATGCTCCGCCAAATTTTCAAATTCAAACCATACAACGCCGTTTTTTTCTCGTCTTATCATTTTAACCCTCCCAAAAAGCATTTTCGTGGTGTGTTATGTTTAATTGTTCTTTGCCGAAAACTTCGATTATATCAAAGCGGCAAGGATGTTCCCATTTATCATTTTTGTGTAAATACTGTTTTGCGGCGGAAATTATACGGCGGGATTTTGAAAAATCTACAGCTTCTGCCGCCTCGCCATAATTTGCGTTGGTGCGGTATTTTACCTCGATAAATACGATATATTCGCCATCTTTGGTTATGATGTCAATTTCGCCGCCATTTGCTTTAAAGTTGCGTTTTAAAATATGATATCCTTTGGCTTCGAGATAGCCTGCAACCGCATTTTCACCATAGTCGCCTTTTAATTTGCTATTGTTCATCATAGGCTCGCATTGCCTCCAAGGCATCCAAATCGTTTATAAACACCAAAATCTGCGCCACGACCTGGTATAGCTCTGGCGGTATTTCTGCTCCCAAATCCAGCTTTGTTAGCTCTTGTACCAATTTTGGGTCTTTGTATAATTTTACATCGCCTTCTTTTGCTGTGTCTATAATTTTTTGCGCCAAATGACCTGCACCTGTTGCAACCACTTTTGGCGCAGATAATCCTAGGTTATATTGAAGCGCAACGGCTTTTTTCTTTAAATCAATATTTTTATCCATATCATACCCTCGCATCAAAAGAATATCTTGTTGGGGCTTCTTGTGGGATTTCTCTAATAGGTTGCGGTGTTGCAAGAGGGGTTGATATGTCAAATTTTTCATCAATTGCTTTGGTGTGTAATTGCGTTAGTTTGAAGCCTGCATCATCTAGCAAGTCCGAAAGGTCTTTTGCGTTTAGCGTTACTGTTTCAAGCGTTTTGTCTTTGTTGCTACGCACTTGCAGGTTTATGTTATTGCCGTTTTTATTCACCATTACTTCTATGCGCCCAAGAAAAGCCATATCTAGCGCAAGCAGGGCGGTTGCATTATATCCGTTTATTTTTTTGGCTTTGTCGCCTTTTTTCTTAAATATGTGAAGCTCTGCTAAATGTTGTTTATCTTCCACGGTAAAGGGTAATTGGAAGTATAGTTTTGTTTCTGTTATATTGCGGGTAAAGTCTATAATATCCACTATATTTTCGGCGGTTTGTGCCATTGGTGTGTTGCCTTGCTCTTTTGCCGTTTTTATTATTTCCTGTGCAATAGTGCGTAGGTTTTGCAGGTAGTTGTTGGGGTTTTGCGTGTCTTGTGTTGGCTGCAAAGTTTGTAATTGATTTTTTGCATTTTCTAAAGCCTGTGCTTGTTCGGGTGTTTGCGGTATAACATTTTCGACAAGAGTTTTTAGGTTGGTAATTTCTTTTGATAGCGAAAGTTCGCCTTTTGCTATGCCTTCAAATACTTGTACAGTACGGTCTGTTGCGGCAAAGTTATTTTCCAGCAAAAATTGTATTTGTTCAAATGGTGCTGTTGGCATAGAATAGCGGAAAAATGCCGTGCGCTGTAATATACTTTGGTCTATAGGCATATTGCGCAGTACCAAATCTTCTACAATGCCCGCATTTGATGGGGTTACTTGCATATTTGCCGCTGTTAGGGCTTCACGTATTATGCTTGCAGAAACCTTGCTGTCGCCTGTGCCACCGCCACGCAAAAATTCCAGCATAATTTGCCCGCCATTTGCTTCACGCACAACAAAGGCGGCTTTATCGCCAATGCGGGCATCGGGCATAACTAAAGAGCGTGCGTTTAATGTATTGCCGTCGCCCATTTTTAGCGCAATAGAGCCTTGTTTAATATCCAAAATTTCGGCAGAGAAGGTTTGCCCTGATACTAGGCTTGCTAGGTTTTGTAGGGTTGGCGGTTGCTTTGCTTGTGCTATTGCTAAGTTTCGGGCATTTTCCCCGCTATTGTCGGGGTTTGCGCCAACGATTGGTGTTATGTTTAAAAGCGATTGCATAGGCTCTATTGGTGTCATTTGGGGGTTTGCTCCTTTCATTGCTATTAGGGCTGTTAAAATTTCCATTGCTTGGGGGGATAGTTGGTTTAGGGCGGCAGGGGTTGTAAAATTTAAATCTGCCCCAACGATTTGTTGCAGGGTTGCATTGTCTGTATTTTTTATTTGTTTATGTAATGCGCTGTTTTCGGGCAACATTTGTAGTAGTGCAGACTTTATATCCATAATTATTCCCCCGTTATATCTTTTTTAAAAAGGTTTTGCGGTGTATTGGGCTTGCGCCGAATTGTTTTATAGCTTCTATATGCATTTTTGTGCCATAGCCTTTGTGGCGGTTAAAGCCGTATTGCGGGTATTTTTCGTGATAATTAAGCATTATTTCATCACGTGAAACTTTTGCTAATATTGACGCACAAGCTATTGTGAAAGATTTTGCGTCGCCGCCTTCTATCGTAACGGCGGTTATATTTAAATCAGGTTTTTTGTTGCCGTCTATCAGCGCAAAATCTGCTTTGGGGTTAAGCCCTGCGATGGCTTTTGCCATCGCTTTCATACGTGCTTGCAATATATTTATTTCGTCAATTTCGTCTGCTTGCACAAGGGCTATATTCCAAGCCACGGCTTTTTCTATTATAATTTGTGATAATTGCACACGCTTTTTTTCGCTTAGTTTTTTAGAATCATTTACGCCTTCAATTGTTAGCCCTTTGGGCATAATAACTGCCGCCGCAACGACGGGTCCTGCTAATGGCCCTGCTCCTGCTTCGTCTACGCCGCAGATTGCGTTATATATTTCCCCATATTTTTCCTCAAAATAAAGTGTTGGCATTTATACCACCTCGTATTCATTATACCACAATGTGAATTTTTTTCAATGCGTACTTTACGGCGTGGTGGTTTTATGTTATAATTGTTTAAAAATTGAAGGAGGCTACATTATGGAATTGGTTTACAAAGGTAAGACAAAAGATGTTTACGCATTGGCAGACGGCAATTATTGCTTGCAATTTAAAGATGATGCCACGGGCAAAGACGGCGTGTTTGACCCTGGCGAAAACCAGGTTGGGCTTACGATAGATGGTTTGGGACGTGAATGCTTGGCACTTACTGCGCATTTTTTTGAAATGTTAAATAAGCATAATGTGCCGACGCATTTTGTTTCTGCTGATTTGGATAAAGCGCAGATGACGGTGAAGCCTGCCAAATTGTTTGGTAAGGGTTTAGAGATTGTTGTGCGTTTTAAAGCTACGGGTAGTTATGTGCGCCGTTATAGTGATTATATTAAAGAAGGCGAGCCGCTGGATGCTTTGGTTGAATTTACCCTTAAAAACGACGATAAAGGCGACCCGCCGATAACGGGCGACAGTCTTGTTGCTCTTGATATTATGACCAATGAACAATTTGAAGAATGTAAGGCTTTGGCGAAAAAAGTTGCGGCATATGTGCGTGAAGACCTTGCTAAGAAAGATTTGACATTGTATGATATTAAATTTGAATTTGGGCAGATTAACGGCAAGGTTGTGCTTGTTGACGAGATTTCTGGCGGTTGTATGCGTGTTTATAATAATGGTGTTTGGATACAGCCTATGGATTTGAATAAGTTGGTTTTGGAGTAATTTGGGCAAGATTTGTTGTAATATATCAAAAAGGGCGGTATAAGCCGCCCTTTTCATTTCATCCAACCACCTCCAACCACCCTTACACCATCACACACCCTCTACTAAATTACTTCGGGGTTGTTAACAAACGTACATTACGTCATTGCGAGGGACGGGGTATACGGCAAACGGGGTAACCAACCCCGAAGCAATCCAGTCCACTAGCCATCAAGTTGCTTGATGTGCAATAACAGTATGACAATAAAACGGCTTTACTAGATTGCTTCGGGCTTGATGTGTATTGCTTTGGGTATTTAGTAGCCCTCGCAATGACGTAGCTTGTTGTTATCGTCATCCCTTGACAAAGACAACAATACACCCAAAAAACTTTTTTT
>WRBJ01000009.1 GCA_009784615.1 Defluviitaleaceae bacterium | reverse complement strand
CTGTTCTGAAACCTTGCCGCACAAATTTCTTGGCGTGGTAGGTGACAGAGTTTTTGCCCATTTGTGGGCAAAAAGCTCGAGAACCGTGCGCCAAAAGAAATTGTGTAAGGCAGTTTCAGAACAAGTCTAATGGCAAACAAAAACCCACGGTTTTTTCCGTGGGTTTTACAATTACTTATTACCGCCAGTTTTATTGCCACCAGTATTGTTGTGGTCGTGGTTTTGGTCGCCCGGGTTGGTAGGTTGACCGTTTTTATGGTTATTTTTATTATCCACCTCGAAAACCTCCTTTCGGTTTGGTAATTCTTACAATAGTATTATTTTCAAGTCTAACGTAAATTATGCATAATTTTTCTTTTAAATTAAGTTGTGCTGTGTTACAATGATTTTGACTGGGGGCATTAAAATGAAGAAAGTAATAATTGCATTGTCTGGGGGCGTAGATTCTTCCACTGCTGCCTACCTTTTACAGCAACAAGGCTATGATGTGATAGGCATAACAATGTCTATTTGGCAAAATGAAGACATAGATGATATAGCCGCAAATAGCGGTTGTTGTGGACAAACCGCTGTCGAGGATGCCCGTTATGTTTGTCATCAATTGGGCATACCACATTATGTCCTTAATTTTCGTGATATTTTCCGCCAAAAGGTAATAGACCCTTTTGTGCGTGAATATTTGGCTGGGCATACCCCAAACCCCTGTATTGCTTGTAATCGCTATATAAAATGGGAACATCTTTTTGCTAAGGCAAAGGCTTTGGATGCTGATTATATAGCTACGGGACATTACGCAAAGATTGTGCGTCACGAGGAAACGGGACTTTATACAATACAGGCTTCAAGCTCTACAAAAGACCAATCTTACGCCCTTTATAACCTTTCGCAAGACGCATTATCCCGCACATTGTTTCCGATAGCCGATTTGCCTAAGGATGAAGTGCGCAAAATAGCCTATGAAAAAATTGGTTTACGTGTAGCTTATAAACCCGACAGTCAAGAGATTTGCTTTGTGCCGTATCGCAATCACGGCGCTTTTTTAGAAGAATATTTGGAGAAGTCGCTTCCTAAAGGCAATTTTATTGATGAAGGTGATAATGTTTTAGGCAAACATAATGGGATTGGACGTTATACAATAGGTCAACGTAAGGGTTTGGGCGGCTTTGGTGTGCCTATGTTTGTAAAGTCCATTAACCCCGAAACCGCAGAGATAACCTTAACCCCAAACGAAAACAACATTTTTGCAAATGCAATGACTGTTAGCGATATAAACCATATGTCCCACGGTGCTATACCTGAAAATATGCCTGTTTACGCAAAGATACGCTATGCACACAGACCAGCAGAAGCTACAATAATACAAAATAATGATATAATAACCGCCACATTTAAAATCCCACAACGAGCCATAACATCGGGTCAATCTGCCGTATTTTATGATGAAAAAAGCCGCATAATTTGCGGCGGGATAATAAACTAAGGATTGATTATGCGGTTATAGTAGTGCCACATTCGCCTTTTATAGATTGTGCCGCTTTTTCTAGCGAACCGATTATTGCCTTTTTATCTTTACCGCTTTTTACAAAGCCGACTGCCGCCTCTACCTTTGGAAGCATAGAACCCGGCGCAAAATGTCCTTCGGTGATGTATTGCATTGCTTGGGCTATGTTGATTTTGTCAAGAGGTTTTTCGTCGGGTTTGCCAAAATTGATTTTTACTTGGTCTACGGCTGTTAGGATGAATAGACAGTCTGCTGAAATAAGCTCTGCCAGCTTTGCCGCAGAAAAATCTTTGTCGATGACGGCATCTATGCCACGTAGTACGCCGTTTTCGTTTAAAACAGGCATGCCGCCGCCGCCGCAAGCAATTACTATTGTGCCGTTGTCTACCAATAGCTTTATCGTGTGCTTTTCACAAATATCCATTGGCATTGGCGATGGTACGACCAAACGCCAGCCGCGCCCTGCATCGTCAACGTATTTTTGTCCTGTTTCTGTCATTAGTTTTTTTGCGTCGGCTTCGTTAAAATAATTACCTATCGGTTTTGTTGGGTTGCTAAATGCAGGGTCGTCTTTAGAAACAACAACCTGTGTTAATACGGTTGCCACTTCTTTTTTTATTCCACGCATCACAAACTCATTGCATATGCTTTGGGATATGTGGTAGCCTATGTATCCTTGGCTCATAGCGGTACATTCGGGCATTGGCTTTACAAAATCGCCTGCGTCCATCAGTTTTTTGATAACACCAACCTGCGGACCGTTGCCGTGTGCTATTATTACATTATGTCCGCCTTCGATTAAATCTGCAACAGATTTTGCCGCAATTTTAGCGTTTTCTAGTTGTTCTTTAACATTATTACCTAGGGCGTTGCCGCCAAAAGCTACTACGATTGTCGCCATAAATTTTATACCTCCGTATATTTATACTTTACTATACCACAATATTATCGTTTTGGCAAGCCGCTATTGACTTATACGTGCAGTTATATTATTATATTATTAAGACATTATTTCGGAGGTCGTTATGACTAAAATACAAGAAGGCTTTTTGTTAAAACCGTATCGTGTTCATATTGTTTTATTTTTGATTTACATAATTTTTGGTTTTGTATGGACTTCTCCTTCTGAAATAGCTGATGGTATGATGGTTATTTTTACGTCGCCCAGCGTTTTGGTTACGGATTTTATTTATATAGCGGGGCTTGGTGCGACCCTTGTAAATGTTGGTGCTATGGGTATTATTGCTGTTATTGTTTTTTCGGCAACCCGCCATAAACCTGTTGGACTTGATTTTGGCGTGTTGGGTTTGGTTACGGGGTTTGCCTTTTTTGGCAAAAATCCTCTTAATATGTTGCCTATTATGTTTGGGGCGTGGCTTTTTAGCCGTTTTATGCGTCGTCCTTTTGAAGAAAACATTGTGCCTGCGCTTCTTGGTAATGCTTTGGCACCTGCGGTTAGCCAACTTGCCCACGTTTATGATATTCCGACAGGGCTTGGCATAATGCTTGGTGCTATTGTTGGCGTGTTTATTGGTTTTACAATAAGCCCGCTTGCGGCGTGGTTTAGGCGTGCGCACGAAGGGCTTAATTTGTATAATGTGGGTTTTACGGCGGGTATTTTTGCTATTGCTCTTATGGCTTTGTATGGCAATTTGGGCATTAGTTTTACACCACGGGCGTTGTGGAGCAATGGCAATAATATCCATTTGATGGTTTTTCTTTCAGTAATTTCCGTTTACTATATTGTCATAGGACTTTTGGCAAATACGGGGAGAAAAAATTCACTTAAAATGCTAAAAGACCTATTGCTTATGAAGAGCGAAGGAATGGATTTTGATTATTTTAAAATCCATCGTGAAAAAATATATATAGCTATGGGTATTTTGGGGGTTGCTTGCCTTGGTTTTATGGCTTTAATGCGTGCGGAATATACGGGGCTTGCTATTGGAGCAATCCTTTCCATCATCGGCTTTGGGGCTTTTGGCAAAAGCCTTTTGCACGCTATACCGATAGTTGTTGGCGCACTTTTGGCAGACCTTGCAAATTACATTGGTTTTGGCACAGAAATTAATTCTAACGGCAATATGGTTGCGATACTTTTTGCCACTTGCCTAACGCCGATAAGTAAAATATATGGTTGGAAGTGGGGCATATTGGCGGGATTTTTGCACCTGTCGCTTGCCACCAACATCAGTATGTTCCATGGTGGTATGAACCTTTATAACAACGGGCTTGCAGGCGGTATTGTCGCAATGCTTCTTTTGCCGATAATGCGGGCTTTTGCCGAGCGAAAAAACAAAAAGAAAGAAGCGGCAAGATAACAAGCCGCTTCTGACTAATTAGATTGCACTGTGAGTGAAAGCTACGATTTGACGTACTGGAATCTCGGTTACAGCGCCCATTAGGCTGCCCCAACCACCGAAGCCAAAACCGCCACGACCGAAGCCAAAGCCACAATTACCGCCCCATCCTTCTTCAAAACCAAAAGGTCCGCTTAACGGGCAAGCAGGTGGTGCACCTATGCGGCTTATGATGCGCACAATATTCTCATCCACACAAGCAAGTACCCCAGTAAAGCCGCTACCTGATGGTCCGCCGCTAGATGTGAAGATTGTTACGGTTTTGCCTACATAACGTGACATATCGGCAAACATTTCAAAACGCTCCATATGCATTATTCTTCCTCCTTCCTTCTTGGGAGATAACCCCTTTGAAACATATTATGAAGGCTTGGGAAAATGTGTTACAAGCCAAAATTAAGGAGTTTTTTTGTGAATATTGAATTTGCATTGGTTTATAAGAGCAAGATGATTATGGGCGATGACAGATATAACTCAGGTGTAAAGCGTGATAAAGTCGCCGAAATTAAGGATAAGATGAGCGAATGGATTAAAAAGCACGGCGCATATAAAACTGGTGATTTTATTGTTTTTGTGCTTAATGCAAAGGTTGCCGTTGGCGAGCTTGATTTAGAAATTATTGCGCCGATAAATAAAAAGATACCGCCATCCGGCGGTGATAGATTTGATTGCAGAGAAAATTTTAAGGTGCAAAGATGTATAATGAGCAAATATCAAGGGTATTTTTTAACGCCACGTGTGGTTTACGAACGTATGCGCCAAGAGACAAGATAGGTTATTTATGATATGGCTCGTTATTAATCAAGCGTACAGAGCGGTATATTTGCTCTAAAAGCAAAATTCGTGCCATATGGTGGGTAAATGTCATTTTTGACAGGGATATTTTAGCATTGCAAAGGGCTATAGTTTGGTCAGATAAACCGTCTGCACCACCTATAATAAATTGTATATGCGAATTACCCATAATGCCTATTTTTTCAAGATTTTGGGCAAATGTTTCTGACGAATATGCATTGCCGTCAATCGTCATTGCTATTTTATATGCCGCTTGCACCATTTGTTTTTGCAGTTTGTTTTCATCGTCTAATTCCATTATCGTTAGTTTGCCATATGGTGTTAGGCGTTTTTTATATTCATCCTGAGCAACAAAATAAAGGTCAGAGCGTTTTATACTACCCACGCAAAGAAGGTCTATTTTCCCAAATTTGTATTTCATTTGCTATCCTCATAGTTTGTGTCGTTTAAAAATTCACCCTTTGTGATGGCACCACGTGCTAGCTCGTCACAACGATTGTTAAACGCGTTATCAGAATGTCCTCGAACCCATACAAATTCTACATTATTCATATCAAGCAAAGGCAATAGACGTTGCCACAAATCCACATTAACTGCCGCTTCTTTTTTATTGCGCATCCAATTATTGGCTTGCCAACGCCTCACCCAGCCTTTTTCTATAGCATCAACCAAATAACGGCTGTCAGAAAAAAGCCGTACCGCACAGGGTTCTTTTAAGGTTTCCAGTGCAATAATAGCCGCCAAAATTTCCATACGATTATTGGTTGTAAATTTAAACGCCTGCGAAATCTCCCGTTTATGTTCGCCAAACAGCATAACAACCCCTATGCCTCCGGGTCCCGGGTTGCCACTGCAAGCTCCGTCTGTATAAATTTCCACTTTTTTCACATAATCACCCTAAACATAATAACACGGTACAAAACATAGGTCAACAGGCATTTTATACTTGCTTGACGTTTATGTCGATTTGTGTTATAATTCATTTGGATTAGGATTGGGGGTTAGTCTTGTGCCTTCGGTATACAATGCGTTGCTTGTTCCTTTTGTGGGTCTTTTAATAATTTTACTGGATTATTTTAAACGCCGACCAACAGATTTGTTGCAAAAGCGTATATTTGTTTTGCTCATATTTTCAGTTATGGCTGCCATTGTGTCAGAAATTGTATTTTTTGCCGCCAACGGCTCGCAAGGCAATATTGTTTTTCGCATTGCGAATCTTGTGTCAATTTCTTTATTTTTCCAGCTAATAGCGGTATATTTTAGCCTTATTTTGTTACTTTTTGAATATACTCTTAACGGTGTTACTAGGCGTTATAAAAGAATGTGTATTGCTGTGTTGATTATTAATATACTACAATTTGCTGTTTTGGTACAAAATTTTTTCACGCAAATTCAATTCAGAATTATAGATGGCAATATTTATACAAGAGGTAGTATGTATTTACTAACCTTCATTATGCCTGTTGTTTTGATACTAATCATATTGTCAAATATAGTGTTTAACCGCAAAAACATTACCTCTAATACGGCTGCGCTTGCGTTTATAGCTGTTTTGCCCGTTGTTGCAGGGTCTTTGATGGATTTGCTTTTAGACGGCTCTATGTTAATTTTACCAAGTATTTTTATTTCTATATTATTTTTCTATTTGTTCATTATACGACGCAATGCTTTAACAGACTATTTAACAAACGTATACAATAGACGAGGTTTTGAAGAATATCTTGATTCTATTACAAGAAGCCGCAATCGCAAAGATTATACAATTATATTGATTGATATGGATGGTTTTAAGCGCATAAACGACCAATTTGGTCATACCGAAGGCGATAACGCCTTGCGTGATGTGGGTGAAATATTGCGCAACAGTGTTCGGCGTAGTGATTTTGTCGCACGCTATGGGGGCGACGAATTTGCTATTATTGCCTGCGCTATGAAATCGGAATTTATAGTTGAAAACATCCGAAAAGCCATTAACGACTTTAACAGCAAAAAAATCCGCAAATATACTTTGGCAATGAGCATAGGTGGCGATGTATACCGTAGCAACGACAAACGCACACCAGTAGAATTTGTAAGCTACGTTGACACATTGATGTATGCTGATAAAAATAAACGCCACGGTAGTTCAAAAAATGCTTGACAAATATTGTCGTTTCGTGTATAATTAGATAATTTGTGCATATGGTGCAAAAATATTGCAAAGAGGATGATGAAAATGCGACACGTTTTAAGTTGCGAACAATTTAATCGAGCAGAAATTGACAAGCTGTTTACACTAACCGACCACATCAGGCTTAATGAAAGAGCCTACAGCGGAGCTTTAACAGATAAGGTGGTGGCTACGATTTTTTATGAGCCATCAACACGTACAAGACTATCGTTTGAAGCGGCTATTTTACGTCTTGGCGGCAAAAATATTTCTACCGAAAATGCAAAGGAAATGTCATCAGCCATAAAAGGTGAAAGTTTAGAGGACACTATACGTGTAATGCATTTTTATGCCGACGCTGTTATAATGCGCCACGGCGAAACGGATTCTGCTGTACGTGCGGCAAAGGTGTCTAATGTGCCTATTATAAACGCTGGCGCAGGTAGTGGCGAGCACCCAACGCAGGCGTTGTTAGATTCTTACACAATCTATAAAAACAAAGGTAAGCTAGATGACATCAGTGTTGCTATTTTGGGCGACTTGCTGTATGGGCGTACAATACATTCGCTTATAAAGCTGTTAAGCCTATATAAGGGTGTTACCGTGTATGGTTTAAGCATCCCTGCCCTTGCCTTGCCGCAGGAATATGTGGATTATATGGCAGAAAATGGCGTTACCTACAAAACAGTGAACAAACTAAGCGAACTACCAACAGACCTTGACGTTATCTACCAAACCCGTACACAAACAGAACGCTTTTTGGAAAAAGGCATAGCTGCTGAAGAAATTGTTATTGACAAAAAAGGTATGGAACATTTTGGCGACGGCACAATCATCCTTCACCCACTACCACGTAACAACGAAATTTGCACCGATGTAGATGATGACCCAAGAGCTTTGTACTTCGAGCAATCTCTTAATGGTATGTATGTTCGTATGGGATTATTGTACGAAATCCTTGTAAATTCTAAGGACGAAAAATAATTTTAAAAAATTTTAAAAAAAGTATTGACAAGCAAAAAAATATGTGTATAATAGTAAAAGTGGGATAGCAAATCCCACTTGCACGAGTGGCTCAGTGGTAGAGCATCGCCTTGCCAAGGCGAGGGTCGCCGGTTCAAATCCGGTCTCGTGCTTTTTTTATTTTTTCAGAAAACGGACATCTTATTAGGGTGTCCGTTTATTATATTGTGTCAATTGTTCCGCTAATTTCTTTTAATGCACCATTATAAAGCTCTTTAACCATACTCCGCTGCGCTGTTTTTTCAGTGTCTTTTATATGATAAATCTGATACAAATAAGACGGCTCAAAGCCTAGTTTTGTATAAATCTTGGGTTCGCCACATAAAAACACCGCTTTATACCACTTTTCTGCCGCAATATGCAAAGCCCTATCAACCAAAGCCCTAGCAACACCCCGTCGAAAATAATTAGGGTGCACACAAAGCGGGCTAAGCAACAACTCTGTAAAATCACCATTATGCGCAGTTATCACAGTCTTTGACAAAACAATTTGCCCAACAATGCGTTCATCATCTACAGCAACCAACGACAGTTCGGGGATAAACACATCACGCTTGCGCAAATCATTTAAATAATCCTGCTCATCACCATCACAATGCCCAGCCGCCGCAAAAGACGCCTTCACCAACTCATAAACCTCATCATAATCCGACGGCTTTTCTTGTCTAACAATCATCCAACAAATCCTTTATCAAATTCTTTTGCCTGTATACGGTTAAGGTCGTCGTTATAAATATCTGCTTCAACAAACCTGCCGCCCTGTGCATTTTTAAGATAGCCATTAACAAGCTCCATCGCCATAAAGGATGGATAATTATTACCATTACAATCCGTAATCCCAAATTCTACAGCTTGTTTAAAGCCAAATTGTGGATAATAACTAGGATGTCCAAAAAATAAAATCGCACCATACCCAAGCCTTCTTGCTTCTGCTATAGAATGTCGTATTAAAGCCCCGCCAATGCCCATTTTTGCATATCAGGCAGCACGCTGAAAGGTCCAAAATCTAACACAAAAATCTTTTCACCATCCACCCGCAAAATATGCGCATTGCTGTAGATGATATGACCAACAATTTTACCATCACACTCCGCAACAAAACTAAGCTCCATAATGCCATCTTTTTGCCGTAGCATATGCACCATATAATGCTCTGTTGGGCAACCAATCTGCGACCTTTCAAGCCTATCAGTATTATTAAAAGCCGCCCGTGTTAATTCCTCAACAACCCTATAATCCGTTGGTTTTTCTTGTCTAATAATCATATACTCCTAAACTCCTACTCATTAGCAATCACAGCTAGGTTCGCTTTTGGTAATCCAGCCCTTTATAATTGCAGAAGCACATCCGACACCAGGTTTAACCGCCAACGCTTTAGCTGGGCAATTCAATGCACAAGCTCCGCACTCTATGCAAGCATCTTTATCTGCAAGCACTATTTTTCCTTCACCCATTTCAAAAACCCCGTGCGGGCAAACCACTTGACAAGCACCACATCCAACACATTTATCAATATCAAGTGAAAGCGTAGTTACATTTTTCAAATGCCTATGTCTTGCGCTCGCTATCATATATTACTTCCCCTTTCCAAAAAGATGCGAGCCAAGCATTAAAGCCGCACCTACCGAACCAGCACCAATTATAAGCGGCAAAGCAATTCTCATCTCCTTCTCTACACCAGAAGCAGATGTATAAGTAGACGAACCCGTAAAATTCATTGCCAAATAAGACGACACCGCAGGAAGCAACAACATTTGCCCCGCCGACATTACTTTGCTGCCTTTTGTAAATCCTTTATTTTTGCACAACGAAAAAGCCGTCCAACCTGCACCCAAAAGCCACCCCTTCCAAGCAAAAGCCTTGCCGGGTATATAAGGCAATAATAACGGCGTTAAAACAGAACCAGTAAGCACAACCCTTGCATAAGCGGCGACATCACGCTTTGTAAACGGTCTTTTTGCAAACTGATTTGTTGCCAGTAACACACCCATAATAGGTAAAGATTTTTTAACAGCATTAACCAATTCAACAGGGGTTAGCACAAGCCTATCAACAAAATTAAATTTAACCAGTCGCATTTCCTTCGTGACTTCAAATCCATTAGCTACAAACAGCTGTATGTCATTAGCACGCACAGGTCCAAAAGTAACAGAAAAACCCGTACGTCTTGAAACTTGAAAAGCATCTATTGCAGGTGCACCAAGCTGTGGCAAAATTAACTTTCTATGGCTCACAATCTTTGAAAGCTGCGTAATCTCTATACGATTTACTAATTCATCTGTGCTAAATAGCTTTTTACCCGCCGCACACCAAACATTAACACCTTGCGTATCTAATATCAACAACCAGCAGTTCATCCCTACAAGGTTTTTGCGCAATATGTCAAAAGTCAACTTATAATTTCCGCTAACCAAAACAAGCGAATCACAATTGGGCTTTCCCACCGCATAAAGCCCTGGCTCCACCTTATAATTCATACGTCCTATGCCGCAACGAACCTTAATTGCACCCATCACATCTCTTAATTCAAGATTAGTAGATACGCTGGGTACATTCTGCTCATTCACCGCTTCTACAACCGTTTCGCAACAACTGTCTTTACAGTAACTTTCGCTCATAATAAACAGCTCCTTTGGTTTTAATAAGCTCTGCCCCAAACAACCAATTTATCCGCTGGTTTGCCGCAAACAAAGCAAGTATCACCAATAGGCATTTGTTTAAAAGGCATAAGTCGGCTTGTGGCTGTCGCTTCCTCTTTCACCCTATCTTCACAAGCCCTATCGCCACACCACATAGCTTTTGCAAAGCCAGCACTCTCATCCAATGTTTCACGCAATTCATCAACCCTAAACACTTCTTTTGTGCGGTTTCTGCGGTTTTGGCGTGCGGTTTCAAAAAGCGATATATGCAATTCTTGCAATGCATTGTGTACTGCTTGTTCAATATTTTCAAGCCTTATTGTAACTTTTTCACGGTTATCACGGCGCACAAGCACAGCCTGACCTTGTTCTATATCTTTCGGACCAATTTCAATACGCACAGGCACGCCTTTCATCTCATACTCGGCAAACTTCCAACCTGGTGTGCGGTCAGAAACATCCAATTTTACCCTAAAATTTTTGGATAGCAAATTTTCAATCTCGTATGCCTTTTCTTTTACACCTTCTTTATGTGAAGCAATTGGTATTATCGCCACCTGTATAGGTGCAATCTTAGGCGGCAACACAAGCCCATTATCATCACCGTGCGCCATTATAATGCCGCCTATCAGCCTAGCCGTAAGCCCCCAGGACGTTTGCCATACGTGTTGCAATTTATTATCTTTATCTGTATAGGTAATATCAAAAGCCTTTGCAAAGCCATCACCAAAATTATGGCTTGTACCCATTTGCAAAGCCTTACCGTCGTGCATCATACTCTCAATAGTAAGCGTTTCCTTTGCTCCTGCAAATTTCTCTTTATCCGTTTTACGACCGCGAAGTACCGGCACCGCCAAATAATCCTCCGCAAAATCGGCATAAAGATGCAACATCATCAATGTTTGTGCGTCAGCTTCATCCTGCGTAGCGTGTGCCGTATGCCCTTCTTGCCATAAAAACTCACGGGTACGTAAAAACGGACGGGTAGACTTCTCCCAACGCACCACACTGCACCACTGGTTATATTTTTTAGGCAAATCCCTATGCGACTGTATAGCATTGGCAAAATATTCGCAAAACAAAACCTCGCTTGTCGGGCGAATACACAAACGCTCCTCAAGCTCCTCGTCACCACCGTGTGTTACCCAAGCAACCTCTGGCGCAAAACCTTCAATATGGTCTTTTTCACGCTGTAACAAACTTTCGGGTATAAACATAGGAAAATAAACATTCTCGTGTCCTGTAGCCTTAAAACGTGCATCAAGCTCATCTTTAATCTGCTCCCACAAAGCATATCCAAATGGTAACAAAATAACACAGCCCTTAACGCTGCTATATTCCACCAACCCCGCTTTTTTAACTACATCCGTATACCACTGGGCAAAATCCACGTCCCTAGCAGTAATCGCCTCTACATTTTTATCACCTTTTGCCATTATAATTCTCCTTATATAATTTTATCATTATGTTGCAATTTGTCCAACCAATATGTACCCTGTGAAGGGCGTAAATAATGTAGATAATGCTTATACTGCAAAGTTAGTCAACAAATTTAAATCTTCATTATTGCGATATTCTCGCTATGAGGAGACACTTGCCCCGTTTCTTCAAAACCAAGGCTGTGGTAAAGCTTTTGTAAAGGGTTGTCAGGCTCGTAAGACGTGTAGAAAATCTCTGCTTCTCCACAGGGTTTTGTTTTCACTTCTTCAATAATTTTTGTAAGAGCCGCCCTTCCATATCCCTTGCCTTGGTGATTTTTGTCCACCATAAAACGCCAAAAATGATAGTGAGGCTTACCTATGTTGCAATCATCATCATATTCAGGCATAAAGTAAGCATACATCACAAAGCCAACCATCTTATCATCTGCATAAATAGCATAAGCAACGGCACGGCTACCAAGTCCCCTTGGACTGTTTGTGGTGTATGCCTGTCCTAAACTTGTGGCGTTATGTGACACAAAACTTGTTTGTTCTGGTGCTACTTCAAGTTCGATACACTCTTTAACATTGTCGCTTAGTATAGATATTGGTTTAAGTTCTATCAATTTCTTAACCTCCGATAATATAAATTTTCCGCACGTACCACATTCATTATGGTACATAAGTGCGCCCTTAATCTTAGTTAAACAGACAGACTCACAACCTGCCCAGCCAGTAGCGCATTTCATCACAACTTTGTAATTTAAGTTATGCAAGTATCCGAGTGGCGTTATTTACAACCTTCACAGATTAATCCTATGACCTAGATGGATTCGCCGACAAAAACAGATAATGCCAAGGTCGCCCTTCACTACTAAGCGATATACCAGAACCTATGTATCTATGCTCGGGCGAAATTAAATATCTATTATGCCCAGGCGAATTTATCCAGCCCTGCACAACAGCCTGCGGCGTTTGCGGTCCTGGCGTAAAAGCATTACCGCCCCAAGTTATATTTGCGCCAAAACTTCTTGCCGTTGCAACAGAAGTACCATACGGACCTTGTGCGTGTGCCGTACCAGGACTGGTGGATGTGTGGTAACCCAATGTTATCAACATCTGGGTATAATACCGCGCCGACATAGCAAGGGTTTCGTCAAACACAACAGGGCTTAAGCCCAATGACACCCTATATTCGCTAACAAGCCTTGCCACCTCTCGCTCAAAAGCATTGGCGCCGCCCAACGACCAATATTCCGCAATCCACGCATTGCGCTCTTGCGATGTCGCCTGCCGTGCTATGTTAATTGTAATAGAAGACTGCGGCAATTGTCCCACCTCTATCATATTAGCCACCAAAAATGGATTAATATTATCAGACACTTGACCTGCATTGTTAATAAAGTAAATACCCAATGCCGCCGTATATTCTTCTGTATTAAATAGCCGCCAAACCTCGGCATAACCTATACCAACTGCAACAGCGTCGGGGTTTAGCGCAAAACCTAACAAACGGTCGTTCTCTATTATACGCTCCCATATAAATTCGGGTGTGGTGTCATTAAATCTTATGCCACGGGTTTGCTCGATACGCAAATTCGCACTCGTACCAAGTACATTGCCATTTTCTGCTCTGGTTCGTATATTTTGCGCCAATTCTGCATCCCATCTTAACGGCTGTAAACCATTTTGTACCCTTACGATGTTAAGCATAGCAAAAATCGCTTGTTCAAAGGTGTGTTGGTCGTTGCTTATAGGCTCTGCCCCAACCATCAAATTAATTCTATATGTCGCAGCACCAGATGAAAGGGTATGCCCAGCCCTTGCAAAACCAATAAAATCAGCTTGTTCATTAAGCAATATATTGCGTCTATTGTTATTAGATATTATCCAGTCAAACATAGCCTGTGGTGTTGCTTGGTTTGCCGTTGCGGTAAAACCGTTAGGCAATGCCACATTATACCCAAGACGGGTAATGCGCTGTGCCATATTTTCTCCGCCACTGCCTGTATTGCCAATAGTCAAATTATTTTGCTCAATATCGTTAAGGTGCAAGACAGCAACATTAGTCAACCCATCGTGCCAAATAAGCGTAGCAAGCCCATTTTCGGCACGAAAAATATTTACTAAATTAAATAATTCGGTACTAAAAATTTCATCCCGTGCAGTATCGCCCCAAATCACCGCCGCAAGCAGGCTTTGGTCAGGATGCCATACAAGGTCGCTACCCAAACGCAACACAAGCTCATCAATACTAATAACAGTCCGACCGTCAATATTAAAACTCTGCACCAATCTGCCATTTATATAGGTCAATATATTTGTATGATAATAGGAAAAAGCAACCGTGCCGGACGGCTGTATATTTTGCGGCACAATAGGCACATTACCAGCAAATACACCGTTTGAAGTATTAATCGTCAAAACACCAGTTGCACCATCCCAAGCCACATCAATACCATAATACACCAAATCTTCTGCTACAACATATGTATTTCCATCAATATTGTATCCCATAATAGGCACACCATCAATGGTTACACGTATATCAGTATGCAAAACATAGCCTGCAACACCCACAGAACTATCCGCAAGTACAGCCGTACCAAAAGCCACGACGATAAGGCTAATTAAAACCAAAAATTTAAATATCCGTTTCATAAAAACCTCTCCTTACCTATTGTGGATTTGATGGGTTATTGCTTGCAAACATATAATGAAAAACGCCCCATCTGCCGCCCAATGTCGTACCAAAACCAATAAAACGATGTTCTGGCGAAGTAATATATGCACGATGTCCTGGCGAATCCATCCAACCCCGCACTACATCCTCCGGTGTTTGCGGTCCTGCAAACGCATTTCCGCCTTCCCAAAGCATATTTGCACCAAAAGCCGTCGCAACATTAAAAGATGCACCGTGTCCCGCCGTCGGGTCATCGGCATATGGTCCTTGGTTATGCCCGTTCATTGTATCTAAATTTGATTGTATTTGTGTATAATATCTGCCCGACATCATCAATGTGTCATCCACTTGTAAATAAGCAAGCCCCAATGCCACACGTTCTATATTAATAAGCCGTATAACTTCCATTTCAAAAGCAGATGCACCGCCCATTGCCCTATATTCTGCAATCCACGCTTCTCTTTCGTTATCGGTTGCCCGTCTGTTTGGCAATATAATTTGCGACATAGGCATACCGCCCGCATCAACCATATTGTTTATATCAAACGGATTTGCATTGGTAGGTATCTCATAAGGTGTTGCAAAAAATATACCAATATGCACCACATAGCCATCCTGCGTAGGGTGCGGATGTTGCAAATATCCAATGCCCATACGTGTTACATCTGGGTTAAGAATTTGCACACGGTCAGCCTCTATATCCATAAAAGTAGACATAAAAAAATCTGTCGTCATAAAGTTATGACTTATGCGTGAAAAATAAATACCAACCGCCAAATTATCTGTATAAACAGGTCTTTCATTTGCAAAGCGTCTTTGTACGATATTTGCCAACGCACCATCCCAATAAAGCGAATTAAGCCCAGCGGCAACCCTTTGTGCATTTATCGCATTAAACAAACCATATTCTATTGGTGTAACAGGCGGTCTGTGGTCGTCAATGTTCTGCAATGGCGACAAAGCAACCGCCAACAAACTCTGTTCAGGACGCCATACAATCCTAGACCCTGTTAGCCTTGCAATTTCATCAATTTGTACTACAGTACGCCCGTCAATATTAAAGCCAAGCACACGGTCGCCTTCAACATATGTTGCAATATCAGTGTAAAAAAAATTAAATGCAACCGTACCCGAAGGTTCGGTATTTAAAGGTACATCCTGCGGAAACGCACTAGAAGGAGCACGTTGTAGGCTCAAACGGTTATGTTCTGCATCCCAATGCACTTCAAAGCTGTAAGCCGCTAAATCTTCTGCCACCACAAAGGTTTCACCGTCAATGTTGTAACCCATTATGGGTACACTGTTAATGGTTACTCGCACATTAGTATGCAGTACATCGCCAAGCACTGCGCCATAAACAACCGCAGGCATAACCGCCAACATAACAGCAAAAACTGCCGCAATAAAAAACTTTATTATCCTTTTCATAAAATCTTCCACTCCCTAATAATAAATATCCACTCTATATTATACCACACTTTTAACTAACAAACAATCTCATCTTTTATGATTGTAATCATCCGCTAATCTATTCATCGCAACACATAATCTATGTATATAAATATAGTATAAAACGCTAATACCAATTGTTGCCAAATTGAATAACATAGAGCCTAGCAGGTAATTTGTGTTAAATAGGAGAAATAATGGGTCTGAAAAAATTCCAGGCAATATTGCAATAAAATAGTAAACTAAATATCCAATGCTTATTATTTGTAGCACAATAGACGGTATGCCGCTAAATTTCCAATATGTACTTACATTAAATTCGCCTGTGCTAAAACCACGATGTGCAAGCTCGCCTTCTATGCGCTTTGTAGTTAAATGAAACCAAACAATGGTTGATATACCAAATGTCAAAATCCCCAAAAACCACATTAATACATAATTAATAGTACGCTCGCCATCACGTCCGCCAATTATCGCATTTACATCCTCGCCCACCTTCCAAAACCACCAAATACCGTAAATGCTACAGGTTACCATACTTAATAAAAGAACTATCCACCACTGCCTGTCATTCTTAATAGTTGTATGCATAACACACCTCCGAAAATATAATAAAGTATTATACCACAACCCACCTAAAAACGCAAGCTCATTAACCACGTCCCATCATTGCGAGGGCTACTAAATGCATAAGGCGATACACATAAAGCCCGAAGCAACCCAGTTGACAAACTTCGACAACCACGACTGCTTCGGGCTTTATGCTAATCTTTAATTAATAAACCTTCTTCGCCTTCTTTTTCTTGCCGCCCGTATCGTTCGTTACGGCATTTTCGGCGTTACTATCAATATCATTCGTTTGTCCTGTTGTTTTTTTAGACATTTTTCTCTCTCCTTTGCCCTTATCTTTTGCTTATACTTTCACATTCTTAAAAAACTATTTGCCTTCGCCACTGCTTTTCTGCCATCACGCAACATACGTCTGCGTGTGCGTTTGTCGCTCATAGCTATAGCAAGCCCCACAGCACCTAGCGCCGAACCCGCAATTAATCCACTGGTAAATTTACCCAAGTCATCACATCCTTTTGCAGATATATTTATAAATATTATCAGCAAATCAAAATAAAATTATACTTAAGGTGTAAGATATTCTTCGGCATTAAAGGTTATTGTTTTTGGGAACATATCATTTAATACCTTCACTATATCAGGCGAATCGTATCTTGATTGAAAAATGGCTTCAGACCCAAAAATACAAATCCTGCCGCCATAATACAATTCTTCCGCCGATGTCATACCGCACAGCAACGGGGCAACATCTGTAATTTTCATTGTTACAAATGCGCCGTCAGGTTGGTCGTCAAGCCGTATAACTTTGTTTTCAGGCAAAATATTAAAAAAACCGTCATTTTGCGGCAATATTGGGTCGATAATCTGCATCACAAAAGGTTCTGTTGGCGGTGCGTAAATCATTTTTTCAAACAATGCGGAAAAATTTATTACCCTTGCATTCTTGTGTTGCGTCGCCTTACAACAATTGCCTCCTCTGGTCTAGCCATCTCTTTAACAATAAATTCCATCGGAAAATCTTGCGGTATGCTTAAAAATTTGCAATACTTTAAATCAGGCATTGCAACAATGTGATTTTTAAGTGCGTTTAAAGCCTTAAGGCAAATAAAGCGTATGGATATTATAAACATATTGTTGTCATCTAATTCGTACAGCATATATCCCTGCGGCTTGCTGGCTTCATCATATGCAACCGCAATAAACACATCATCCCGCACAAATTTAATATCTTCGTGGCTTGACGGCCACTTCATTTCATTGTATCGCGAATTTTCCCACAACCAATCATTTATCACTTTATAATCCTTTTGCAAATTTTCGCTTGCCAAAATGTCCTTTTTAACAGTATATCCATCTTCTGCGCCACTTGGTTTAAAGAAGTTGCAATTTACAACGGCTTCATACTTATCAATGGCGTATTCAAACCCAACTTGTCTATAGAAAGAATCACGTGATGGGTCGGTCAACATTAGGTCAATGCCATTTTTATAGCAAAATGCAATATCATCCACCATACATTTGGTAATCAATCCCCTCTTTTGATATTCGGGCAAGGTTGCCAAACCATCAACATACCGCCCCGTAAGCTGCCTTTGCCTAACAAGCAAATCAACGTCCACACTAAAGTATGTAGACACCAGCTTGTCGCCATCTAACCAACAATTAGACCATTCCCACAGGTTTTCTTGATTAAAAAATTTCATACTAAAATCTGTATCAAATTCTTCATCACCTGCAAATGCTATCCGCCATACATTTAAAGCCTCTGCGGCATATTGTGTATTTAATTTCTTTTTATGCATAATGTTTTCCTCCTAAAAATAAAAAATCCTTTTCTATGTGCGGAAAAGGATAAAAGGTAACACAAACAAAGGCACAATGCAACCTTATGCTTATTAATCCAATTCCAACACAAAACAAACCCTACAGTTATTGGGTTTTAATAACTTTTATAGTTGTAATTTGGATTAATTTACCATTGGCGCACCTCTATTTCTATTTGGATAGTATTTCTATTTTCTTTTTGCTGTTTGTAGCTTCTTTTTATTTACTGTTATATGACCGTAAAGCAAGAAGGCAATGCCGCCAATTGCCGCTGTCGCCGACAAAATATGCGCCACGGCAACATTGCTAGAGCCTATCATTAATGCGTCTGTACGCATAAATTCTAATATAAAACGTGTTATGCCATATGAAACAAAATACATCGCAATAAGTTCGCCATTAAACTTTTTATGTTTGCGATAAAGGTTCAAAAATACAAATAACACAAGGTTTATAGCCGCTTCGTAAAAAAACACTGGATGCACCTGTATATACGAAACTTCGTTGATAACACGATGCGCCTGTGCAAAAAGTTCGTCAGAAACGGGGCTACGCACAAGGCGCGTGCCATCTTCTGCAAAAAAGCGCAATTGCATAGCAAAAGGTGCGCCATCTGAAGCGTATCCACCAAAAGCCTCACGGTTAGTAAAGTTACCAAAACGCCCGATAACGTGCCCGATAATAAGCCCGACAATGGCGGTATCCATCAAATTTAAGAACGATATTTTGCGCAAGCGGCAAAAAACTGCGCAAACAATAACCGCCGTAATAATAACACCCCAAATACCAATGCCGCCAGCACGTATATTAAAGATATGGAAAAACCCAGCGTCCGCTGGCCAAGGAGTAAACAGCAAATAAAAAATGCGTCCGCCGAGAATTGCCAAAGGAATAACCCATATAGCCAAAGATGTATAGACATCAGGGTCTTGTCCGGTTTTTTTCGGCGCAAAAACGCCGCCGAAGTAGTAACCCGCAATTATACCAACCACAACAAATATGGCATACCAATAAATATCAAGCCCAAAAGGCGAAAACGCCACGGGGTCAAGATTATTAATTCGTATCCCGATATTAGGAAAAATTATATCTGCTCCCAAAAAATCACTCCTAAATTATTTTTGAACATCATACCATTTTATTCCAAAAAAATCAAGCCCTAATTCTAGGCAAACGTCAACACATTCATTTATGTTATTTAGCTCAATTAGCGTCGGCATACCAAAGTGTATATTATCCATTTTTAGCCTCCAAAGCAGAGCATAATTGTGGTATGAAGCAATTTTCGCATTTTGCCTTTGGTGCCTTGCAAATCTCACGTCCAAAGGCAATTATTTGATGATTATATCTTATCCAATGGCTTTTTGGCAATACTTTCATCAAATCAAATTCAATCTTAACGGGGTCGGTATTTTTGGTTAGTCCCAGCCGACCCGAAATCCGCTTTACGTGTGTATCTACAACCACGCTAGGCAAACCAAAAATATGGCAACGCACCACATTTGCCGTCTTGCGCCCAACACCCGCAAGCTCTGTTAGCTCCTCAATGCTTGATGGTAACTCTCCGCCGTGCTTCTGCAATATTTGCTGTGCCGCCGTAATAATATTTTTCGCCTTATTGCGATAAAATCCTGTAGAGCGCACATCTTCTTCCATTTCGGCAAGCGAAGCCGCCGCAAACGCCTCAAGCGTAGGGTATTTTACAAACAAATCTTTGGTAACGATATTAACACGGTCGTCAGTGCATTGTGCTGATAAAATTGTTGCAATCAATAGCTCGTGCGGCTTTTTGTAATTTAAATAACATTTATCCTCAAATGGATATTTTTCATCCAATGCCGCCAAAATGGCATTTATCCGCTCTTTTTTCTTCATATGTTTTTACCTATCAAAAACTTCTTTTCCTTTTGTCTGTTGTCATCATATTCTTTTTCAAGCTCTGCAAGCCTTGCGTCAAGCACTTTTTGTACTTCTTCTATAGATTTCATAGCAGAAGTTACAATCTCGGCATTATTTACGATTTTACCACGGACCGATAAATTTGTAAATATATTATCAAACCAAAAATCTACCGCACGTTGACAGGATGATATTTGCTCTCTGTCCAAAATATGGCTAATTTTTAAACCGTGAATATCTTTAAGTTCGTTACGCAAGCGGCTTAGATTATTCGACATATCATTAAAAGCCGCCTCGGCATTATCAATATTATCATATTTTGCAACGTGGGTAAGCAACCCTCCCCTTGTCCATACATCAAAGGTTGCCCATCCTCTAGCTTTTTCAAAAAACCTTGTGGCTATTTTGGCGGCATCCATAGCGCGCTTTGCAATATTGCTTGCATCCATAACCTCTATACGCCTTGCTACAATCTCGGCATATTCGGCTTCAATAGAGGTATATTTGGCAATATCAGCTTGCGCTACAATCTTTCGCCTTCTTTCAATCTCTTTTTTAAAAGCCGCTTCGTCCGCTTGTATGGTAGAAACTCGCCCGTGTAGCTCTTTATGTTCTGCTTCATAATGCGCAAGCTCGCTGACAGCCTTGTCATAAGCCAATTTCGCTTCAATTTCTTCTCTTTGCTCCTTATCCAACTTATCCTCGTAACGCCCAATTAGCCGAAAAATAAATGATGAAAAAGATTCACCAACCAAGCGGTCTACATCCTTTTTCTCTTTTTCATAAGCACGCAAAAGCTCGTCAACCTTTTTGTGCAATTCTAAAACCCGTGCATTAATCTGTGCCGCTTTATGCCTAAGGTAGGGTAGCTCTAAAACCTGTAAGCGTATGCCCTCCCAGTCCATATACAAATCCCCCTTTGTAAAATAACGACCCAAAAGACCGCTATTTTAAGCAATTTATTTCGGCATATTCTTTGAAATTAGTTTAATATCTGCTTGTAAAGTACGCAATTCTCCCCTTAAAGCCTGTAGGTCTGCCTGAATTGGCTCTGAAGCATTTTTAACCATTTGCATTTCCGCTTTTGTAACTCGCATATCATTTTTAACCATCTGATTATCAGTGGCAACCGCACGCAATTCTGTCTTAATTGTGTTTATTTCAACCTGTGCCGCTCTTAATTCGGTACGCATACCAACAAGTTCTGAAATTGCTGTTGCAAAACCCTGCTCAATCCGTTCTATTTTAGCCTCGGTGCTGGTAAACTTCGCAATTAAATCCGCAGACATTGAAACCTGATGCTCTAGCAAAGCCGTCATCATATCTAATTTATCCATACAAACCCTCACTTGCCCTCATTTTTCATAATAATACCATAACAAACAGCCTGTGTCAAGAAAAACAAAAGGTTTTGGTATATTATCCAAAACCTTTTTTAGTTATCTTCCTTATTCTAGCCCTAATTTTATCGCATCCATATTGGGTCTAACAAGCTCAGGCTTGGCTTTAAAGCGGCGTTGCAGTGCAGCTTCTATTTCATCAATAGTAAATAAATTTGTTTGTTTTAAAAAGCCTGTAAGCATAACCATATTGGCACCACGGGCATTATTTGCTTTTTGGGCAATTGCCGATGCGTCTATTGCTGTAATATTAACACTTTCGCTGGTTGGCATATAGTTTGGTGTTACGATAGAGCTATTGATAAAGGCATTTCCGTTTGGCTTAATTTTGTCGAAAAATTTTGTTACAGACGGTATGTTCATCGCAAGCAAAATATCGATGTTATTAAGCACAATTGGGCTACCAATAACGCTGTCAGAGATAATGACAGAACAGTTTGCCGTGCCGCCACGCATTTCTGCGCCATATGAAGGCATCCACGTTACCTCTTTGCCTTGATTAAGGGCAATATCAGCAACCAATTGCCCAAGCGTTAGCACACCTTGTCCGCCAAAGCCTGAAAAAATAATCTTTGTCGCCATTATTCTGCCACCTCCTTTGCAGGGCTATCCGCAAATACTCCCAAAGGAAAATAAGGTACCATATTAGTTTCGATAAATTTAAGCGAAGCAGAAGGCGTTTTGTTCCAACCAATAGGGCAGGTTGACAAAATTTCGACCATAGAAAAGCCTTTACCGTCAATTTGGTTTTGGAAAGCCTTTTTAACAGCTTTTTTTGTTTTATTGATATTAGGTACATCGTGGATAGAAACCCTTTCGATATAAGCAACAGAAGGGATTTGCGCCAACATCTCGCTAACCAAAAGCGGCTTGCCTGTGCCAGCTTCCGCACGGCCTTTAGGGCTTGTTGATGTTTTCATATCAATAAGCGTGGTAGGTGCCATTTGTCCGCCCGTCATACCATAAATGGCGTTGTTTACAAATATCACCGTAATATTTTCACCACGATGGGCGGCGTGAACAATCTCTGCCGCACCAATAGCCGCCAAATCGCCGTCGCCTTGGTATGTAAAGACGATTTTATCAGGATTAGTACGCTTAACGCCCGTCGCAACAGCAGGCGCACGACCGTGCCCCGCCTGTATGCCGTCGCAATTATAAAACTCATAAGCCATAACAGAGCAACCAACGGGGGCAATAGCAATTGTACGCTCTAGCACATCTAAAGATGTCAGCGTATCCGCCACAATCTTGTGTATAATACCATGCGCACAACCCGGGCAATATGACAAAGGATTATCTGTCAGCCCACGGGATTTTTCATATACAACTTTTGACATATGCCGCAACCTCCTCTGGCTCAAAAATCATACCGCCTGTACGTCCGTAAAAACTTACAGGCAACTTGCCAGCAAGCCCAATTTTAACATCATCTATCATTTGCCCCATAGAAAGTTCGCAAACAACAACACGCTTGACGCTTGATGTCAAATTTTGGAAAGTGTCGTATGGGAAAGGCCATAGCGTTACAGGTCGTACCAATCCCGCCTTAATGCCCTGTTCTTTCAGCATTTCTATCGCATTTAGCGCAATGCGTGCAGGCGTGCCATATGCCACAATCGCAACTTCATCACCATCTTGTACACGGTTGTCAACCATTATTTCTTTTTCTTTAATAGTGTCATATGTTTTAAAGCGGCGTATATTCATCGCTTCAAGCCCTTCGCCTTTAAGGTTAAGGCTTGTTATTGTGTTACGTGGGCGTTTGCCGCTATTGCCGTTTGCCGCCCAGCTATTGTCGTAGTTCGATGCTTTAATTTCTGGCAACATACAGGGTTCCATCATCTGCCCCAGCATACCGTCAAGCAAAACCATAACAGGCGTGCGGTATTCGTCCGCAACATCAAAGGCTTTTACAACCAAATTCATCGCTTCTTGTATGGAAAACGGTGCGTAAACTGGTAGATAATAGTCGCCGTTACCGCCCCCACGTGTTGCTTGAAAATAATCGCTTTGCGCAGGAAGTATTCCGCCCAAACCAGGACCAGAACGCGAAACGGACACAATAACACAAGGCAAATCCGCACCAACCAAATAAGAAACGCCTTCTTGTTTTAATGCAATGCCGGGCGAGCTTGATGATGTCATAACCCTAACACCAGCCGCCGCCGCACCATATACCATATTAATTGCGGCAACCTCGGATTCCGCCTGTACAAAGACACCTCCGCTATCAGCCAATTTAGCCGCCATATATTCTGGAATCTCGTTTTGCGGCGTTATCGGATAACCAAAAAAAGCACGGCAACCCGCCTTTATAGCGGCATCACAAATTGCCTCATTGCCTTTCATTAAAATCTTCAACTTTCTCGCACCACCTTTATAACAGAATCTGGGCATATCATAGCACAAATGCCACAAGCCACACAATCATCCATATTTGTACAAATAATGGGATTATACCCCTTAGCATTAACCCTTGTGTCATCCAACCGCAAAATCTTCTTTGGGCAAACATCCACGCACAAATCACAGCCTTTGCACAAATCATCATTAAATGTTAGTACCACTATTGCTCCCCCTTCAAAATTATTTATTGCCAACTTTGGCGCATTTGCAATTTATCAAATGTTAAAATATTTTCGGAAATTAATTGTTTGCCGATTTGTCCGTAAAGGTCGTTTCGCAATAGCGTGTATTTTATCGGCAATTTCAACATTTCGGCGGCAACTCCTACAATTTCCTGCGAGTATAAAATATGTCCGACCGTTGTATCGTGCAACATATGCCCGTTATTAACAACGCCTGTTACACTAATGCCCGTTGTGCGACCTATCATATGAACAAAATCTGCCATTTTTTCAGCATTATTTGTATCAGGGCGAAAAGGGTTAAGCACACATAAAAAATCATACGGCATAGCAACAACGGCATCACGGAAAGCAGAAATAACACGTGAGCCTAATTCGCCGCCGCCAAGGTCGATAATTACATCTTCACCTTTGCGGATTTTTGATACAAAAGCCGTGGATAATGCGGGCAAATCTTGCCCCGTGTTATTATCCAAATGGTCGCCCATAACAACAACGCCGCTATCTGCCAGTCTATCCGCTGCCTCACGGCTTCTAAAATATGGGTTAATAATATCCAAATCGGCGATGACCACGGGGCTTTTACGCCCCGTGTCATTTGCCAAATCTAATGCTAAATTAACACAAAATTCAGTTTTCCCGCTACCATAGTAGCCTGTTACAATTCGTGTCATTATTGTTTTTTGCCTGTGTAAATAGATTTAATAGTGCGAACAGCTTCAATGCGTTGCTCTGCAAGTTCGTCCGCAATTTGATAAGTCAATTTTCCTGTTTCTTTTGCCATATTTAAAATATCATACATACGCCATTTAATGCGGTCAATATCACGCAATACAGCTTCTTCGTTGTATCCACCTTCAGCAGATTCGTAAGAAACGTTAATAACACCGCCGGCATTAGCCAAGTAGTCTACTGCATAGATAATACCACGGTCTTGCAACGCTTTGCCGTGTACGGCAGGGTCACGCAACACATTGTTAGCACCGCCGCAAACAATTTTCACTTTAAGCTGTGGAATTGTTTGGTCATTGATAGTAGCACCTAGTGCACAAGGCGCATAAATATCAGCTTCCACGCCATAAATATCATCAGGACCAACAACAGTTGCACCAAACTCGTTTACAACACGGTCGATGCTTTCTTGGTTGATGTCGGTAACAATAAGTTTTGCACCAGCTCCGTGCAAATTTTTACACAAATGATAGCCTACGTTACCCAAGCCTTGTACCGCAACAACCTTGCCTGTCAAATCTTCAGTACCATAAACGTGCAAAACGCAAGCAATAATGGACTTAAACACGCCCAAAGCTGTATATGGCGATGGGTCGCCGCTTCTGCCTGGCAAACCTACAACATTAGCGGTTTCCATATTAACAAAAACCATATCCTGCGTAGTTGTTCCCACATCTTCTGCGGTTATGTATCTGCCGCTTAACCCTTCCAAATAACGCCCAAAAGCACGCCAAAACGCTTCACGTTTAATAGGGTCTTTGCGCAATTCTGCAGGGTTGCCTATAATAACAGACTTACCGCCGCCAAGCGGCAAGCCAGCAAGTGCAGACTTATAAGTCATACCACGTGCCAAGCGCAAAGCATCCTCAACTGCTTCTTCTTCGTCAGCATAAGCCCAAAAACGGCTACCGCCCAAAGCAGGACCAAGCACGGTGTTATGTATAGCCGTGATAGCCTTCAAACCCGTAGACTTGTCTTGAAAGAAACACAATTGCTCAAAACCATACTTTTCCATATAACCAAACTTATCCATAAAAATTCCTCCTAAGAGATATTATTGTTTCCATAATTTGATAAATACCACTGTTCATACTTTTCTTGTTTCTTTGCGTTTGGTAGATTAACGGCATTAACAGTAAAAGCTACCGCAAACATTAACCCGCCAAGCCCAAAAACCATCATCCAGGTTGTGTGCATTATGCGAAAAGACAACGCAACCGACAAAACGAAAAATTGCCGAATAAATAAACAACAATATCTGCAATTGCTTTTTGGTCAGCTGGCGTTTTTGCTTCGCTTATACACTTCTTTCGTGTTTTTTGGCCTGCGCCATCTTTATAGCAAATACAATTATACCCGCCAGCGCAATTGTTGATAATGCCGATAAAACCGACACCCACACAACAAAAGATGTGGTCGTACCCATAATATCACCAAAGATATTATAATCCCACACAATATCAACACCAAATGGCAACGGCGCAAATTCTATAACATATGTGCCGGGTTCTAAATTAATATCTGCCACAGCTGTTCCCGAAACAAAACGTCTTGTACCATCTTCGCCTATATCTACAAGATTATTGTAGTTAAAAGAAGAAAGACCTGACACAGGACGGCTATGAAAAACATTGCCATTAACAGTATTTGTAAGTGTAAAATCGTGGCGACCTATCGGCGGCAAACGTTCCGCTTCCACAAAAATGCGATGCAAACGGCTCTCATCCACCACAACAATATCGCCGCTTTGCACAATCGCCCTATCAGGTGCAATAATCACATCACGCACAAAGTCAACCGCAATAACCGCCGACGCAATGCTTACGGCAACAATCACTGCAATGCTGATTATAAGCCCGATTGTCGCATTTTTCTTGCTCATTACCTTTTTCTCCATAAAGCAATCACCCTTTATATATTTTCGCCTCTTCCTCACCTTTTAACACACGCTCGGCACCCTCAGCCAGCGCAGTAAGCTCATCCTCGCCCGCATAAATATGCACAGGAGCAATAAAGCCAATGCGACGTGTTATTTCATCAGTAATGGGCTTGCCGTGGGCAATACCGCCCGTTAGCAATACAGCCTCAACCTTGCCTGCCGCAGAAGCCGCCATTTGCGCTATATCTTTAGAAATCTGCAATGCCATAGCATCCATAATCAACTTAGATTTTTCATCACCTGCAAGTGCATCACGTTCCAAATCCATCATAGAATTTGTGCCCATATATGCACTAACTCCACCCTTGCCCGTTATCATCTTCTTTACTTCGTCGTGGGTTACTTTGCCGCTAAAGCACAGCACCGCCAAATCTCCAACAGGCAAACTGCCGCTACGCTCTGGCGTAAAAGGTCCGTCACCGTCAAGGGCGTTATTAGTATCAATAGCACGCCCATTTACGTGTAACGAGCAAGATATGCCGCCGCCCATATGCACAACAATCACGCTTACCTCGTCGTATTTTTTACCTTGCTCTACGCAATATTTACGGGCAATTGCTTTTTGGTTAAGGGCGTGAAAAATAGACTTGCGCTCTATAGCAGGATGACCAGATATGCGTGAAATCTCTATCATTTCGTCAACAACAACAGGGTCTACTATATAGGAAGGAATATCGGTTTTATCTGCAATAGCACGAGCAATAAGTCCGCCAAGATTACTGGCGTGTTCACCATATTTGCCTGTAGACAAATCTTTGCGCATAACATCATTAACAATATAAGTGCCGCCCGCAAGGGGTGCTAAAAGTCCGCCCATACCAACAACAGCCGCCAAATCATCCATCATAATGCCTTGTGCAGAAAGTTCGCTTAAAATAACATTCATTCTAAAATCATATTGGTCGCCGACCTTGGCAAAAGGTGCAAGTTCTTCAACTGTATGACGAAGCGTTTTATCAAAAGTTAGCTTTCCGTCTTCATAAAGCCCCATTTTTGTGGATGTAGAGCCGGGATTAACAATCAAAATTTTCATTTGTTGCCTCCTAAAATAATACTGACAATGCAATGCTAATCAACTTACTTTCGGCGGTATCTGCACGTGATGTTAAAATTATCGGGCGTTTTGCGCCAACAACAACACCGCCGTTTTTTGCTTTAGTAAGGAAGGAAAGCGATTTGTAAAGTATATTGCCCGCTTCAATATCAGGCACAATAAGAATATCCGCATCACCGCCGACAGGGCTGTTAATACCCTTTATCTCGCAGGCTTCTTTGCTTACGGCATTATCAAGCGCAAAAGGTCCGTCAACGATACAGCCATTCATACGGTCGCTTGAATTATGCAAGGTTACTAAGCCTGCCCACGTTGCAGTTATCGGCATTTTTTCATCCACAACTTCCTTGGCGGCAAGCAATGCCACCTTTGGAACATCAATACCAATATGATGTAGCGCATTAACACAATTTTCAATAATTTCAATTTTAGTGTCATTATCGGGTGCAATATTTATAGCGCAGTCCGAAACAAAAAGCAATTTGTGATAATGCGGCGGCTCAAAAGCTGCAATATGGCTTAATTTCTTACCATCACGCATACCGTTTTCACGGTCTAATGCCGCACGCATAATGCTGGATGTGTCCACATCGCCCTTCATCAAAGCGGTAGCTTTTCCTTCAACCACCAGCGAAACGGCTTTTCGGCAAGCGGCATAATTATCTGGCTCGTCCACAATTTCAAAAACAGCCAAGTCCAAACCATCTGCCGTCGCAATCTCTTGCATTCTAGCGGCATCGCCAACCAATATCATCTTTGCTATGCCAAGACGCACAGCTTCCGCCGCCGCCTTCATTACATAACCAGAAGCCGCCGCCGCAACCGCAACGGTTGTATTTTCCCTTTTTCTTGCCAAATCGAAAATGTCGTTAAAAGTAGTAATACGCTTTCACCCTCTCAAAATTTTCAATTATACCGCTTTAACTTGTAAGACCAAACAAGTTAAAGCGCAAACCGCTATACAACCCATTATAGCACACCGATAAAAAATATACAATCTTTTTTCGCAAAAATAATGGCAAATATATTAAGAATGTGATACAATGGGAAATGATTGGAGTGATTATGTGAAAAAATTAATGCTTTTAGATGGAATGTCTTTGATTAACAGGGCGTTTTATGCATTGCCGCCGCTTACAACAAAGGCTGGCGTGCCAACCAATGCCGTGTTGGGCTTTTTAAATATATATTTCAAACTGCTGGAGGAAGAAGCGGCAACCCACATTGCTGTAGTTTTCGACCTTCCCGCACCCACCTTCCGTCACAAGCGTTTCAGCGAATATAAGGCAACCCGCAAGCCTTTTCCCTCCGAGCTTCGTACGCAAATCCCCATTTTAAAAGATTTGCTTGCTATGATGAATATTTCCGTTGTAGGTTTAGAAGGTTTTGAGGCAGATGACGTAATGGCTACAATCGCTGTACGTGCAGAAACCGAGGGTTTTTTGACAACTATCGTAACAGGCGACCGAGATTTATTGCAAATAGCCACAAACCGTATTAAAATCCGTATCCCAAAAACAAAACAAGGACAAACCACCACCGAAGATTATTTTGCAAGCGATTTTATTGAAAAAATGGGTATAACACCCACAGAATATATTGATGCAAAGGCGTTGATGGGAGATGCGTCTGATAATATCCCAGGCGTGGCAGGCATCGGTGAAAAAACAGCATTAAAACTAATTCAAGAGCATAAAACGCTTGAAAATGCCATTGTTGCGGCGGCAAGTGGCAAATCTGCCGTAATGAAAAATCTTGTAGAACAAGCGGATATAGCTAGGCTTTCAAAAGAATTGGCAACAATTGTTATCGACGCAGATGTTGACGTTTCTCTTGATAGCTTGTTGATGGGCGATATGCTTACACTGGCTGTATTTGATGAGTTTCGGCGGTTGGAACTACGGTCTTTGTTGAAGAAGTTTGATACAGATTTCAAATCCCCAAGCAAGATAAGCGACCAATCAAGCAATGTTAAAACCTACGATAACCTTGATAAATCAATACCTTGCGCTTATTTTCTTATAGACGGTGTTGGAGTGGTTCTTGCGCAAAATGATTATGTTATTGCGCTTTCTGATGGTGAAATAAAGGATTTTTTTGAAAGCGATGTGCCAAAAATTGGGTTTGACGTTAAAAAGGACATCCGACTGCTTCGCTCAAAAAACATACAGCTAAATAACCTACTGTTTGATGGACTTATTGGCGGTTATTTGCTTGGGCATTTAAAGGATGGCGATGGGGTAAATGAACTTTCTTTACAATATTTGGGCGAAACTCTTATTGTCGCAGAAAAAAACGATACGCAGTTGTCTTTGCTTGACGAACCAGTGGACGAAACCGTGGATTTATCGCAATACTATCCACACGCAATGGCTATTTTACGGTCGTATGCAATAATCAACGAACAGATAAAATCCCAAAATATGGACAAATTGTTTAATGAGATAGAAATGTCGTTAATAGGTGTTTTGGCGGATATGGAATATTATGGTGTCGAAATGGATGCGGACTTTATCCGCGAATACGGTGATAGGTTGGATGTGGATATAAACCGCTTAACAAGCGAGATTCACGGGCTTGCTGGCAAGGAATTTAATATTAATTCACCTAAACAGTTGGCGGCTATTTTGTTTGAAGATATGGGTTTGCGTGGAGGTAAGCGCACAAAGACGGGCTTTTCGACCAATGTGGAGGTTTTGCAGAAGCTGGCACAGGAGCACGAAATTGCGGCAAAAATCCTTGAATACCGGTCTTATGCCAAGCTAAAGTCTACCTATGTTGACGGTCTTTTGGCATCAATATGCCCCGAAACTGACCGTATCCATACCACATTTAACCAAGCACTGACCACCACCGGAAGGTTATCATCTAATGACCCTAATTTACAAAATATTCCTATACGCACAGCATTAGGTCGTGAGCTTCGCCGAGCTTTTGTTGCGGCGGATGGCTTTGTTTTTATTGATGCAGACTATAATCAAATAGAATTGCGAATTTTGGCGCAATTATCAGGTGATGAAACATTTTTGTCGGCATTTACGCAAAATCAAGATATACACCGCATAACGGCGGCAAGGGTTTTTCACGTAGATTTTGATGATGTTACCGACCAAATGCGAAGTTATGCAAAAGCTGTTAATTTTGGTATTGTATATGGTATTTCTGCATTTTCTTTGGCGGAAGATATTAACGTTAGTGTGAAGGAAGCGGACGGATTTATTCAAAATTATTTTGCAAGATACCCTGCCGTCAAAGCATTTATGGGGCGTGCTGTGGCACAAGCAAAGCATATGGGATATGCCGAAACGCTTTGGGGTCGTCGTCGTGAGCTTCCCGAGCTAAAGCATACTAATTTTAATATGCGTAATTTTGGCGAACGTGCGGCTATGAATATGCCTGTGCAGGGTTCTGCGGCGGATATTATTAAGATTGCGATGATAAAGGTTTATAACCGTTTGCGTGATGAGGGTTTGAAATCTCGCCTTATATTGCAGATACACGATGAATTGTTGATAGAAGCGGCGGTTGATGAGGTTGATGTGGTGAAACAGATTTTAATGGAAGAAATGCAGAACACCGTTGAAATGGATGTTCCGCTTACTATTGATATTAATGTTGGGGTAAATTGGTTTGATGCTAAGTAAGGTAAAGGGGTTAGTTGTGGGTCGGCAGGCGTAAGTGTAGACTGTCAGGTAACTTGGAGTAGATTGGGCTGGATTGCTTCGGGGTTTTCTACCCTCGTTTTCGTAGGAACGTCCCTCGCAATGACGGGGTGTGTTGGTGTCAGATAATCCTCGTCAAGGATATGCAATAAATGCAAATAAAAATCAGCCTTTTAAGACTGATGAATAATGTGCTTGACAAATAGACCTGAAGTGTGTTAATCTACACTTAGGTCTTCGGACTGGAAATGGCGCTTGTCGTGGTGGAACTGTCTTTGTTAGGGATGTACCACCCGACAAGCATTTTCTTATTCCCGTCCGTTCCTTACGGAGCGAGTTGGCAATACCATCATATACCATTTGCCTAGCTTTGTCAAGGTCTTTTTTTATTTCTTGGTTAATTTTGTCGAATAAGTTAAATCTAATTTTTTGGTTGCCATAAATTTAAAATCGTGTTAGAATGTTGTTACAGAGGGTGATTGTGTAATGGGTGGTAAGACTGTGATTGGCGTAACGGGTGGAAGTGGTAGCGGAAAGACTGAGGTTTGCCGTGTTTTGGAAGGTTTGGGCGTGGTTATTATTGATGCCGACCGTTTGGGGCACAAGGTATATTTGAAAGATAGCGAAAGCCCTGCTTTTAATCGAATTGTTGAGTTTTTTGGGAATGAAATCTTGGATGATTTCGGTGAGATTGACCGTAGTAAATTGGGTAAAATTGTCTTTGGTGATGAAGTTAAGCTAAAGGTATTGTCAGGCATTGTTCATCCTTATATTATTGAAATTATTTTAAATAAAATTGCTGGAAGTGATGAGCGGATTTTTGCAATTGATGCTTTTGGTTTGGTTGAAGCTGGGTTGCATAAAGAATGTGATGTGCTTATAGGCGTTTTTGCACCGATTGATAAGAGGGTTGAGCGGATTTTACAACGTGATGCAATAAACCCAGAAGCGGCGCAAAGCCGCATTGATAGACAAATGAACGATAAAATTTTAAAACAATATATTGATTATGAAATATATAATGATGGTGATATGGATGAATTGGAGAGAAAAACTAGGGATATTTTTAATACTATTTGTACTAATTTTGCTGACGGCTTGTAATCCAGCGTCAAATTTGCCGCCGCTTCATCCGCCGGATTTTACAGCAGAAATGCCGACTGCGCCGCCCGCAACGGATGCCGAAGATGTTGAAGCACCAATTACACCGCAGTTTGGCGGGCATTTAAATATTGCAATGCCTATGCCGCAAACGCTTAACCCACTGCTTAATTCCGACCCTGCTTTGGCGCAGGTTTTAAGACTTATTTTTGAGCCTATTGTTATTTTTGATGACGAAAATTTACCTATGCCTAACCCAGCCATTATCGAAAGTATTGTTTTTGCGCCTAGCGGGCAAAGCCTTACGATAGCATTGCGTGATGGGATTTTTTGGGAAGATGGCACACCTATAACTTCGTCAGATATTGCTTTTTCAATTAATGTATTGCGCCATAATGCGCCCGCTACGGCGGTTTATCGCCCCAATGTGGCACATATAACATCCACTAATACGACGGGTGATAAGATGTTGCATATAAACCTTGCCGCCCCAATGTGGCAGATGATGTATTTGCTTGATTTTCCAATAATTCCTGCCCATTATTACACGGGTGTTTCTACGACAAATTTAACTGCCGCCCGCAATATGCACCCTGTTGGCAATGGAGCTTTCCGTTTTTATGAATATGTTTTGGCAAACCGTTTGGAGTTAATGGCTAATGATAATGCACCGCTTGGACGACCATATATCGACCGTATAACCGCCATTGTTTTGCGGGATATAAATGATGCTGACCACGCATTTTCGCAAGGTTTGATTGATGTTTTTGTTGCCGACCACAGCAATTGGGGGCGTTATCGTTCGCTTGGGCGCAATTTGGCGGCAAATCTTTCTCTGCAAAACCTTGATTTTATCGCATTTAACCATAACCGTACTATTTTTGCAGAGCCTTTAATTCGTCAGGCGATAGCAAATGCGCCTGATGTGGAAGCCTTTGTGCAAGCTGGTTTTGCTAGGGATGCGCAGGGAATATTGCACCGACAGCTATCCCCTGCTCTGCCGTCGGTTCCGCTGGCTCTTACAATTATTGCTAATGAAGAAAATGTGCAAGCGACGGCAAATGCGCAAAGCCTTTATAGAAATTTGGTAAATGCGGGTGTTGCGGTGACTTTGCATATTTTGCCTGCCGAGTTTTTTGCAATACGTTTGGCACAATTTGATTTTGATTTAGCCGTTGGTACGGTAACGCTTGATAACCCTTCTAATTATGACTTTATACGTAGTTTTGGTTATAGTGCGTCTGAATTTGGTGCAATTCAATTTCGTATGCGCTCTGCTGTTAGCTATAGCGAATTTGCGCAGACTATTGCTGATTTGCGGCAGTATGTAGAGGAAAATTTGCCTTTTATAGAACTGAACCGACGTGGTGACGTGCTTTTTACCACAAGCCGTTTGCACGGCGATTTTTCGACAACGATAAATGATATTTTCCGCAATATAGAAAATTGGTTTTTAGTGGATTGACAATAATGAAAAAATATGATATAATCGGTTGTCAAGCGAGGTGATATGATGAAGAAAACAATTTTTTCAGGAATGCAACCAACAAGTGTGCCGCAAATTGGCAATTATTTGGGTGCGATAAAAAACTGGGGGGCATTGCAAAGTCAGTACAATAGCCTGTATTGTGTTGTGGATTTGCATGCAATAACCGTGCGGCAAGACCCAGACGAGCTACGCAAAAACACCCTTGGTTTACTTGCGCTTTATATTGCCGCAGGGCTTGACCCTGACGAGAATATCATATACGTCCAGTCGCATTATAACGGGCATACGGAGCTTGCTTGGGTTTTGTCTTGCTTTGCGTATATGGGCGAGCTTGGGCGTATGACACAATATAAAGATAAGTCTGCAAAACATAGTGATAATGTTAATGTTGGGTTGTTTAATTATCCTGTTTTGATGGCGGCTGATATTTTGCTGTTTGGCACACATCTTGTACCTGTTGGTGATGACCAAAAGCAACATTTGGAGCTTGCAAGGGATATTGCGACACGCTTTAATAATGTGTATGGTGATATTTTTATTGTGCCGGAGCCTTTTATAGCCAAAGAGGGTGCAAGGATTATGTCATTGGCTAACCCTGAAAAGAAGATGTCAAAATCGGATGATGAGGCAAATAGGGTAAGTTTGTTAGATGCACCCGATGTTGTTATGAAGAAGTTTAAGCGGGCTGTGACGGATTCTGAAACAGAGATTCGTTATGATGTTGAAAATAAGCCGGGTATTAGCAATTTGCTAGAGATTTATGCGGTAACCACGGGTGTTACAATTGATGATGCTGTGGCGGAGTTTGCTGGTGCTGGTTATGGCACATTAAAAACTACTGTTGGGCAGGCGGTTGTTGACAACATAATAGACCCCATACAAAAAAAGTATGATGAACTGATTAAAAATGAAGATTATTTGCAAAAAATAATGCGTCAAAATGCTCAACGTGCAAAAGAGATGGGTGACCCTATTTTGCACAAAGTCAAAAAATCTGTTGGTTTTATAATATAAGGAGGAAGCGTTATGGAAATGGCTAACTGTAGAAGATGCAAAAGATTGTTCCCACGTATAAGAGAACCGATTTGTAATGATTGTATGCAGGCGGATGAGGACTTGTTTAATAGTGTTAAGGAGTTTTTGCGTGAAAACCCAAAAACATTAATTGCCGATGTAGCGGCTGAAACAGGCGCATCTGCCAAAAAGATTTTGGGTTGGTTGCGCGAAGGCCGTCTTGAGATTGTTGGTGGTGAGCTAAAATGCAAGTCTTGTGGCGAAGATATAACGACAGGCATTTTTTGCGAGCCTTGCCAGAAAAAGGTTAATGCGGATTTGGATGAAATGGAAAGCAGTGTGGAAGCCGCAAGAGCTGCTTTGCAAGCCGACCGCTCTAACATAGTAACAATGCATAGTCGCAAAAAATAACAAAAAATATTTTTTAAACATCAGACTTTTTTGTGAGATATGCGTATATATGATAAAATAATATTATAGGGGGCGATATTATGTTTGCAATAGCTATGGGGCTTTTTGCAATATCCCTTGTTGTGCTAATAATTGATATTTTTATTGAAGGTTTTGGACCGCTTGCTATTGTTGGTATTTTGGGTGTAATTGCGGCATTTGTGATGACGGCAATTTTCCACGACTTTGGCTGGTTGATTATCTTAATCAAAATTGCGGTGCTTGTGCCTTCGACTTATGGCTTATTTAGATTTTTACGCAAACGTCAGTTGGACGGCAAGTTTATTTTGAATGAGACATTAGCGGAAGATACTGTTGAACTAGGCGGTTTGGAGTACTTTTTGGGCAAAGAGGGTATAACAAAAACCGACCTTCGTCCACAAGGTATGGTAGATTTTAACGGAACTAATGTTGAGGTTGTGTCCGACGCAAAATTTATCCCAGTTGACAAGCGTGTTAAAGTTGTTGACGTGCAAAACCGCAGAGTATTTGTTAAATTGATTGAAAATTAGAAAGGTGATTTTATGGTATGCGAAACCAAAGTTATTTTGGCACTTCTTGCCAAAATTGTAGGAAAAGCCGAAACTGTAGAAGAAGCATACCAATGTATAGTTAAGGCGGCTAGTGTGGAAGGTTTGACATTACCAAGTTATGAGGAATATCAAGAAGAATTAAAACAATATAGGAGGTAAGTAATGAATCTTGGAGATTTATATGTAGACGGCTTTTTGGTGATGGTTGTTGTTATTGCCGTTGTTGTCATCATCCTTTTGTGGCTGTTTTTCAGTTTTATCCCTTTTGGGTTGTGGATTTCTGCTATTTCGGCGGGCGTTAAAGTAAGCATTTTTTCGCTTGTTGGTATGCGCTTGCGCCGTGTAAAGCCGCATCGTGTTATTAATCCGCTAATTAAAGGCACAAAGGCAGGTTTGACCATTAGCCAAAATCAGCTTGAAAGCCATTTGTTATCTGGTGGACGTGTTGATAATGTGGTGGATGCATTGATTGCCGCACATCGTGCTAATATCGAACTTAGCTTCGAGCGTGCCGCCGCTATTGACCTTGCGGGCCGTGATGTTTTTGAGGCTGTGCGTATGTCTGTTATGCCAAAAATCATTGAAACACCGATGATTTCTGCTATGGCAGTAAATGGTATAGAAATTAAGGCTTTGGCGAAGGTTACAGTACGTGCAAATATCGCCCGTCTTGTTGGTGGTGCTGGTGAAGACACGATTATTGCTCGTGTTGGTGAAGGTATCGTAACCACAATCGGCTCTGCAAAAAGCCATCAAGAGGTTTTGGAAAATCCCGATAGAATATCGCAAACAGTTCTTAACAAAGGGCTTGACAGCGGTACCGCTTACGAAATTTTGTCTATTGATATTGCAGATATTGATGTTGGGCGTAACATAGGTTCTCAATTACAAATCGACCAAGCCGAGGCGGATAAACGCATTGCGCAAGCGAAGGCAGAAGAACGCCGCGCAACGGCTATTGCACGTGAGCAGGAAATGAAGGCACAGGTAGAGGAAATGCGCTCGAAAGTAGTGGAAGCGGAGGCGCAAGTGCCAAATGCTATCGCTGACGCATTACGTAGCGGCAATATGGGTGTTATGGATTATTTGGGAATGCAGAACAAAATTGCAGATACAAAAATGCGTGAAGGTTTGGCAGGCATTAACATAAACCTAGGCAAACCAAAAGATGTTCCTGCAGAATAATATTAATCTAATATGTAGGGGCGACCTTTGGTCGCCCGTTTCGTTTATGAAGTGTTGATTAATTTACAAAGGTGTTGATGTGCAAATGATACAAAAAATACATAAAAATAGTGCTGTGTTAAAGTATTTGCAACGTGATGGATTGATTAACCAAAATATTTTAAGCTATTTAGAATATGATAAAAATGCGGAAATACTAACTTTTAGCGGAGATGTAGAGCGTGGTATTATTGTAGCACAAAAAATTTATGCTGATGACGCTGATTTTATGATTGCCACCATTGATGAGGAATTTTTGCGGACGTTTTGGGAATATTTGCCTAATGGTGATTGCTTTTTCACGGGTGTGGCAAAGTCCTACTATGACGCTTTTATATCCGTTTCTGGCACTGTACCGACATCACAAAATCTTTGCAAGGTCTATACATACAACGGTGGCGGCGTTTTTAAATTTATTGACAGCTTAGAGTATGAAGATGATGTGTTAAATGACAAAGATGCCGACATTGTGCACGAGTTTTACCCATATCAACACGAAGAATCTTTTGCACAAATACGCCGGAATATTGCCGAATTTGATACATCTTGCATACGTATTGACGATGAGTTGGTTTCGTGGTGTTTAATGCACGAAGATGGTTCGCTTGGCCCATTTTACACCAAAGAAGCGCATCGCCGCAAAGGACTTGGCGAGCTGGTTTCTGCTCGTTTAATTCAAAAATTAGTTAAAAAGGACAAAACTCCGTTTGTTCATATAGTTTATGATAATACAAACCCATTGGCTTTGGTTGAAAAACACTCCGAAATGGAGTATACCCACGATTGTGTATGGTTTACAGTAAAGAAATAGAGATAGAGATAGAGATAGGCGGCTATTGGTCGCCTATTTTTGTTTTACCTTTTTTGCGAAAAGCCTTGACAAAGTTTATTTGATAATATACAATAAGCCTAGGGCAATTTTAAACACAAAAACACTTGTCTAGGTGGCAAAATTCCTAGCAGAATAAACACCCACCTGACAAGTGTCCAAGCCCGAAGACCTAAGTGTAGATTATCACATTCAGGTCTAATTGTCAAGAAGATTTTACGTCTTGGCACAATCTTGAAAGAGGTGATATTTTTTATGGATAATTTTGGGAAACATATCATTGATGGACAGCATAAAATAGCTCTATCAAAAGAGCTATTGGAAACAAAGAAATTATACGAAAGGTCTACGATAAAGCTATTTGCTACGAACAAGTCATTATTTTTGACCACATCAGACAAGCAAAAACTAACCATCGCAACTGTTGATGATATGGGTAAAATTGCTATATCAAAAGAATTGATGAACCAAATGGGTTGGGAAGAAGGATATGAAATATCCATATATTATGTAGACGACGATATGGTGGCTCTAGGTTCATTTTAATATGTATAAACAAATACGAAGCAATCCTTGTGTTGAAGGATTGCTTCGTTGTGTTTTACTGTTTGTTTCGATTGGATAGCTTGGATAAGTAAGCCATATGCGAAGCGTGATGTGAATGTAGTTGGTCTTTTTTTAATCTAAACTGCCAGTTGCTTGAAAGTGTACCGGGTGTGTTTGTGCGGTGGTTAGAGCCCAGTGCAAGAAGGTCTTGAATTGGAATGATTGCGGTATCGGCTGTTGATAGCATTGCGGTACGTATTAGATAATGCGCAGGATTTTCACCTGATGTGTTAAGATAGCGGCGAAAATGGTCACGGGTTTTTTCTGTGGCGGTTTTATACCACCCTTCGGTTGTATCATTATCGTGCGTACCTGTGTAAACTACAAGATTATTTGTGTCAAAATTATGCGGCAAATGCGTGTTTGCAGCATCACCATCAAAACCAAATTGCAAAACACGCATTGCGGGCAGGTTAAGGTCGTTTAACAGTTTTGTAACCTGCGGAGTAATGATACCCAAATCTTCTGCAACAATGGGAATTTCGCCCAGTTTATCATAGATTGCATTGAAAAGTTCGTGTTTTGGTCCTGCTTGCCATTTGCCTTTTTTCGCTGTTTTTGCTCCATACATAATTTCCCAATACGAGTAAAATCCCCTAAAATGGTCAAGGCGCAGAATATCAAAACATTCTAAGGCTTGCGATATGCGGCTAATCCACCAAGCATAGCCGTCATCGGCGTGCTTCTTCCAATCATACAAAGGATTGCCCCACAGTTGCCCATCTTCAGCAAAATAATCTGGCGGAACACCTGCGACAGTCGTGGGCAAACCGTTCTTATTTAATTTATAAAGCTCGGGGTTTGCCCAAACATCTGCGCTATCATATGCCACAAAAATGGGAATATCGCCCATAATGCAAATATCATTTTTTGCTGCATATGCTTTTAGCTCTGCAAATTGCGTATAAAAAATATATTGTAAAAATTTATGATAATTAATCTCGTCCGCAATCAAATCCCTATAGTGCGCTATTGCCGCAGGCTCTCGCTGTGCAATACCTTTTTCCCACGTACTCCACACAGCACCGTAGAAATAATCAGCGTTTTCGCCTTCTGGCAAAGTTGCATATTTGCGTTCTTTAATGAAGAAATTTTTTAGCGCAGTAAAAAGTGCGTAATCGTCAAGCCAATTGACATTTTTGCTTGCAAAGTCTAAAAAGTGGGCATTTGGTGCAAAATTTTCATAAGCCTTACGAAAAATTTTATCTTTTAAAGCGAAAACATCGGCATAATTTATTATATTGTCGGGAAATGTAATATTATGCACAATATTTTCAGGCGACAAAATATCCATTGCCACAAGTTTTTTTGGGCAGATAAAAAGTGGATTGCCCGCAAAGGTTGAGAAGCATTGATATGGAGAATCGCCGAAGCTGGTTGGATTAATGGGCAAAATCTGCCAAATGGTCTGCTTAGCTTCGCTTAAAAAGTCGATAAAATCGTATGCTGATTTGCCCAAATCGCCAATACCAAAATCTGCATATAACGCAGAAATGTGATTTAATATTCCGCTAAAGCGCATAAATTCACCATCCTAAATAATTTTCCTTTAATCCCAAATCCTTATCAGTATTTAATTTCCCCCGCAAGCCAAAATATTATTGCGGAGGTTTAGATTTGATGCAAAGGTGCACATTTGTACGAAATCTAAATTCTCCTAAATATAAAATAGGGGGAAAACAAAATGAAATTAAGAACAAAAGCAATTGCAGGTGCGGCTGTAGTTTTGACCGCTTTAGCCGCCACTGGTTGCGGTAGCCATTTGGCAAACAATGCCGCAGGTTTGCGCACCAATGATGGTGTAGCAAGACACGGTGTTACTCACAACACAGGTCGTATAGTGCGCAGTGGTTATAATAGAGGTTTTACTCGCACTGCTCGTCGTGCCACCCATCCAATTGGTGACCGTATGCCAACTACAACATCACGTCGTGGTATAGACCGCACAACAACGCAAAACCACTATTTGCGTCAAGAGAATTTGGCTTTGCAAAATGGTCGGCACATCGGTAACGAAGTTACAAGAGCTAATGATGCGGCTATTAACGGCACAATAGCAAATAACGAAGGCTCTACGGCGAATAGACTGGCGAACAATATACGTAGCACAGTATTAGAAAACCGCCAAAACAATGAGATTACGCCATATGCAAGCCGTGATGGTGTTTTGTATGGTAATGATTTACACACGGCTGATGGTATGAGAACGGCAGAGCCGCATAATAATAATCTTAGAGACGTAAGAAACAACGCACGCGTTAGAAATGTTAGAAATGCCCGAAATATTAGAAACGCGGGCGATGTTAATAACGTCAATAATGCAACAGTCGAGTTTGCTCGATAAATGCATTAGGTAAGAGGGGTTTAATGATATAAGTACCGCCTAAATGGCGAAGGGTATATCTGTAATGCTTGCAAAGGGGCAACCTTCGGTTGCCCCAATACATATTATTTCGCCATAAAGCCTTCCAGCATATCTTCAGCTTTTTGCTTATCTATGTTAAAGGATAACATAATTTCAGATACAACAATTTTTTTGGCGGTTGTCAGCACCTTTTTTTCTGCACCCGAAAGGCTTTTCTCGCGTTCTCTGTGGTATAATTCGCAATAAACCTCTACTGTTTTTAACAGCTCACCTGTTTTAATTTTTTCCATATTGTCTTTATATCGTTGATTCCAGTTATCCGGTTTTGATGGTGATGGCATTTGTGTCGCATTTGACATTATCTTTATAATTTTGTTTTGCGGCAAAATATGGCGCAAATTAGAGCTTTCTATAGTTTCTTCACATAACAAAACCGTAAGATTGCCTAGCGGGATACGCAAAACAAAGTAGTTTTTACTTATGCCGTCAAAATTTTTTTCCTCCAAATCCTCAATAATGCCAGCACCGTGCATTGGATAAACTACTGCTTCGCCTTTTTCAAACACACTTTTGCCTCCTTAAAATATTGTTATACGACATTATAACATATTTTTAGAGCATTATCAAACATTTTTTTACAATAAGTTCTTTTGGCTATATCGCCACAGGAATTTTGTCTTTAAAAGGATGTGGCTTATAATCTTCTAGTACAAAATCGTCCACAGTAAAATCATAAAAATTTTTAATGTCTGGGTTAATAATTAGTTTTGGTGCGGGGCGAGGTTCTTTTTTGATAAGCTCCTCTATAATTTCTACGTGGCGGTCATATATATGAGCATCGGCAATAACGTGAACAAACTCTCCAACATCAAGCCCACTGGTCTGCGCAAACATATGCACCAAGATAGAATATTGCGCCACATTCCAATTATTAGCGGCAAGCACATCTTGGCTGCGCTGGTTTAAAATGGCATTTAGTTTGCCATCTTTTACATTAAATGTCATAGAATATGCGCAGGGATTTAACCCCATTGCGTGCAAATCTTCAAAATTATAGGTGCTTGTTATAATGCGTCGGGACATTGGATTGTTTTTTAGTTCATACAAAACACGGTCTACTTGGTCAAATTCACCTTCTTTATATTTGTGTTTTATGCCCAACTGATAGCCATATGCTTTGCCAATTGTGCCATCATCAAATGTCCAAGAGTCCCATATTTTCGAGTTTAGCTCTGCCACACGATTAGATTTTTTTTGAAAAATCCACAAAATTTCGTCAATACAACTTTTAAACGGCAGGCGGCGCAAGGTTAGAGCCGGAAATTCCACCGACAAATCGTAACGATTAACAATGCCAAACTGCTTGATAGTATGCGCTTTTGTGCCGTCATCCCACACGGTACGCACATCAAAGCCTTTATCCCACATACCATTTTCTAAAATATTCTTGCAAGTATCAATAAAAATCAAATCCGCAATCGCCATTTTGCCCCTCCTTCAACACATCATCAATCGTATCAAAATCAAACCCACGCCGTGCCATAAACATTTTTAACTTTTGCAGTTCTTGCATATCTTGCGGAAAGGGTTTGTTGCGCAACTTTTTCGCCAAAGCACGTTTTGCGGCATTAACTTCGCTTTCGTGATTGTCTTTGTTTAAAAAAGCAACTTTAATATCGGTGTCGCTTACGCCTTTAATGCGCAAGTCTTGCTCTATACGCCGCTTGCCATAATTATTGATTTTTGTTTTGTGGCTTATAAAAGATTTCGCAAACGCCACATCGTCAAGATAACCTTTTTGTATCAACAATTTTATAACTTTTTCAACGCTTTCGGGCGAAAATTCCTTTTGTATCAACTTTTCCCGCATAATATGCACAGATTTTGCGCCGCTTGCCAAAATGCGTACTGCACTATCCCTGCATTTTGTATAATCAAGCTGTTTTAAAAGCTCCACATAATGCATTTTATCTATGTTTTGCCCAACTTCTAGCCCGTGATACAACAAATCTACCCCATCTATGCCGAAAGCAAATTCGCCGTCAACATAGACAGAGTAGCGTTTTTTATTCTTAATTTGTTGTGTTATATCGGTTATAATCATCTTTATTCTTCATCAGAGTCGCCTTCAAAACCCAAGTCTTTAATAATTTCGTCAATTTCTTCATCATCAAGGCTTATTTCTGCCACAACATCGTCATCGGCTTTTTTGCTCTTTTTACCTTTTTTTGCGGGTTTTTCGCTCACTTCTGACAATGGTTCTTCATTTAATTTTGTCAAACTATCCCCAAAACCATAATGTTTGCGCACTGCTTGCTCTACTTCTGCAAAAAGCTCTGGATTTTCAAGCAAATAGGCATTTGCCTTATCCCTGCCCTGCCCTAGGCGCAAATCGCCATAGCTAAACCAGCTGCCCGATTTTTTGATAATATCAACATCCACGGCAAGGTCGATAATATCGCTTCCCGCATCAATCCCTTTACCAAACATAATATCAAATTCTGCCACTTTAAAAGGCGGTGCGACCTTATTTTTAACAACCTTTATTTTTGCACGGAATCCTAAATGGTCGTCGCCTTGTTTAATTTCGCCTTTGCTAACACGGCGGATGTCTAAACGTACAGATGCATAGAATTTTAACGCACGACCACCCGTCGTAGTTTCGGGCGTGCCATACATAGAAAAAGCACCGATTTTTTCACGCAATTGGTTGGTAAACAATATAATGCAATTGTTTTTGTTTGCAAGCGCCGTCAATTTGCGCAACGCTTGCGACATAAGTCTTGCGTGCAAGCCCATATGGCTATCGCCCATATCACCTTCGATTTCTGCACGTGGTACCAAAGCCGCAACAGAGTCTATAACAATAACATCTATTGCACCAGAGCGTACCATTTCGTCTGCAATATCCAGTGCTTGCTCACCATCATCAGGTTGTGCTATGTAAAGCTCGTCGATATTAACACCCACATTGCGTGCATAAACAGGGTCAAGAGCGTGTTCTGCATCAATAAATGCGACAATGCCGCCCAGTTTTTGTGCTTCGGCTATCAAATGCAAACAAACTGTGGTTTTTCCGCTGGATTCTGGACCATAAATTTCGATTATACGCCCACGTGGATAGCCACCAATGCCCAAAGCCACGTCTAAAGAAAGCGAGCCAGAAGGGATAAATTCTACCTTAAAATCCTTCAAACCTTCGCCCATTTTCATAACACTGCCCTTGCCAAAATTTTTCTCAATTTGGGCTAGTGCAGTCGCTAAAGCCTTTTTTCTATCTTCGCTAGAAACATTCGCCGCATCACTTGATTTGTTTGCTATTTTACTCATTGTGTTCCTCCTTAAATTCTCCTTGTAATATATCTAAACATTTGTTTACGGTTTGAGCTATAACAGCGTTTCTGTCACCTTCAAAAACATATCTATATGAAACGGTTTTGTTTTTATGATGTGCGCCGATATATACCAATCCAACTGGTTTTTGGGGTGTTGCTCCATCTGGTCCCGCTATGCCCGTTGTGGCAATGCCATAATCTGCGCCTGAGGTTTTTGCAATGCCTTCCGCCATTTCTTCAGCACATTGCGCACTGACTGCACCTAGGTTTTCGATAGTCTGCGGCGAAACGCCCAAACGTGCTATTTTAGCGTCGTTGGAATATGTCGTCATAGCTTCGTCAAGCACATAAGATGCACCGGGTACAGAAACTATTGTGGCAGACAATGCACCACCCGTCAAAGATTCTGCAATGGCTATTTTCATGCCTTTTTTGATTAATCCCGCAACTATTTGTGCCGCTTTTTCGTTCATAAAAACACCTTCCTATTTTGATAGATATAATCCACACAAGAAATAACGCTAAGTGCAACACAGGCGTAAATTAGCACAATTCCAGCCCAATAGGCTACTATATAGTCGAAGTTTGATAGTACCACAAGTATCATAACCATTTGTGCGACAGTTTTCAGTTTGCCCCAAAAATTGGCGGCGATAACGATATTTTTTTGCGCCGCAAGCATACGCAAGCCAGCAATGATAAATTCGCGTCCTTCGACAATAATAAGCACCCACGGCGAAATATCTCCAAGCCAAACCATATACACCATTGCCGCCATTACAAGCATTTTATCTGCCAATGGATCCATAAATTTGCCAAAATCTGTGATTAAATTCTGCTTGCGCGCAATATAGCCATCCAAAAAATCAGTAAAGGCGGCAAGGGCAAAAATGCCCACCGCAATAAAGCGAGCCGTTTGCATATCATACCATCCAAAGGCTTCGCCTTGCAAAGCAACGATAAACAACGGTATCATACACACCCTTGCGATTGTTAGTTTATTTGGCAGGTTCATTGGTAATTTCCCCTATCATATCGTATTCCCAAGTTTCGACGATTTTTACCCGCACAAAATCCCCAATTTGCAACCCTTCTTCATTTTCAATAAAAATCACTCCGTCAACGTCAGGAGCTTCGCCATAAGACCGTCCAAAGTATATGCCTTCGTCAAGTCCTTCAACCACAACTTCTACCACTTCACCAAGCCTTTGTGCTAGTTTCTTTTTAGAAATTTTCTGTTGTATCTGCATTAATTGGTCGTGCCGCTCTTTCTTGGTTTTTTCTGGTAAATGGTTGGGCAACTTGTTTGCCGGTGTCCCTCCTTCACGTGAATATGGAAAAACCCCCAAACGGTCGAATTTTACAGTTTCGATAAATTTGCAAACTTCGTCAAAATCTTCTTCGTTTTCGCCGGGAAACCCTGTAATCAGAGTAGTGCGCAAAACCGCATTTGGCATAGCTTTGCGGATTTTTTCTATAGTGTTATTAAGCATCTGCGTTGTAGATTTGCGGTTCATTAGCTTCAAAATGCGATCAACCGAATGTTGTATCGGCAAATCTATATATGGTAAAATCTTTGGATTTTGTGCCATTTCTTCAAGCAATTCATCATAAATATGTTCGGGGTAGCAATATAGCAAGCGCAACCACTTAACGCCCTCAATTTGCGATAATTCCTGCAAAAGCGTATGCAACCGTTGTTCGCCATAAATATCTTTGCCATACAGCGTGGTGTCCTGTGCAACAATTATTATTTCCTTCACGCCAAAATCTACCAAACGGCGGGCTTCATCCAAAAGCGACTGCATTTCACGGGAGGTATATGCGCCGCGTATTTTAGGGATGGTGCAGTATGCACAGTGGCTGTCGCAACCTTCTGCAATGCGCAAGTATGCGTAATGTTTGGGGGTAGATGGTATGCGGATAAGGTGCATTTGTGCCATATCAACATCGCCTTGTATAGGCAAGCTGTGGTCGCCTTCAAGATATTCTAAAACACGAGGGATTAAATCCCCGTATTCTGCCACTCCTAGCACTATATCGATGCCGTCTGTATTTAAAAATTCATCAGGATAACGCTTTGCGGCACAACCTGTTACTATTAAAACCTTACAAGAACCGCTTTTTTTGTGTTCTAAAGCTAGCTCAACTTCCTCTTTAGCTTCCCCGACAGCGTCTTGAAGGAAACCACAAGTATTGATGATGATGACCTGCGCCGACTCTAAATCTGCCGTCATTGTTACGCCGCTTGCCGCTAACATCCCCAGCATAATCTCGCTGTCAACCGTATTTTTATCGCAACCTAAAGAAACGAGTGTTGCTTTTATTCCATTTAATTTACTCGTAGTATCCATTTATTTTCCCCCTGTAAAAATCTACAATTTTGCTATAATTTGGGTCGTTTAAAGCAGTTTTGCCGTCAGAGGACAGTGTGTAAATGCCCTTTTCGACCTTATCGAACCAGCCATATGTATTTATTCGTAATATGTTTAATGTTTTTTCGTAACAAGCAAAATTCCGCACTAATTTGGCAGCAGAGGATTGTCCGCAAATGTCGAGTGCAACCGCAATATGCAACGCACGCTCTCTATATGCCGTCATTAGTTTTGTGTTATTTGTACCGCCAATGCCTGCATCGAAATTGCGTCCGTTAAATTCTGCAATCATAGCCTTTGCTTGTTTTGTATTGCGGGTTTTGGGCATATTTGGCAAAAGATGACATTCTACAATCCTCATTGGGCTATCCATTGCCACGGTAACAAGCCCGATTGATAATTTTTCTAAAATATGTAAAACATCACCACGATTGCGCATAAATGCTTCACGTGGTATGGCTACAAACATTGCGGAAACAGACCTTTGTCGCTTTAAAGTTTGGTATATAAGTGTCATATTAAAAGACTTTTTCATCTCGACACCCCAAAGCGCACCGTCACGCTCTAAAGCCATATCTAATCCCTTTATCTCACCTTTTACAGCAAAACCTTGCTCCTCGAAAAAGCCTTTTAAGGGCGCAAACATATCTGCTTCTTTAAAATCCATCTTGTCCTCCGTGTAGAATTTTGAGCGTTGTATTACCCCAATCAGCATTACAAGCACACTCATTGTATAAGCGAGTACACCTTTACTGCTTTGTTTTGACACACGCTTCACACATAGGTTTCGTAGCGTCGCTATAATGATAATTTCCGCATTTACTACAAGTTTTAATAGTATCTTTCCAAGAACAATTGCGACATTCAAAAAAACAGAAATTAGCTGTGTCTCTTCCTGCGATATTAGATTTGTCAAGCACCTCTCCACAGCTAGGACAACCTATTGTTTTCATTTCGTATCCTCTTTTTAAATATAGATTTTATGAACTTTATATATCTTTATTAATCTTATATTATAAGATTAATCACCCCAACGGCTGGCAAGTTGGGCAGAAGTAGATATTGCCGCCCAAAAATGCTTGTCTTATGATTGTGTCGCCGCAAATGCGGCAAGGGTGTTGTAAAGTGTTTTTTGAAAGATATGTTGCATAGCCGCCTTTGTTGTTAAACAGGTCTTTTTCGGTGTCCCTTCCGCCTTCATCACGCATTTGTGTTAGGGTTGATTTTACGCTGTTAAACATACGGGTTTTGCCATTGTCGTTCATTGTTTCTAGTTTGCGTTTTGGGTGAATATTGGCAAGTAATAAGATGTCTTGCAAAACACCATTACCAAGCCCTGGAATACGTTGTTCTGTCGCTAAAAAAGCCTTTGCACTAAGATTTTGCTTTGTATTATTCCACAATGTATCAAAATAGGCTTCGTTGAAGGCTTCTGTTAATGGGTCTGGTTTGCGTCTGCCCGCAAAATGTTCTGGCATTGTATCGCCTTGTAGCACAGAAGCGGGGTAACAAAACATACTACCCCACATCTGCACTGTACAGCTAAGATGGCTTTCGTCGTCAAATTCTAATAACAATTGGTGACTTTTGGGCAGTTTTTCGCCTGCTTTGTGATATTTTATTGGCGTGCTGATGATAAGTACCGTATCATTAGCGACTATTTCTGTATTGCCGCCGCAAGTGTAACCTGTGCCAGGGTTTGCGCCTGTTATGCGCTTGCCATTAAGCATTGCACCGTATGCATCGGGAGCTGGTTCGTGCCACGCAAAGCTATGCGGGTGCGCATTTGCAACCACATTCTTAATTGTTTTGCCTGTCAGCGTCTGCTCAATTTGCTCTGCCAATACATAAGTTTCCGGTAATTCTATCATAAATTTATCCTCTAGCTTTCGCCATATAAGCCTCTATTTCAGCCGCTTCTTTGATAATGTTTTTTGTTAGATTATCACAGCCGTTTTCGGTAATTAATATATCATCTTCTATGCGTATGCCGATTTTTTCATCAGCTATATACAGCCCCGGTTCTACCGTGATAACCATACCCGCTTCAAGGATAAGCTCGCCGTCAACGCCCGTCGAGCCTGCGCCAATGTCGTGTACTTCCAGTCCTAAAAAGTGCGATACGCCGTGATAATAATAATTACCCACATCACCATCTTCTTTAATAAGCCCAATTTCTTTTAATTTTTCTGCGTAAAACTTTTTAACCATATCGTTGAGTTCTGAAAATTTTAAACCTGGTTTGCAGGCTTCTATAACCATTTTATTGGCGGCAAGAACGATGTCGTATAACTGGCGTTGCCGTGGCGTAAATTTGCCATTTGCGGGAAAAGTGCGGCTAAGGTCTGCGGCATAATAATGCCACTGCGCACCAAAATCGCATAAAACCAAATCTCCGTCGTTTATTTTGCTGTTATTTTCGTTATAATGCAAAACTGTTGCATTTGCGCCGCTTGCCAATATTGTATGGAAAGATTTGTCGGTGCCACGCATTTTTACTATATAATCCCAATGTGCTTCTACTTCATATTCCATCATATTAGGGCGAACATTATACATAAATGCATAGAAGCCTTCGCCTGTAATATCTGCCGCTTTTTGCATTAGTGCTACCTCGTCGGCAGTTTTGATAAGGCGTAATTTAGCAAACATTGGATGGGCATCAACAAGATTAACCGCTGGGAATTTTTCACGTAGACGTGCCGCCAAATTAAGCTCTGGTGTGTTTGGTGCGTCAAGACCTCTGTGTTCTAAATCCAAATAAACGGTTTTGAAACGCTCGCGCACCAAAACCCCTCTTGAAGCTCCGCCTAAATGCTCGTCTAGCTCATCCATAAAGCCCGTTAGCTCTATACCGCTAATTTCCTGGGCTTTTTCTATTGTCATTGCTGCCCCATCCCATTTTGCGGTATGTTCGTCATAACGTTCTAAATAAATGCGGGTTTTTACCTCGCCTTTTTTGTCTTTTTGTATTACAAATGCCATACCAGCTCTGTCAATGCCTGTTACGTACAAAAAATTGCGTTGCGGGCTATAGTCATAATACCTATCGCCACGCATAACGGGTGCTACACCCGAATAAATAACCAAAACGCTGGCATTTTCCATAACATCCGCAAATCTTTCACGATTTTTTGCGTAAAAATCTTTCATAATATCAACCCCATTTTTGAAATATAATATCATTATACCCTAAGTCTCAAAAATTTTCAAGGTGAAATAATGACGAAGCTACGAATTATATTTTGGTTTTATATCGCCGCACTTTTGTGCGTTACTTTGTTGATTTTTCGGGGCAATCCTTATAACCCTATAGAATTAGACCCAATAGCGTCGTACCGTCGAGCCGCTAATGCTCCGCAACACCTTGCCGTTATAGAAATTCGCAACATTGCTCTAAACATAGCAATGTTTATACCTTTTGGCGCATTGTTACCCATAATTTGGAACAAAGCACGCAAAATTTATATCACAATCCCGATAGCCATAACCGCTACCATAGCCATTGAAACCGCCCAATTTATCACTGCTAGAGGCGTTGCCGCCGCCGAGGACATCATCTTAAACACAATAGGCGCAATCATCGGTTTTATATTTTTTCATTTTTTAATAAAAAAACGCTTGACAAACTAATCTAAATGCTCTATAATTACAAAGGTTAGATTATGTGGCAGGATAGCTCAGCTGGCTAGAGCATTCGGTTCATACCCGAAGGGTCGGGGGTTCAAATCCCTTTCCTGCTATAATTTAAAATCCCTGTAAATTCAAAGTTTACAGGGATTTTTATTTTACGTTTCGTCCAAAAATAACCCTAAAATTAAAAATTTGGCACGTTTTGGCGCATCCTCATTTCTTCAAAAAGTTTATTTAATTCAAAATCGACGCTCTTGTAATAATCATCTAACTGTTGTAGAGCTATATAAATGCCGCTTAGTTCGTTTTACGGTAAATGTCTATAGCATCTGACAAGAATGACCCAAATTCTTTTTGAGCTTTCTCGTCTACCCCTACGGCGTACAGGTCGGTTACTTAATAATGCCTTCGATTCTGCATTATCAAATATCCTTTTTATCAAGTTTATACGATATTGCCTTTGTTGCCCTTGCGATATATTCGCTATATAGAACGCTCCGCCCATTATAAAACAGTCATTCACCCAAACCTAGTACCCAACCTATGTTGACGCTTCGCTTCTACAACTTTTTCTTCGATTTCCTTTTAGCTTTTCCTCGCACGGTAATACGTTTTGGGTTATCAGTATCAGTTATACCTTCCACAAGAAATGTTTTGCGACAATTCCCATCTTTGTTTTTAATCATAAAATTCTTCTCAATACCAATATCTTCAAGTCCATTTTTAGCGTTGCGGACTGAAATAAGCAATAATTGTAGATAAGACCATACCCGCAACGCTTATTAGCAACAGATTTTGGTTAAAATAACCCGTTATATCAAGTTCTGCTGCATTTTCAACAAGCCAAGAAAACCCCATAACAATTGATATGGGAAGCCCAATACTTATAAGAAGTGAGATAATCCTTAAATCGCGACTTCTTTTTAGCACAAGAAAAAAAGAGAGAAATGGCGCAACCATAATAAGAACGGTTAAAGCTACAGATGTTAAGATATTATCGGAAAAAAGATATAAGAAATAAAGCAACGTAGCACTTGATAATAAATATGTAATCAAAGACACTCTATTAAGTATCTTAAAAATACGTTTTTTACGCAACTTTTTGCTCACACTTTCGGCATAACCATCCAACTTTTTGCGATAATCTCCCTCGGCAATATCTAAGGCTTTGTTGAAATTGTCATAAGCTGTTAAAGACCAATAATGATTTCCTAACCAATCTTCATATGTAAGTCTTAATTCTGCACGCAACATTCCAATATATGCAGGAGCATACGTATAACCCGTAGCAGAAGCTACATCATTAAAATACTTATGAGCTATCTCCCATTTTCCGCTTTTTAATAACATCTCGCCAGCTTGCATATGATATTGCACATCAAATGTTTTTTCTGCATCGACCTTATCTTCGGTAATGAATTGAGTACCACAATGTACACATTTTGCAAGGTTTGCTCCGAGTTTGGGTATAAGTGGAGCATTACATTTTTCACAAATTAAAGCAATTATAAGTATCAACCCCTTTTGTCTTTGGTCTTATTTTCTCCTTTGTAACTTCAAAATTATGTTCTTAATGGTATCAGCTCCGAAGAAAACTCTAAGAGTTTTCGCTTGAGTTCAAAGCGGCAAATTGCGCTTCGCCCAAAATAGCTTTTTTACCTTCGTCAGAAGACTTTCTGTAGTTGTCTACTAATAATTTTTCGGCAATACTTAATTTTTCTTGCTGTTCTTTTTCACTTGGTAAATTAATTTCATCACTCGTCTCGCTAGTTAACCCAAAAAGATAATCGGTCGTTATGTTCAACAATTCGGCGATTTGTAAAAGCATACTAAAATCTGGTTGTCTTTTGCCCAACTCATACGTGCTATATCTTTGTTGACTGACGCCAAGCAACTTCGCAAAGTCCTTTTGCTTATACCCTCTAGCTTCCCGTGCTATTTTCAAGTTAACTAACATATTAAAATCACCCTATAAGTAATTATATCAACAACCTGTTGTCAAGTCTATACGTACATCAAAAAGGTGAAGATTTTTAATAAAAACTCTTGATAAACAACTTTAGGTTGATATGTATTATAAATAAAACTAATTGTTAAAATATGAAATGAGGTAATTTTATTAGGGTGCGGCTAAAAAATGAGGGATTTTTTTGCAGGAAGAATTCGTAATAAAATCAGGTATCACTCAACAGCATTACATTTTATTGAAAACGGTCAACGCCAACCTTCTATTAGCACAGCTAAAAAAATAGCTCAAACCCTGGACTTCGACTGGAAACTATTTTTTGAATACAACAAATCCGAAGCACTGGTGGGGAAGTGGCACAAAAAGTAAAAAGTCCTACAGGTGACAAAATAGGATTACCAAAAAAATATAAGTAACTAAGTATATCACATCCAAAATATTATAGCAGTATCATTTGGAAACATTTTCAGTTTTGGTGGCATTCTAAACGACACGGCTCTAAAACCCTAAGACAAGCCAAAGATATGAATGATAAGTTTTGGTGGCATTCTAAACGACACGGCTCTAAAACCAATGCAGATGGCTTCTGTCTGCTCCTTGAGTTTTGGTGGCATTCTAAACGACACGGCTCTAAAACTGCCGCCATTTCCTCGGCATCTGCGCGGCAGTTTTGGTGGCATTCTAAACGACACGGCTCTAAAACTAATTAATCAATTCGCAATATTATTACGCCGTTTTGGTGGCATTCTAAACGACACGGCTCTAAAACTCAAATTCGGAGCAAAAGCTTTCGAAAGTGGTTTTGGTGGCATTCTAAACGACACGGCTCTAAAACCCGCAACAGCACCTATTGCCATTTTCTTTTGTTTTGGTGGCATTCTAAACGACACGGCTCTAAAACCTTAAATAGAACCCCAGAAATCACAGATGTGTTTTGGTGGCATTCTAAACGACACGGCTCTAAAACTGTTACGCAATTCTGGTGGCAGCGCTTTAAGTTTTGGTGGCATTCTAAACGACACGGCTCTAAAACTAAACCTAAAACAAACAGGAG
>WRBJ01000008.1 GCA_009784615.1 Defluviitaleaceae bacterium | reverse complement strand
TTGATTTTCAACCGCCCGAGGAGAGATGCGTTTTTCGACCCATCCCTTGAATTATACCTTATGTTTCAGCTGGTGGCTATTGGAGGGTTGTTGCTTATCATTATTATAATAGGAGAGATTATTGTGAATGGTTTTACTGAGATGTTTTCTAAAGCGATGATTGCTGAACGTGTGCAAGAATTGGCGACGCAAATTAGTGATGACTATGCAGGTCGCGAAGTGATTTTTATATGCATTTTAAAGGGTGCGGTTATTTTTATGACAGATTTAATGCGGCATTTGCAATTGGATGACGCAACAGTCGAATTTATGCAGGTTTGCAGTTATGAAGGCGTTAATTCTAGCGGAAAGGTTAAAATGTCGCTTGATGTAAATGTTGATATTTCGGGCAAAGATATAATAGTGGTTGAAGATATTATTGACACAGGGTGTACGATTGATTTTATCCGCAAGCATTTAATGACAAAAAATCCCGCAAGTATCAAGTTTTGCGTGCTTTTGGACAACCCTACAAGGCGTGGCAAAAACTGCCCTAATCCTGATTATACGGGCTTTGTTATTCCTAACCAATTTGTTTTTGGTTATGGATTGGATTATGACGAGAAGTATAGAGGATTGCCTTACATTGCGGCTTTGACAAGATAGTTAGGACACAAAGAGTGCGAAACCCCGCAATGACGAATTTAATAAAGATGAGATTGTTTGTTAGTCGAAAATGTGGTATAATGGCAGGGTGGATAATTGAATTAATCCTCTATTATTTCGTTTTTTAATATATTTCTTGCGTTAATAATTGCGTTTTGATGGTCGGGGTTGCTACGCAGGCTTCCGTGTAATAGGCTTCCTGCAAAGTGCAGACATACAATACCGCAAACCCCATTACCCTTCACAGCGTCTAAATTTACGCCTCTGCCATAGCCGCCCGAGCGATTATCTACCGTGGCAAGGGCTGGCAGGTCATCACGTCCTGCGTGTGGAAAAAATGTAAGGGAAGCAGGAAAAATTTGCCCATTGACATAGACGGCAACAGAACGTCTTGCCCAAGAATAACCACCCCAAATATTGCGCATAATTTCGGCATCTTCTACGGTCAAAGGTTCTACATCGGCGTGATGTGTGCCGAAAGTACGGCGTATGTAAAATTCCTGCCCTGTGGCAAGGTCGCGTACTCTAGCATCTGCTTCACGTGGAAAAATGTTTTGTATTTCTTGCCACGTGGCATATAAGTTGTGTACATATGAAGGTTTTTGCTCTGTTTCGTAGACTTCATAATAATCAATTTCACGCATTTCGGCGTTAATGATGGTCGGCAAATCCAAACCGATACGGTAATCGTCAACGGGTATTACGTTTGCCCCATAGGTTGAAATTACTAATAGCCAAGTCATTATGCATACCATAACCAAAATCCTCCTAAAATGTTACAAATATTACGATAATGTTACAGCGTTTCGTAACATTTGTCAATGGAATTATCGTAAATTTTTTTGGTAATTTTTGCATATTGTATTATGGGGTGATTTTATGACTAATAAATTTAAAAATAGGGTTGGACGGATAACCTATCGTCCATCAAAACGTACGCCTAATAGAGATTTTATTTTTAAAAGGCTTGGCGAGGTTGAGGATGCTTTGCTAATTCTTTTAGGTAAAAAGCGAAGAAATAAAAAATGACATATTGCAATTGCAACCAAAATGTGTTATGATGTACCCGACAAAAGATTGATGAGAGGTGCAGAATGTTTAAACGTGTTGTTATTAAATTAAGCGGCGAGGCTTTGGCGGGTAGCCAAATTACCAAACGCTTTGATGATGTGATAATTACGGGCATTATTTCGCAGATACAAACCCTTTTGGACGATGGTTGCGAGGTGGCTTTGGTTGTTGGCGGCGGCAATTTTTGGCGTGGCAGGGATAGTAAAGATGGTATGGATAAGGTAAAGAGCGACCAAATTGGTATGATGGCAACCGTTATGAATGCAGTGTATTTGACGGATATGCTTGAAAGTGCTGGCATTGGTGCAGTTGTTATGACACCCGTCATTATTGGTACGGTTACGCAACAGTTTTCTAAAAAAGCAGCTTTGCAGTATATGGCGCAAAAAAATGTTATTGTTTTTGCGGCGGGAACAGGGCATCCGTTTTTCTCTACTGATACAATTGCGGCGATACGTGCGGCAGAACTTGAGGCTTGTGCATTATTGTTTGCAAAAAATGTTGATGGCGTGTATGACGCAGACCCAAGACAAAACAACAAAGCAGTTAAAAAACAACATATTACATACCGTGAGATTATACAAAATAATTTGACGGTAATAGATACGGCGGCATCTGCCATTTGCGAAGAGCAAAAAATATTGTCAATTGTTTTTGGGTTGGACGAGCCAGGTGCTATTGTTAAATGTGCTTCGGGCGATGACAAAAAAATTTATGAAATCGGTACGAAGGTTACCGTGTAAATGGAGGGTAAAATATGTTTGATGTTAAAGAATTTGACGACAAAATGAGCAAGTCCGTTTCTGCTTTTGAGCGTGATTTGGAAAGTATCCGTGCAGGGCGTGCCAATCCACGTGTTTTGGATAAATTAACAGTGGATAATTATGGTGTACAGACACCTATCAGTCAAGTGGCGAATATTTCTGTGCCAGAGGCTAGAATGTTGCAAATTGCGCCTTGGGATCCATCTATGGTTAAAGCGATTGAAAAAAGCATTGCTTCGTCTGATTTGGGTATTAACCCCAGCAATGACGGCAAGGTTATACGTTTGACTTTTCCTGAACTTACAGAAGACCGTCGTAAGGATTTGTCTAAAGAGGTTAAAAAGCGTAGCGAGGACGCTAAGATAGCTATACGTAATATTCGCCGTGATGCCGTTGATGCGGCTGATAAGGCGCAAAAAGCAAGCGAGATAACCGAAGACCATTTGAAAAAAGCGAAAGATGATATTCAAAAATTAACCGATAAAAAAATTGAAGAAATTGACAAAGTTGCGGACAACAAAACCAAAGAGATTATGACTGTCTAATTGAGGGGATATTATGGCGGGCTTTATTACAAGTATCACTGAAGCGATTGGCAATACGCCGCTTTTGCGGCTTGATATGTTAAAGCGTCATTTGGGTTTTGAAGGCAATATTTTTGCCAAGTTGGAACATATGAACCCTAGTTTTTCCAAAAAAGATAGGATTGCTATTGGTATGATAAACCTTGCGGAATGTCGCGGGCTTTTAAAACCGGGGCAGGCTGTGCTTGAAATGACAAGCGGCAACACGGGTACAAGTGTTGCAATGGTTTGTTCTGCGAAGGGTTATCGGTTTATTTGTGTGCTTTCACGTGGTAATTCGCCCGAACGTGCTAGGATGATAGAATCTTTTGGCGGTGAAATTGTTTATGTTGACCAAGCCCCAAACTCTATACCCGGCAAGGTTTCACGTGAAGATATTAAGCTGGTAGAGGTGGAAGCCGAACGACTTACTAAGGAAACAGGAGCATTATTCCTTAATCAATTTAAAAATTTTGATAATGCACAAGCACAAGAACCTGCCGCAAGGGAAATGTGGGAACAAAGCGGCGGACAGATTCACGCTTTTGCGGACTTTATCGGCACTGGTGGCACTTATACGGGTTATAGCCGCACTTTAAAGGCTTTAAACCCACATATACGCTGTTATGCGGTAGAGCCTTTGGGCAGTGCTTATTATAAGGGCGAAGTCGTAGAGGGTTCTAGTCATAAAATACAAGGCGGCGGATATGCAAAAAGTCTTGAACTTATCGACCGCAGATTGATTGACGGCTGCATAACAGTGACAGATGATGAAGCCGAAGAAATGACTCGCTTGCTTGCTAAGAAAGAGGGGATTTTTGCGGGTTTTAGCTCTGGCGCAAATATTGTTGCGGCTGTAAAGCAATTGCAAACCAGCGATGCTGGCAAAAATTTTGGTATTGTTATTAATGATGTTGGTTTGAAATATATGTCTACAAGCCTTTTTGATAGATATGTGGCAAAACAGGAGGGTAATAATGCAGAAACTTGCGTATGTTAGCAATAGTAGGGATTTTGGGGAGCAAAAAAATGTAAATGACAATGGGTATATGAAGCGTGTAAATGAAATGCTAGAGCAAGGTTGGCGTGTTTCGGCTATGACACCAAATGTAATAGGTATGACAAGAGAAGGCGACCACAAGACAAATGCGGAAACTTTTGCAATATATGTGTTGCTTGAGAAGGAGGAGAACAATGGAAAATAATTCAAATAATCAAGATATTCCGCCGCAGGCACCTAAGAAGTTAATGCGCTCTACACAAAATAAGATGATTTTTGGCATTTGTGGCGGCATTGCAGAGCATCTTAACTGGGACCCAACGCTTGTACGTGTTTTAGCTGTGATTTTTGCTATTATGGGCGGCGGTGTTTTGGCTTATATTATTTTGTATTTTATTATGCCACAAGATAATCTTTAATTGTTATCAATAATTTTTTAGGAGGAATACATATGGAAAACAATCAAACTTCACCACAAGCACCAAAAAAGAAATTGGTTCGTTCTAAAACCAACAAATGGCTTTTTGGTATCTGCGGCGCATTAGCAGAAGAATATGGCGTTGACCCTTTGTTGGTTCGCTTGCTTTTCTTCTTTTTGGGTTTTTGGCTATATGTTGCGCTTATTTTTATTTCTGTAAACCCAGATGCACCCGCACAATAATGCATATTTGTTGGGAACGTCCAATTGGGCGTTCTTTTTTTGGAATATACGCAGGGCTTGTGCCGTAAAATTATACAAACACAATTTGGGGGACAAAATGCGTATTTTGCTGGAAAATAAAGATTTTAAGCCGCCTATGGCTATGCGTCGTAAGCTATTGTTTGTTATGTTGGTGTTTATTGTAGGTTTTGCGGCATTGTTTGGGCGTATGATTTATATACAAACCGCCCACGGCGATATGTTGCAAGCTAGGGCGTACGAACAGCATACAAGGGATAGACTTATTCGTCCTGACCGTGGTAATATTTATGATAGAAATGGTATTGCGCTTGCTTCGACACTAACCGTTGCAACGGTTAGTGTTATACGTGCGCAGGTGCAAGACGCTAATTTGGTGGCGGAAACGCTTGCAAATGCGCTTGATATGGATTTTGACGAGGTTTTGACAAAGGTAAACCGACGTGTAGCTTTGGAACGCATTAAGAGCCACGTTGATTTGGGTATTGCTAATGAATTGCGTCGTTTGGATATACCGGGTATTATTATTGATGAAGATGTGGCAAGGGTTTACCCTTTTAACAGTTTGGCGGCGCAGGTTATAGGTTTTGTGGGCATTGATAACCAAGGCATTATTGGGCTTGAAGCGAAATATGATGAGTTTCTGGCGGGACAGTTGGGTAAGATTTTGACGGAAACAGATGCTAGGGGCATTGAATTTCCTGATAGTGAGGCGATACGTGTGCCGCCTGTGGATGGTTTTAATCTTATAACCACGCTGGATAGTACGATACAGCATTTCGCACAACAAACCATTGCAAAGGCGGTTGAAGCAAAGCAAGCAACGCGTGGTGCGATTATTGTGATAAATCCGCAAACGGGCGAGATTTTAGCTTTGGCAAACGAACCGACATTTGACCTCAACGAGCCATTTTTGATTAACAATGACGATTTAGCGACGGTTTGGGAAACTTTTGACCAAAGCCAGCAAATGCACCATCTTAATCAAATGTGGCGTAATTTTGTTATTAACGATACATACGAACCTGGCTCTACCTTTAAAATTATTACGTCGGCGGCGGGTTTGCAAGAGGGTGTTATTGGGCTGGATACGATGTTTGTTTGCGCTGGTTTTAGACAAATTGGTGGGCATACGATACGTTGTTGGCGTTCGCCTAGAAGCCATGGGTCGCTTAATTTTTTGCAAGGCGTGGAAAATTCTTGCAATCCTGTGTTTATGGAAATTGGTGAAAGGCTTGGGGCTGAGCTTTTACACGATTGGTTGGGGCGGTTTGGTTTTAACGAGCGTACAGGTGTAGATTTGCCAGGCGAAGCTGTTGGGATAATGTTTGCACCAGAAAATATTGGACCTGTAGAGGTTGCTACCATATCGTTCGGGCAGGGTTTTCAAATAACGCCGTTGCAATTATTACGGGCTTCTGCCGCCGCTGTTAATGGCGGATATATGATAACACCGCACGTTGGGCATAAAATTGTTGATAATGACGGTATGCTTGTTGAGGAATTTTTTCATCCACGGGGCAGACAGGTTATTTCTCCTGATATTTCGGATACGATGAAAGAAGTGCTTGAAAGCGTTGTTTATGTGGGGACAGGTAATCGTTCTTATATACCAGGTTATAGGATTGGCGGCAAGACTGCCACAAGCCAGAAATTACCACGTGGCAGTGGGCGTTACATATCGTCATTTTTAACATTTGCACCTGCGGAAGACCCCCAAATTATGGCTTTGGTGATTATTGATGAGCCAAAAGGAGCGTATTATGGCGGGCAGGTTGCAGGGCCTGTTATGAAAGAATTATTATCTAGCGTGTTGCCATATTTAGAGATTGAGCCGATTTTTAACGAAGAAGAATTGCAGATGGATGGCGTAGGGCAGGTTGTTGTGCCGAATGTGGCTAATATTAATCTTGCCGCCGCAAGACATACTTTACATCAATTGGGGCTTGAAACGGTTACTATGGGCAGTGGCAGGGTTGTGGATATGCAGTTCCCTTTGGATGGCGAGATGGTTAATCAAGGCACAAGAGTTATTTTGTATTTGCGGGAATAAAGTGATTGCCATAGTGGGGAAAATATGGTAAAATGTACAAAAGATGAAATTAGGAGTAGAATATGAAGTTAAGAGATATTTTTACAAATATTGATTTTAATGATGAAGATGGCAACATAGAGGTGTTGGGTATTTGCATTGATTCCCGCAAGGTTGGACGAGGGGATTTATATGTTGCTATTAAGGGTTTGCACGTTGATGGACATAGTTTTATTGAGGACGCGGTGGCTAGGGGTGCTGTGGCGGTATTGGCAAGCAGCAGCGAGCGGCAGGTTGCCGTCCCTATGGTGTTGGCGGAAGATGTAAGACTTGCGCTTTCACAGGTTGCTAGAAGATTTTATGGCGACCCTGCCAAAGGTATGAAATTGGTTGGGGTTACGGGAACCAACGGCAAGACTTCGACCACGTCGTTTGTTGAGGGAATTTTGCGAGCTAGTGGCGAACGGGTCGGTGTCATTGGAACATTAGGCGTGCGGTTAGACGGTGAGCGGTTGGATATGCCTTTTGCCACTAGCACAACGCCTGATACGATAGAGCTTTTTGAAATTATTAAGGCAATGGCGGACGCTGGTTGCAAATACCTTGTTATGGAAGTTAGTTCGCACGCTTTGGCTTTGCATAAGGTGGCTTCATTGCGCTTTGATGTGGGGATTTTTACTAATTTAAGCCAAGACCATTTGGATTTTCACGGCACTATGGAGAATTATAGACTTGCCAAGGCGGGGTTGTTTGATATTTCTGACGTTGCTGTGATTAATAATGATGACGAAGCTAGAGATTTTTTGCTAGAATATACGGCGCAAAGGTGTAAAACTATCACATTTGGCATTGATGGCGGAGATTATTGTGCTAGTAATTGTGTGTTGCAATCTGGTGGGGTTTCGTATATAATTAAAGGTCAATCAGTTGATGTGCCTATTGCTGGCAAGTTTACGATTTATAATACTTTGGCGGCTTTGGCGGCTTGCGATGTGCTTGGGATTGATATAAAACAGATTGCAAACGCTCTTTCGGGTGTGAAAGGTGTTGACGGACGCATACAAAGCATACCGAACGACCGCAATATTGGGGTTATTGTGGATTATGCGCATACACCTGATGGGCTTGAAAATATTATCACGGCGTGTAGAGAATTTACGAAGGGGCGAATTATTACTGTTTTTGGTTGCGGTGGCGACCGCGACCCAATAAAGCGACCTATTATGGGCGAGATGGCAGGGCGGTTGTCTGATTATTGCATTATTACAAGTGATAATCCACGCAATGAAAATCCTGAAGAAATTATTGCACAAGTTGAACAAGGGATGTTAAAATCAAACTGTAAGTATGAAAAAATTATTGATAGATGTGTAGCTATTAATACCGCAATTGATATGGCTAAGGCTAGTGATTGTGTGATAATAGCAGGTAAAGGACACGAAACTTATCAAGAATTTAAAAATGGGCGGCGTGTTGATTTTGATGATGCGAAAGTTGCAAAGATAGCTTTAAAAAATGCATAGTTTAGGAGAATGCAATGAAACCATTAAAAATATCGGATATAGCGGCGGCGGTTGGCGGCGAGCTTAATAATACCGCAATAGCAAATGATTATGTTAATGGCGTTTCTTTTGATACACGTAATATATCAAGAGGTATGCTTTTTGTACCGTTAAAGGGAGCGAGAGATGGACACGATTTTTTGCAGATTGCTATTGATAATGGGGCGGTTTGTGCTTTAAGCGAGCAAAGAACTGATTTGCCTGCTATTTATGTGGATGACACAAAGAAGGCTTTGGGTGATTTGGCGCATTATTATCGTAATTTGTTTGATATTGAGGTAATTGGTATAACTGGTTCTAGCGGCAAGACTTCTACAAAGGATATGGTTGCGACAGTTTTATCGCAAAAATTCAATGTTATCAAGACCAAGGGCAATTTTAATAACGATATTGGTATGCCCATTACTATTTTTGATATTGATGAAGCGACCGAGGTTGCTGTGCTTGAGATGGGGATGAATAATCGGCACGAAATAACGTATTTGTCAAAAATTGCACGACCCGATATTGCAATAATTACAAATATTGGTGTGGCGCATATTGAAAATTTGGGTAGCCGTGAGGAGATTTTTAATGCCAAAAGTGAGATATTAGATGGTTTAAAGTCTGATGGGCGTGTGTTTTTACACGGTAATGATGATTTTTTGCCAAGTCACGCTAATCGTGCAAATGTAACATATTATGGTGTTTCGGAGCTTTCGGGCTATGTTCCGCAAAATATAGACGATAATGGTTTGGATGGGTTTAGTTATAGTATTGTGCTAAAAAGTGGTAAAAATGTTGACATTGCTGTGCCTTCGCCGGGTTATCATATGCTTACAAATTCGCTTGCGGCAGTGGCGGTGGCAGAATATTTGGGATTGTCAAGCGAGCAGATTGTAAAGGGCATTGCGGCGTATCGTCCTACAGGTATGCGGATGGACGTACGTAAATCTTCCAGCGGAGCGAGGATTATTGCGGATTGTTATAATGCTAATCCAGATTCTATGCGGGCGGCTCTTAATGTGCTTTCGGCTGAAGATGGGGATTGTGTGGCTATTTTAGGCGATATGAAGGAACTTGGCGAAAATTCGGCACAAATGCATTATGATATTGGTAGAAACGCCGCAGAATTGGGCATTGATATGATAGTGTGTATTGGCTTAGAAGCCGAACAGATTTATGAAGGTGCTTATTATGAATACCGCAAAGGTGGTACGAATAGTAAAATTATGTATTTTGCAGACAAGATGGCATTTTTGGAAGTGGCGCAAAAGTTAATAAAGCCTGAAGATACGGTGCTTGTAAAGGCTTCACGTGGAATGCAGTTTGAGGAAATAGTCGAACATTTGGAGAGATTATAATGGGTTATGATATTGTAGTTGCAGAGAGTTTTTTGAGCTTTAATACGGCGGTTTTGGTGGCTTTGGTGGCATTTGGCATTGCTGTCGTGCTTGGACCAATTGTTATACCTATTTTACGACGTTTAAAATTAGGTCAAAATGTGCGGCAGGATGGACCGAAGAGTCATTTGGAGAAGGCGGGCACACCTTCTATGGGCGGCATTGTTATTGTTATTGCGGTGGCTGTTGCATCGGGGATTTTTTCTGGATTTGAGCCCGAATGGTTGCTTGTGATGTTTTTAATGTTGTCTTATGGGGCAATTGGGTTTTTGGACGATTATATAAAGGTTGTGAAAAAGCGGTCTTTGGGGCTTCGTGCTTGGCAGAAGTTTTCTATGCAGATAATTGCGGCGATTGTTTTTGTTTGGTTGTTGAATTATTATGAAGTGCCGACGTTGATGTTTGTGCCATTTTCCGATGGATTCTATTTAGACTTGGCTTGGGCAACGCCATTTTTACTCGTGTTTATAGTGGTTGGCACGGCTAATGGTGCTAATTTTACAGATGGGTTGGATGGGTTAGCTTCGGGTGTTACATTGCTTGTTTGCTTATTTTTCCTTTACGCCGCATTTTTGGCGGACTCTGTTTTGGGATATTCTTTAGCCGCCGCCGCTGGTGGGTTGCTTGGGTTTTTGTTGTTTAATTCGTATCCTGCCCGTGTTTTTATGGGTGATACAGGGTCGCTTGCGCTTGGTGGTTTTGTTGCGGCTACGGCAATAGTGCTACAAATGCCATTTTTAATTGCAATTGTAGCATTTGTGTATGTGGCTGAGGTTTTGTCTGTAATACTACAAGTATCATATTTTAAAATCTCTGGTGGCAAGCGCATTTTTAAAATGTCTCCGTTGCATCATCATTTTGAACATCTTAATCCGCCTTGGAGAGAATCCAAAATTGTTGCTGTTTTTTATATTTTTACGGCAATTTTCTGTCTAATTGGAATTTTAGCGATAGGAGGTGTGGCGTGATTTATAGTGAAAAAAAAGCACTTGTTTGCGGAATGGGGCGTTCTGGCATTTATGCCGCTCGCTTGCTTTTGGCACACGGTGCGCAGGTTACATTGTCTGAGCTTGCGCAGAACCCTGTTGTGGATGCGGATTTGCTTGCGGACGAGCGTGTGAATACGCATTTTGGGGCTAATCCCGATGATATTATTGATGAACATCAGTTGGTGGTGTTAAGCCCAGGCATTGCAACGGATTTACCTTTTGTTGAGATTGCCAGAAGTCGCAATATACCTATTTTAAGCGAGATTGAGCTTGCGAGCAGACATTGCGTTGCGCCGATTATTGCAATTACGGGAACTAATGGCAAGACAACCGTTTGTACGCTTGTTGGTAAGATTATGTCGGAGGCTTTTGCTGGCTCTATGCTGGCGGGCAATATTGGCATTGCGTTTTCTTCTATTGCTGAAAAAATTGATAAGTCGGCTTGGGTTGTTGCGGAAATTTCTAGTTTTCAACTTGAGACTATTATTGATTTTAAGCCGAAGATTTCAGCTGTGTTAAATATTACACCCGACCATCTTAATCGCCATAAAACAATGGAAAATTATATTTCGGCAAAAGAGCGTATTTTTGAAAACCAAGATGAAAATGATTTTTGTGTGTTGAATTATGATAATCAATATTGCAATGCAATGGTCGCAAAAATGCCTGCGAAAGTGATATTTTTTAGTAAAATGCCGCTTGATGAAGGCGTGTTTATTGATGACGATTGGATTAGGGTTGTTTGGAATGGGATAGATGAACGTGTTGTAAGTTTGGAGGATATTGGAAGCCATAATGTAGAAAATATTATGGCGGCTGTTGCTATTTGCATTGCCGCAGGTGTACCAATGGTAATTATTTCCAAGGAAATAAGAAATTTTAAAGCGGTGGAGCATAGGGTTGAATTTGTGCGTGATTTGCGCGGTGTGTCTTATTATAATGATAGCAAAGCAACCAATGTGGATTCTGCGCTTAATGCAATTAATGTGATTTCGGCACTTGGCAGGCCTATTGTATTAATTGCAGGCGGGCAGGACAAAAAACTGGATTTTGGCGATTTAGTTAAGGTTTTTCCTAATCGTGTAAAATCTGTAATTGTATTAGGTGAAGTTGCCGAGGAAATTATTCATACCTGTAAAGCGTATAATTATCATAATTATGAGCTTGTAACCACATTAAAGGATGCGGTGGAACTTGCGACAACACGTGCGGTTTTTGGTGATGCTGTGTTACTTTCGCCAGCTTGTGCTTCGCAGGATATGTTTGATAATTATGAACAAAGAGGGCGGATTTTTAAAGATTTTGTAAATGAATTACAGTAATGGAGGTGCTTTATGCAACAAACAATTCAAAAGACCTCATATTTTGACAATAAAATTGTTATACGTGAATACGACCACGTGATTTTTGTATGTGCGATGGTGCTTACTGCCATTGGGTTGACAATGGTTTTATCGGCATCATCATATACGCAAATGCAGACGGGCAACACATTTGGGCTGTTTACACAACAGGCTATTGGTGCTATAATGGGGCTTGGGGCATTGGTGTTTTTTGGTGCTTTTTTAAACTATCAGCGATTGTGTCAATTGGCGGTTATTGGTTATATTGTTGCAAATGGCTTATTGGTTTATGTATTGTTTTTTGGGCGAGAAGTAAATGGTGCAACCCGTTGGATTGACATTGGGTCTGCGGCAAATCCTATTTTTTCGTTTCAGCCGTCCGAGCTGGCAAAAATTGCTTTGGTGTTAATGCTTTCTGTATACATAAATCGTGATAAAGACCGCATTAATCGTATTTGGGGATTGTTTGGCTATATTGTGCTGACAGCAGTGCCTGTTGCGCTTGTTGCTATGGGGCGCAATCTTTCGACGGTGATAATACTTTCGGCTATGTCTGCAATAATACTATTTTTAGCTTCTCCGTATTTTTGGCGGTGGATTATTGCGGGTGTATCTGCTGTTAGTGTAGGTTTTTTTGCTCTAACTTCGGGGCTTTTAGGCGGTATGCGTGGTAGCCGTATGGCGGCCTGGGAGGACCCTTTTGCGTTTTCGCAGGGTTTTGGGTTTCAGACGGTTCAGTCATTGCTTGCCGTTGGTTCTGGAGGGCTTTTTGGACGGGGTTTAGGCAATTCTATGCAGAAGCGGTATTATTTGCCTGAAGCGCAAAATGACTTTATATTTGCTATTATTATTGAAGAATTAGGGCTTTTTGGCGGTGGTGTGATTCTGTTGCTTTTTGGTATATTGATTTGGCGTGGAATGAGGGTTGCCATTAATGCTCGTACACAGCTTGGTATGATGGTTGCTACGGGTATTACGGCGATGTTTGCATTACAGGTTCTTATTAACGTAGGTGTTGTAACAAATACTATACCAAATACGGGTATACCGCTACCGTTTATTAGCTATGGTGGCACGAGCATCGCCGTAATGCTGGGTGCTGTTGGTATTTTATTAAATATATCACGTTATCAAAAAGTCAAACAAATGTAGGTGAAATATGGATTTAATTGACGCAAAAACCATTGTTACCAATGGCGGCTCTGATAATTATTATTTGCAGACGGAATATGTTATGAATATATACAGGGGTTGTAGTCACGGATGTATATATTGTTATGCTCGTAGCAATTATTATGAAAAGACCGATGATTTTGATAATATAAGGGCTAAGAAGGATGCTTTACAGATTATCCGAGATGACTTACGCAGAAAGGTAAAGACGGGTGTTGTGCTTACAGGCGGTGTTTCTGACCCTTATAACCCAAAAGAAGCGAAATATAGATTGACTAGAAACGCTTTGGAGTTGATTAATGCGTATGAATTTGGTATTTGTATAATTACCAAAAGCGGTTTGGTTGTAAGAGATATTGATATTTTGCAAGATATTACAGAACATTCACCTGCAAGTGTTAATTTTTCAATTACTGCTTCGGATGATGATGTTTGTAAAAAAATTGAACCCTTTGTGTCATCAACAAGCAGTCGTTTTAAAGCAATAGAGCATTTGGCTAAAAATGGCATAGTGTCGGGTGTCTTAATTGACCCTGTAATACCGTATATAACTGATGCGGTAGATAATGTACGGGAATTGGTGAAGAAAGCGAAACATCACGGCGCAAAATATGCTTATATTTCAACCTTTGTAACTATGGCGGATGTACAGCGGGAATATTTTTATCAAGAAGCAGAGAAGTATTATTGCGGTATTTCAGAAAAATATATGCAAAGATATAAGAATTATTATCGTTGTCATTCTCCGTATAAAAAGAAATTATGGGATGTTTTTGCTGAAACTTGCGAAAAAGAAGGGTTGATGTGTGATATGCGTGCGGTTAATCAAATGCTTAGAAGAAGAAAATAAAAAGGCGATATTATCGCCTGCGGTTGTCTGTATTTTGTTGATACTGTTGCATAATATATTCTTGCCGAAAGCCTAGTACACGTGGTACGTAGTTTTGAGTTTCGGCAATTGGTGGTATGCCACCGTGTTGTTGTACACGTGGCCAACCTGCGTTATAGGCGGCAAGAGCAAGCTCTACATCACCATTAAAACGGTCAAGAAGACCAGCTATGTATTGTGTACCGGCATTTATATTTTCGTTAATATCAAAGGGATTTTCGACACCAAGCTGTCTTGCTGTGGCGGGCATTAATTGCATAAGACCCATTGCGCCAGCGGAGGATACGGTTAGAGGATTGTAATTAGATTCTGCTCGGATTATAGCACGGATAAGGTTTGCATCTACGCCGTGAGCAAGAGATGCCGCTGTAATTGCCGCATCAATTTGCGGATTGATATTGGTGTTTGACACACCTAGACTGATGAAATCGTTTAGGATATTTTGGAAGCTGTCAGTTTCGTGGACTTCGTTTGCAACTGGCGGAGTATTTGCGGGTGTAGCCGAAGAAACGCTATGCCCTGCGTGAGAATTACGGTTTGGTGTTAGTCTATCAATAACAGATTGATGTATTTGACTTTGGATTTGATGTGAAATTGCGTGTAAATTAAAATTCATTATGCTCACCTCGACAGAATTATAACACACAAAAGTTTAAAATGCAAGGAGAATTTATTATGAGTATGGATGTACGTTCGTTACGAACGCTAGAATTTGATAAGATTATACAAAAGTTGCAGGACAAAGCTATTTCGCCAGCAGGCAAGGCTTTGTGTGCGGATTTGTTGCCGATGATGGGGCTTGATGATATTGAACAGTCGTTGTCTGAAACAGAACAAGCTCTTGATTTTTCGATGAAAGCAGGGCATATACCACTTGGTGGGATTAAAGATATTTCTTCCAGTTTAAATCGTGCGGAAATTGGCGGGATTCTTAATATTGAAGAATTGTTTAATATTGGTGAATTTATTTATGTCTGTAAAAAGATACGCAATTATTCAAAATCTGTAGAGCGGCGGGAATATCTTGATTTAATTGACCCGCAGTTTGAGCAAATTAATATCCCTGATGGGCTAGAGAAGGATATTTTGCGCTCGATTGCATCTGCGACGGAGATTGCGGATGATGCTTCTGCAGAATTATCAAGTATAAGACGTAGTATTAAGACATCAGCAGTGCGTATTAATGAAGCATTAAATAAGGTTATACAATCATCCAGTTACCGCAATATGTTGCAGGATACCGTAATAACAATGCGCAATGGAAGGTATTGTGTACCAATAAAAAAGGAATATAAAACAGCTTTTCCCGGTATGATACACGATATGTCGGGCAGTGGTGCTACTATTTTTATGGAGCCGATGAGCGTTGTTGCGCTTAACAATAAGATTAAAGAATTGCAGGCGGAAGAAAAGGAAGAGATGGGACGTATTTTAATTATGCTTAGCCAAGGTGTAGCTATTGATGCACCTATGCTTGCTGTAAATGCTAAAGTGTTGACATACCTTGATTTTATTTTTGCAAAATCTGCCCTTGCTTTAGAGATGAATGCAACCCTGCCAAATTTTAATGACCACGGCAATATAAATATCAAGAAAGGCCGTCATCCTTTGCTAAATGTGGAAAAAATTGTGCCTACGGATATTTACCTTGGCGATGATTTTACTGCTTTGCTTATAACGGGGCCAAATACGGGCGGCAAGACTGTTGCGTTAAAAACATTGGGACTTTTTGTTTTGATGGGAATGTCGGGGATGTTTATACCTGCGGCACACGGTTCAGAATTATCAATTTTTGATAATGTTTTTGCAGATATTGGGGACGAGCAGTCTATAGAACAATCGTTATCCACATTTTCTGCACATATGACCAATATTGTGCGTATTTTGGGGCTTTGCAGTTATAATTCGTTAGTGCTTTTTGATGAATTGGGCGCAGGAACCGACCCAACTGAAGGTGCGGCACTTGCTATTTCTATAATACGCAGTTTGCTTGTTCGTGGCACACGTTGCGCTATAACTACACATTATGCCGAATTAAAGTTATTTGCACTGTCTACAGATGGTGTAGAAAATGGTGCAGTTGAATTTGATGTCGCTACATTAAGTCCTACCTATCGGCTTTTGATAGGTGTAGCTGGTAAGTCTAACGCTTTTGCAATTGCACAACGATTAGGGTTATCCGATAATATAATATCCGAAGCGAAACAAATGTTGTCTGCCGAAGATATTCGTTTTGAAGATGTTATAACCGACCTTGAAATTTCTAAAAAAACTATAGAAATCGAGGAAGAACGGGCGCAGGTATTGCGGCGTGAGGCACAAAAATTGGCAGATGATTTAGAAAATGAAAAAAACCGTATTGCCGCAAGCCGTGATAAAATTTTAAATGATGCAAGGGCAGAGGCGAGGACGATGCTTTCACGCACAAAGGAAGAAGCAGATGGAATTATAAAAGAACTGCGCAAAATTAAGGAAGCAGGCGGTACTTCGTTTCGTGAAGCTGAGGAAAAAAGGGCGGTGTTGCGCCAAAAATCGGACGAGCTTGCTCCGCAGGAAACTGTTATAGCGACAAAGTCAAAATTGCGTAAAATTGACCGCGAATTGATTGCGGGCGATGATGTTTATATTGTGTCCTTAAAACAATCTGCGGTAGTTTTGTCAGCAGACAAGCGTTATGCGCAAGTGATTTTTGGCTCTATGGAAATGAAAGTAAAATTAGCTGATTTGATGCTTGAAGAAGGTGGCGCAAAAAATAAAAACACAAACAATGCCGCCAATACCAAAGCACAGGGCTTTATAAAGGCGGCAAAATCACTTAATGTATCAAAAGAAATTAGCTTGCGGGGAATGTTAGTTGACGAGGCTTTGGAAGAATTGTCCAAATATCTTGATGATGCATATTTAGCAAATCTTGGTAATGTTGAGATTATCCACGGCAAAGGCACAGGGGCATTGCGCTCTGCGGTGCATAAATATGTTAAAAACCACCCTCACGTTAAAAGCTATCGTCTAGGCGAATTTGGCGAAGGTGATAGCGGTATTACTGTCGTGGAGCTGAAGTAGCTTGTGCGGTTAGTACAGGCGCATCCTTTTTATCCGCAGATGTCAGCAACATATTATTTTCCTTTTTAGATGCCGTCATATTACATTCGCCAGAGAAAGCCGCACCTGCCGCAATCTCAAGGCTACCACAGGTGATGTTGCCGTTAATAACGCCGCCTGTGCGCACCTGTACCTCGCCAACGGCTTCTACATTGCCTTTAACATTACCACGGATGATAACGGATTGGGCTTCGATATTACCTAAAATATTACCTGCTTCGTCTACAATTACTAAATCGTTAGTGGAAATATCGCCGACAAAATAGCAATTGATAGAAATTTTACCTACACCAGACAAAGAGCCGCCTTTGAAGGTAAGACCTTCTGCCAATACCGAGCCGTGCTCTTGTGGTATGGAAATAATTTCTTGCTTCGCATTTTTTATACGCTTCATATAAATCCTCCTTTATTATACGTACCAAATTGTAACTGTTAACTTCCATTATAACCTAATTTATGCAAATAGACAAGAATTATTTTTAATGTTGAAAAATTTTCCCAAATGTAGTAGAATATAATGAGAATGAAAGGGGCGATTGTTATGACGATGTTAAAAAGTTTCGATTTTGTTTTTACCAACGAAGCAGGGGAATTTGCTACGCTTAATATTGCCGTTGATATTACGAAAGATGGTAAATTGAGCGTTTTGGTTGAAGCGGATGAAGATATGGATGATGCCGATATTGTGCGTACGATTTGCGAAGCGATGCAGCAAAGACTGAAAATGCACGCAAATGAAGAATGTGAAATTGAATTTGCGATTAAAAATGGTGCAAAAAGAAAAGTTGTGCTTGCTAATGAATAACAACAAGCTCGGCACTGTTAATATTTTGCAGGTTTCTGTGCAAAAAATGGTGCAGGAGCTTAGTTTGGCGAGCTTTACGCCTGATGTGGATATGAGCAAAAAAATGCTGTCACGTACAATGGTGCATAGGCCGGGTTTACAGCTTGCTGGATTTTACGAATATTTTGATTCCGAGCGTATTCAAATAATTGGACGTTCAGAATATGGTTATTTAAATTCGGTTTCGGAAAAAGAGCGTAAGGATAAAATTTTACGTCTTTTTGAAAATCCATTGCCTTGCGTGGTTATTTGTCACGATTTTAAGCCTTTTACAGAAATGCTTGATGTCGCCCGTAATAATAGTATTCCATTATTATCGTGCAAAGAAAATACTACAGAATTTGCCGGAGATGTTATTAGATGGCTTAAATTTAACCTTGCACCAAAAACAACTGTTCACGGTGTTTTTGTTGATATTTTTGGTATTGGTGTGCTTATTTTGGGTGAGAGCGGCATCGGCAAAAGCGAGATGGCTTTAGAACTTATTAAACGTGGGCATAGGCTGGTAGCGGATGATGCGGTGGAAATTAGACGTGTTTCGTCTGCTCAATTAATAGGAACAAGTCCCGAAAATATACGCTCGTTTATTGAAGTGCGTGGCATTGGCATAATGGATGTTACAAAAATGTATGGGGTGCAATCTGTTAAAGAAAGTCAGAATGTTGAGCTTGTTCTTAAACTTGATATTTGGGAACACGACAAGCCTTATGACCGACTGGGCGATGGATATGAATATATCGAAATTTTGGGCAATAAAGTGGTGTGCCAGACATTGCCGGTACGTCCTGGGCGTAATCTTGCTATGATTGGAGAATCTGCCGCTGTTTATCACCGCCAAAAAATGATGGGATATTCGCCGCTACAAGCCCTTAATGAAAGAGTTAATTCGTCGGCAAAGGAGGGCTAAAATGCATAGAATTGGCATAGATTTGGGTGGTAGTAATATTGTAGTTGGTATTGTAAATAGTGGAAAAATATTGCATAAAAAATCGGTAGGCACACCAAATAATATTAATGCAGAAACTTTAATTGCCAAAATCGTGCGGCTTTGCAATGAAATACTTGATGAAAATAAAATTGAACTCTCAAAGATTTCATCTATTGGTATTGGTGTGCCTGGAAGTGTAAATCCGTATACAGGCGAGCTAATAAAAGCTCCGAATTTAGGTATATATAACATTAATATTAGCCACGGAATGAAGCGGCTGCTAGGCGTTGATGTATATGTCGATAATGACGCAAATTGCGCAGCTTTGGGCGAATTTGAATACGGAGCGGCAAAGGGGACGACTTCTTCCATCACGGTTACATTAGGAACGGGTATTGGCGGAGGCATTATTTTAAATGGCAAAATATATCACGGAGCATTTTTTGGTGCGGGAGAGATTGGCCATCACGTTATTAAAACGGGCGGCAAATTATGTAATTGTGGTAAAAAAGGTTGTTGGGAAGCATATGCGTCCGCAACTGCGTTAAGGCGAATTGGCGGCGGTAAAGGTCCAAAAAGGATTTTCGGAGATGCAAGAAGCGGAGATACTAAAGCAATAATGGCTTTAGAGAGATATATAGAATATTTATGCGAGGGTTTGGCAAATATATCCAATATATTTCAACCTGAAATTATTGTGATTGGCGGCGGCATTAGCAATGAAGGCGAATATCTTTTGCAATTGATTGACAAACATATTAAAGGTAAGATTTTTGACGAGCAAATATTGACAAAATTTGCAATTGCTGAATTAGGCAATGATGCAGGTGTTGTTGGTGCGGCAATGTTGGGAGAAGGGTGATGGCTATCAGTTATCAGTTATTGGTTATTAATAAGTTAGGCAAGCATAATGTGCTGTTAAACGAGCCTATGTCAAAACATACCAGCTTTAAAATAGGTGGTATTGCAGATGTTTTTGTTATGCCGCAAAGCACAGAGCAGTTGCGGGATGTGCTTGATATTTGCCGTAAAAACGACGTTCCTTATTTTGTATTGGGTAACGGCAGTAATCTTTTGGTATGTGATGGTGGTATTAGGGGTGTAGTTATATCTCTTTTAGGGTTAAATGATGTGTCAGTTAGTGGCGAGGTAATCCATTGTGGTGCAGGTGTTTCGATGAAAGAAGTGGCGGAATTTGCATTAGAACATTGCATTGCAGGATTAGAGTTTGCCCACGGCATACCTGGTAGCGTTGGCGGCGGGGTTTTTATGAATGCTGGCGCATATGAAGGCGAGATGTCGCAAGTATTTGTATCGGCGAAATGTATTGACCAAAATAACCAAATTATTGAAGTGAGTTTTGACGATATGGATTTTTCATACAGAAAGTCGTTTGCGCAAAAAGAAGGGCTTGTTATTGCTTCTGTGATTTTAAAAGGAAGTAAGGGCAACAAGGAAGAAATTGCCGACAAAATGGCGGAATTGCTGAAAAAACGTGAAGAAAAACAACCTTTAGAAATGCCTTCGGCTGGGTCGATTTTTAAGCGTCCAGAAGGGAATTTTGCTGGCAAGTTAATAAGCGATGCGGGTTTGCGTGGTTTTTCTATTGGTGGGGCGCAGGTTAGCGAAAAACATTGTGGTTTTATTATAAACAAAGGCAATGCTACCGCCGCAGATGTGTTTGCTCTTATTGGACACATTCAGCAGACCATTAAGGAAAAATTTGGTATGGCGTTGGAAACAGAGATAAAAGTAGCGGGGGACGAGTAATGCAAATAACAATACTTGACAGAGAAAATCTTTTTGAGGTTGCCGAGTTTCGTAAAACTTTCGCACATTATTTTATAGAAATTTTTGAAAATGACCCTGCGAATGCCCCGACTATTGAAGATTTACCTAAGATTTGTGATTATTTTTTAAATGAAACAAAGTATGAGGATTCTTGGATATTTATTGCCCGTGATGATGGTGTTTTGGCTGGTTTTATAATTGCTCATATAGACCGCTTTCATAAAGATTGGTGTCAACGTGATGGTTGGGGGCTAATTCGTGAGATATATGTTGCTCCTGAATATCGCAAAAAGGGCATTGGTGTGGAACTTGTTGCCAAAGCCGAGGCGGAAATGGCACATTTTAAGCCGTTGGGATATTATCTTACTTGCGATAGTGGTACACCGTTTTGGGAGAAAGTGGGATATGCCAACACGGGCGAAATTGAGGAGATTAATGACAGTTATATTTACGTAAAAGAAGCGAAATAACGGAGGTGGTATAATGTCATTTTCTTCTAAAGTGAAGCAAGAACTTGCGGCGATACCTAAAGAAGACTGTGATAAACGGGCTTATGTGCGAGATGCTTATATTCACACAGGCACAATGGCACATCCGAAAAAATCATATCACTTGGAATTTGCCATTACGCCTATTGTTAAACCACGATTGGTAAACATTTTTGCTGAGTTTAATCTTTGCCCTAAGGAACATAGTCGCAATAATGGCGATATTTTGTATTTTAAAGAAGCGGAACAAATTGCCACTGTGTTAAATATTATGGGGGCGCATATTGCGCTGATGGAGTTTGAAAATTGCCGTATAGAGCGGGAAGTTAATAATGCTATTAATCGTGTTGCAAATGCCGCCGCCGCTAACGAGGACAAAAAAATAACGGCTTCGGCTAGGCACGTTAAGGATATTTTGGATATACAACGCATTGCGGGTCTTTCTTCGCTTGAAAAAGGACTTGCAGATGTGGCAAAATTAAGGCTTGATGACCGTTTTGCTACGCTTGAAGATATTGGTAAAAAGTTGTCACCGTCCATATCTAAATCTGGTGTAAATCATAGGCTTAAAAAAATTGCACAAATTGCGGAAAGCTATAGGGGGAACAAGTAAATTATGATACAAAAAAGTTTTGCGGTTAATAATAGCTTAGAAGCCCGTGATGTGGCACTTTTTGTGCAGATGGCATCACGGTTTAGATGCAATATAAATTTGAACATTGGTGATAAAACCGTTAATGCAAAGTCTATTATGGGGCTTGTTTCCCTAGGTATTTTGGAAGGACAAGCCATTACGCTAATTGCTGACGGAGCAGATGCAGAGCAAGCAATTGTGGAATTGTACAGTTTTATGACGATATAGGAGGTGGCGTTTTGTCAAGTTATCATCAAGAACAAGAACGGAAAAATAAGCTGAAATTGCGGGAAATTGAGGCAGAGTTACCGCCGTTTATGAACGAGTTTTTTCGCAACCGTGCCGACCATACATCAAGCCGTACACGCTTGGGATATGCCTATGATATGCGGCTTTTTTTCAATTATCTTCGTACAGATACATTTGAATTTGGCGGCAAAACTGTACATAATTTTACATTGGAAGATATGGGTAAGATTACAAATTATCATATAGAGGAGTTTTTGGACTATCTTTCGGTTTATAATAAAGGCGGCGATGGTAAGGATATTTGGGTGGAAAACCGTATGGAGGGTAAATCACGCAAATTATCTGCTATACGCTCTGTATTTGCGTATTTTTACAAGCGTGGTAAGGTTGCGGCAAACCCTGCCGAGCTTGTGGACACGCCGCCTACAAAGGAAAAGGCAAAAGTATATCTTGATGTGGATGAAATTGCTAATTTGATAGATATGGCAGACCACGGCGTTAAAATGACGAACCATCAAAAAAAATTCCACACCTTTACAAGAAGCCGAGATGTAGCACTTTTAAGCCTTTTTTCTGGGACGGGCATACGTATTTCCGAATGCGTAGGGCTTAATATTGAAGATATTGATTTGAAAAAAGGCAGCTTTAAAGTAACCCGAAAAGGCGGAAATGAGGAAATTTTACATTTCAATGAAGAAATCGAAAAGGCTTTGCAGGAGTATCTTGATGAGCGTATGTTAAAAAAACCATTACCAGGACACGAGCGTGCATTGTTTTTATCCATACAAAATCGACGCATTACTGACCGTGCTGTGCAGAATCTTGTTAAAAAATACTCACAAATGTCTAATAGTTTAAAAACCATCACGCCGCACAAATTACGTACATCTTTTGGTACTAATATGTATCGCCAAACGGGTGATATTTACCTTGTTGCCGACCTTTTGGGGCATAAGGATGTAAACACGACAAGAAAAAATTATGCGGATACAAAGCAAGACGCAGGTCGTCGTGCTGTACGCAACCTACGTCTTAGGGGTGATGATTGATAAGTGGTTTATAAATTTTTACGCTCTATAATTTCGTTATAGTATTTTGTGGCAAGCTCGCTGGGCTTGCCTTTTTCACAGAAATTAAAGCCTTTGAGCTTTGGTGAATGACGCTCTACAATGATTTTGTCGTCTACGAGCTTGTTGGTTAAAGCGTTTAGAGCTTCCAAAAAACGTTCGTCTTGTTTGGCTTTATTGTAAAATGATAATACATAAACATAATATAACAAATTATAATTCCACAACGGAAGCTCGATTTGCATAAAACGCGAACCGATACCGTATTGGCAGGGGCCGATGGGCTTTTTAATTTCCCAATGCATAAGCAAAAATTCTACAGCATTATCAAGTTTTGATTCCTTGTTTAAATAGTCGCTATATCTAAAAGCGTCAAGAATATTAAGCGTTGGCATAGGGTTGGAATATTCCGTTTCTGGACCACGACAAAAAGAAAATTTATTGCAACGCCAACCGCCGTCGGTATAAGTCGTGTCAAGAAAGTGATGTAATGTTTTTTGAATACGCTCGTCATTTACATATCCCATACGACAAAGCAAGTTAGTTGCATAGGCTGTTTGGCAGGGGTAAATTCCGCCGGTTGGATATAGTTTAAACCGCCCATCTTCCATCCAAATGGCAAAAAACATTTTGGCAACCTGCTGTAAAATTGGGTCGTTGGGTAGCATACCAAGCTCTAGCAACATAATGCCTGCACAATATGTGGAAAATGGTGAGCCTTTGCCTAAACGTCCGTCGACAGTAGCCCAATAGTCCCCGCCATTGATATGACGCTTGGATAAAATTAAGTCAATATCATTTTGATGCATTTGACCACCTCTAGCACTACCTTTATATTTTGCTAAGGACGCTCTAAGGACGCTATACAACCCTTGCTTCGTTAACATCACGTGTATATTTTGGCAGAAGAATTGGCGATAATTTGCCTGTGTCGACACCTGCTTCGTTTATTTTACCTTCATATGTTTTAATGTGGTTTAAAAATAATTTGCCCGTGGTGGTTGATTTTGCCATTTGTGCGGCTTTTTGCCCTGTTAAACGCCCGAAAACGATAACATCAAGCATAGAGTTGCCCAAAAGGCGGTTTCTGCCGTGTATGCCACCTGCGGCTTCGCCTGCTATAAATAAGTTTGGAATATGCTTTGTATTGCCGTCATTTTCAATTTCTACGCCGCCGTTTTGATAATGGAAGGATGGGTAAACTAAAATTGGGGTTTTGCGTAAATCCATACCATAGTTTAAAAACATACGCAACATACCGGGTATGGCGGATTCGATTTTGCCTTCGCCGTGAATCATTTCAATAAGCGGTGTATCAAGCCAAACGCCGTTGCCTTGCCCTGTTGCAATGCCTTTTTCACGCACACCACATTCACGTATAATGGCAGAAGCCGCCACATCACGGGTTTCTAGCGGATGAACGAAAGCCTCGCCATCTATGTTTAGTAATTGAGCACCGATAGAGCGCACTTTTTCTGTAACAAGCGCACCAAAAAGCTGTGAAGGGAAAGCCGCACCCGATGGATGGTATTGGATGGTATCTTGATAAAGTAGATTGCAACCAGCACGGTATGCCATTACAAGTCCATCGGCTGTTGCTCCGTAATGGTTGGTGGTGGGGAAGCCGTGGTAATGCATACGACCTGCGCCGCCAGTTGCCATAATTACAGTTTTTGCACGAGCAACCAAATATTCGCCAGTAAGCATATTAACAAGCACTGCACCCGCCACTTTGCCTTCTTCATCTAAAATAAGCTCTAATGCCGCTGTAAATTCTGCAATTTCTATGCCTAAATTTTGTACTTCGTCTTTTAAAACACGGGTTATCTCTGCACCGGTATAATCCGCACAGGCGTGCAAACGTTTGCGGGATAAGCCGCCGCCAGGGAAAGTCCACATTGTGCCGTCTTCGTGTTTATCAAACATAACACCTAGTTCGTTAAGCCATTTTATAGACTTTGGGCCATCCATAACTAAGCGTCGTAAAAGTTCGGGTTTGTTTTTATAATGACCGCCGCCAAAGCTGTCTAGGTAATGTTGCATTGGACTGTCGTTTTCTTTATCTGCCGCTTGAATACCGCCTTCAGCCATCATCGAATTGCTGTCGCCCATACGTAGCTTGGTAACAATCATTACATTTTGCCCAGCATTATGCGCTTCTATAGCCGCTGAAGCACCTGCCGCACCGCCGCCGATAATAAGTACATCCACATCAAATTCTATATTGTCTAAATTAATGTTAACATCCGAAATTTTGGATTTTGAATGTAGCAACTCTACAAGCTCTTTCGGAGCTTTTTCACCTGTGTTTGCGCCGATTTTTATTGTGTCAAACCCATTATCCCCATAATCAGGATGAAATTCTTGCAATAAAGCCGTTTTTTCGTCAGCATCCATACGGCGTGGCTCGGTTTCAAAACGTTCTGCACGGGATGCCTCCACTGCTTTTATAGATTCTAGCATATGTGGTAAAAAGGGTGTTTGCATTTTATATAGTCCTCCTATAATTGCTACTTTTCAATTTCTCGGTTATCGTACATTTCTTTAATTTCTTCAACAGATTTTGCCATAAGTTCGTCCATATCTTTATCAAATTCGCCGTTTGAAATGGCATTTACACGTTCGGTATTATGTGCCGCTTCGGGAGTTATATATTTGCCTGTTAGACGGCGAGCTAACAGACCTACAAGATTATGGGATATGTTGGCAGGACAACGTGCCGAACATATGCCGCACGCTACGCAGTCAAAACTTTCGTGGGCACAGGCTTCCAAATCGCCACGTTTTGCATATGCAATATATTGCATAACATTTAACGAACGTGAGCAGGATTTTGTGCAAGCTCCGCAGCCAACACAGGCGTAAATTTCGGGAAAAAATTCCATCATTATATTATCGGTTGGTTTGATTTTGCTGATGTCGTAAATTTTGTGGTTAAGCGGGAAAAAGGGCAGGGTGGCTATGTACATCCCGTCTTCCACTTTTGTTTGACAGCTTAGTGCAAAATGCGGGCGGTTTTCGCCTACAATGCGGTATACTGTGGCACAAGCTCCGCAAAAGCCGTGGCGGCAACCGCAACCACGCTTTAGCTGATAACCGCAATATTCCATTGCCGTCATAATTGTTAAGTCGGCAGGTACTTGGTAATGTTTGCCATCAAAATAAACATTTGCTATTTCTTGCATATTCTCTCTCCTTTGTAATTGTTATTAGAATTCGTCAGGAATATGGTCAAGTTCATCAACCCTAAACACAGGACCGTCAACACACACGTATTTTGGACCTATATTGCAACGCCCGCATTTACCTATGCCGCATTTCATACGTAGTTCTAATGTGGTGAATACCTGCTCTTTTTTGAAGCCCATTTCCAAAAGAATTGCTAGTACGAATTTTATCATAATCGGCGGACCGCAAACCACGACCACTTTGTCGGTAGAAAAGCCAATTTTTTTGAAATAATCGGGGACAAAGCCAATATGCCCGTCCCAATCTTCATCCGGGCGGTCGATTGTTAAAAACACGTTGGTGTTGGGTTTTTCTGTCCAAGATTTTTCTATTTCTCTTCTATAAACAAGGTCTTTTGGGGAACGAGCCCCGTAAAGGATGTCTACATAGCCATAATCTTCACGCTTATCAAAAACATAACGAATTGCAGAGCGAAGCGGGGCAAGCGCAATGCCGCCTGCTACAAATAGTATGTTTTGCCCTTTTAATGCAGTATCAACAGGGAAGGCGTTGCCATATGGTCCACGGATGGTTATTTGGTCGCCTGGTTCTAATTTATGCAAATATTCTGTCAGCACACCAACACGCTTGATGGAAAATTCCATAAATTTTGTGTTGGTGGGTGATGAAGATATGGAAAACATAGCTTCGCCAACGCCTGGTACACCTAACATTGCACATTGTCCTGGCATATGGTCAAAAGCCTTGTCGCCTTTGCTATTTACTACCCTAAATGTCTTAACGTCTGATGTTTCTTCAAAAATTTCAGTAATAATGCCCACCATTGGGATTTGGTTATCGTTATTTTGTATCATTTTCGTCACCCCCGATTGTTTTAATTACTTTTAAAATATTTAATGAAACAGGGCATTTGTTGACGCAACGCCCGCAACCAACACAGCCAAACTGCCCGTCATATTTTTCTGGATGATACAAAAGTTTGTGCATAAAACGCTGACGGAAACGCTCTTTTTGCGTAAAGCGTGGGTTGCCGTGTGCCATTAGTGTAAAATCGGGGTACATACAGCTATCCCAACAACGGTATTTTAGTATACCGCCGCATTTGGATTGGTGGTCGCGTATGTCGTAACATTGACATGTTGGGCAGGAATATGTGCAAGTACCGCAACCAATACAAGGGCGGTACAAATGTTCCCATTCGCTTGAATTAAAGATTGACAGCATATTTTCTGGCGTAAATTTTTCTAAACAAATGCCGCTAAAAGGTAAGGTGTTGATTTTTTCTTGGATTTCTTTTTGAAGTGGTGCAACTTCACTTTCATCTGCTTCAGTTAAAAATTCCTTTATCATATCGTAAAATCTTTCATATTTTTCGTGTTTTTCGTCTGTAAAATCAAAATACATATATTCGTTGCAAATCCACGTTCTTACATCACTTTGCGGACTTGATGGGTCAATGTCAAAAGCACTGCAAAAGCAAGTTTTCGCAGGGGTGTTACAAGCCAAAGAAATAATTATTGATTTTTCACGACGTGCTTTATAAAATTCGTCAACAAAATCACCTTGCAAATATACATTGTCTAAAACCTCGATAGCTCGCACGTCGCAAGCCTTAACGCCGAACAAAACCACCGTTTTGTCAAAAACAGGCACATTTTCTATATTTATTTTTGTGCCAACCACTTGCGAGCTATAAAGATTTTCTATTTGTGGCAAAAATAGGTCTTTTGGCGTATTTACGGTTTTTAAACTTTCCAAATCTACAATTGCCTCATTATTCCATTTTTCAAAATTAAGCTCGTTACCACGACGCAAAGGCATATAAACATCCGCATTTTGCGCCATTTGTGCATACAATTTTGGCAAATCTTCTAAAAGTATTTTATACATTTTATCCCCTCTTTACAAAGCGAAATTTTTCTGTTATACTCAGTATACCACAACGTGAAAAAAATCACAACTATATTTTGATATAGGGAGAAGATATTATGAAATTTTACTATTATCCCGGTTGCACATTAAGCACAAAGGCGAAAGAATTGGATATTTGCGCCCGTTTGTCGGCACAGGCGTTAGGGATTGAGCTTGTTGAAATTGAAAATTGGCAATGTTGCGGTGCAGTTTATCCATTAGGAACGGATGTTATTGCACAAAAATTGCCTTCAATACGTGCGCTAAAAACCGCCGCACAAGCTAATATTCCGCTTGTAACAATGTGCTCGGCTTGTCATCACGTTTTAAAACGTGTTAATAATGATGCCATCGTAAGCAAAGAATTTAGGGATACGATAGCCCGTTTTGACCCAGATTTGGCATATGATGGCTCTGCAAAAGTTCTTCATTACTTTGAAGTTTTGCGTGATTATGTAGGTTTCGATAAAATTCGTGAAAAAATTGTCAATCCAATGACAAGCGTAAAAATTGGTGCATATTATGGCTGTATGCTTTTGCGACCATCTGGCGTTATGGCTTTTGATGACGCAGAAAACCCAACAATAATAGAAGATTTTATTAATGCGATAGGCGCAACCCCTATAAAATACGCAATGCGCAACGAATGTTGCGGGGGCTATATATCTTTGGCTCAACCTGAAAAAGCGGCGAAAATGTGCAATAATATTTTGGCAAACGTACAATCATCAGGTGCAGAAATGCTAATAACTGCTTGTCCTTTATGTGCTTATAATGTAGGAAAGCAATCCAATGTTAATATTGAATATTTCACAAAAATACTAGCCCAAGCCTTAGGATTGGAGGTAGAACAAAATGCATAATCTAAATGCGTATCGTCCGCAACAAATGGAAATGTTAAGCGGCACAGATATAAATAAATGTATGAAATGTGGCAGATGTAGTGCCGCTTGCCCATCCGCCGCAGATATGGATATTATGCCACACCAATTTGTATCATACTTAGCTCGTGGTGATGTGGATAGCTTGTTGAACTCTAATAGCTTGTGGCAATGCTTGTCTTGCTTTGCTTGCGTGCAACGCTGTCCACGTGGTGTTATGCCTGCAAACCTAATAGAAGCCGCCAGATTAATGGCAATACGACCAAAGGGACAGGAGCATCTAACAATAGAAGAAGCGTCAGCAATGTTAGAACCAGACATGCCGCAACAGCTGATTATAGCGGCGTTTAGAAAATATTTATAATCCTTACAGGCGACCAATTGTTCGCCTGTATTTTATTTTGTTGAAAAGTAAAATATTTTGTGGAAAATTTTGCTTGACACAGCTGATAAACTGTATTATAATATAGATATAGAAATATATTACATTGATACAGCAAAGTTACATATAGGTTGTATAGTAAAATACAGGGGAGCGGTGCCTATGATGTATGAAGGGCTTCTGCACCAAATTATGACTGTGCATAAATAATTTGGTGCTTTGTAGAATGTATTGATAATTAATCCAATCTTGCATATTGCACATATTGCGAGTATACTAATTTAAATGGAGGTACAAAATGAAAAGATTGACTTTAACCGCCCTTTTGGCAATGATTATGGTAGTGGGATTTGTGTTTGTGGCGCAAGCGGATGAAATTTACTTTGAATGTGACGATGTAGATTGTGCGCACGACTACATATTCGGGTCTACCGATTGTGACTTTCATCTATCATTAAATGATATTCCCGAGGATATACTAGAATATCTTTTAAATGGTTATACTCTTACTGATGAAATGTTGCAATCTTTAGCTGGAATTTCGCCGCTAAATGCACACGGACCTCCTAATTGCTGTGGTCTTACACGTATAGTTGCATATTCTGTTCTTCAAACTAATGTTCGGGAGAGTAGAACGACTCATAGCGATGGACGTGTTTCAATTATGAGGGTAGTTGAAGCTCGATTTAGAGATGTTTATAGGGAAGAATGGCAGTGTACAGGAGGGGTACTTCGCAACCATACTCATTACACCCCTTGGGAGATTGTTGATATTACTATTGAATGGTTATAGGTTTGATAATATTTTTTAGGAGGTGATTTTCATCAAAAACAGAAATCTTTATACAATTTTGATTGTTTTGATTTTTGCTCTTGCCTCAACTATGTTTACAAGTGCCGCTGAGTATTATGGTGGAGCAACTGATGGTGATATAAACTTTTCGCTTTCTATTAAGGAAGGAGATGAGTTTATTCCTATCACGTACAAAGAACTTGTTGATAAAGATAAAGAGTTAGCAGAGGCTATAAAAGAAATGTTTCTGCAAAGATATGAGGAATATGGAGTAATTCCGCCTTGGCAAACGACCGAACATACGGAAGCTCTAAGAGCTGAAATAATGAGGGAAGCAAAACAATGATTGACATTTTTTAACCACTGTCATTTGGCAGTGGTTTTTTTGTTAATATTTTATCTTGCGCAAAATTTTTGCTTATGTTATAATTAGCACGAGGTGATATTACGATGGAAAGAATAGGTGTATTTGTTTGTCATTGCGGTTCTAATATAAAGGCTACTGTGGATGTTGAGGCTGTTGTAAAATCAATTGACGGCGGGGCTGGTGTAGCCTATGCCGCTCATTATCCATATATGTGCGCTAAAACAGGGCAAAATATGATTTTGGATGCTGTTAAAAAGCATAATTTAACAGGCATTGTTGTGGCGGCGTGTAGCCCACGTATGCACGAAGCTACGTTTAGAAAAGCCGCAGAACAAGCAGGTTTAAACCCATATATGGTTGAAATTGCGAATATCCGTGAGCATTGCTCTTGGATTCATAAAGATAAGGAAGAAGCCACGGCAAAGGCTTCTGTTTTGGCGCAAGCAGCTATTGCAAAGGTACGCTTAAATGCACCGTTGTTCCCCGAAGAAAACCCTGTTATTAAAAAGGCTTTGGTGATTGGCGGCGGCATTGCGGGCATACAGGCGGCTCTTGATATTGCTGATGCTGGTTATGAGGTTGACTTGGTTGAAATATCGCCGTCTATAGGCGGTAAGATGTCGCAATTGGACAAGACTTTCCCTACATTAGATTGTTCGGCGTGTATTTTGACACCCAAAATGGTAGATTGTGCAAGTCACGATAAAATCAACGTAATGACCCATAGCGAAGTGGAAAAGGTCGAGGGTTTTGTGGGTAATTTTACCGCAACAATCCGTAAAAAAGCCCGTGGTGTGGATATGGATAAATGTACGGGTTGCGGTGATTGTTGGAGTAAATGCCCTGTTAAAAATATTCCGAACGAATTTAACTGTGGGTTGGATAATCGTGCAGCAATTTATGTACCTTTTGCGCAGGCTTTGCCGCTTGTGCCTGTTATTGACCGTGAGCATTGCCGTAAGTTTACTGAAGATAAATGCGGACTTTGTGAAAAAATATGCAATCCTGGTGCGGTTGATTATACTCAAAAAGACGAACTTGTTATAGAAAAATATGGCGCAATTGTTGTTGCTACTGGGTTTGAGACAATTGATTTAGATAAATACGGCGAATATTCTTATAACGATAGCAAAGACGTGATAACATCTTTCGAGTTTGAACGTATGACGCACGGTGCAGGACCAACGGGCGGCGAGCTTGTGCGTCTTTCTGATGGGCGCAAGCCAAAAAGCGTTACCTTTATACAATGCGTTGGCTCGCGTGATGTTACCGAGCGTGGCAAGTCGTATTGCAGTAAAATTTGTTGTATGTATACGGCAAAACACGCAATGCTAATAAAAGACAAATATCCAGATATTGAAGTTAATATCTTCTATATTGATATGCGTACGCCGGGCAAGGCTTATGATGAATTTTTTCGCCGTTCGCAAGAAGATTTTGGTGCAAAATACATTAAAGGGCAAGTTGGTAAAATAGTGGATATGGGTGACCATTTGCTGGTTAGTGGCGTGGATATGTTGGATGATGTTAAGATAGAAATTAAAACCGATATGGTGGTTTTGGCAACGGCAATACAACCCGCTAAAGGTATAAAACCGCTTGCTTCAATGCTTTCGGCTTCTATTGACAACAATAACTGGTTGACGGAGGCACATCCAAAGCTACGTCCTGTAGAGAGTCCAACGGCAGGTGTGTTTATGTCGGGAGCAGTACAAGGCCCTAAAGATATTCCTGAAACCGTTTCGCAAGCGGGTGCGGCTTCTTCAAAGGTTATAGGGTTGTTGTCAAAAAATATGTTGCTAAGCAACCCTTGCACTGCACAAGTTGATATTAATTTCTGTACAGGATGTTCGTTATGCGGTCCTGTTTGCCCGTATGGCGCAATATCGTACGGGCCTACAAAAGTTAATGAATTTGGTCTGAAGCAAATGGAGCGTATAGCCCACGTTAATCAGGCTCTATGCCAAGGTTGCGGGGCTTGTACGGTTGCCTGCCCATCGGGTGCTATGGATTTGCAAGGTTTTACAAATCATCAAATTGCGGCGGAGGTAGACGCTATATGTTAGAAGAAGTTAGAAACGAAGAATTAGAAACGAGCAAAGAATGGAAGCCTCTTATCGTTGCTTTTGCGTGCAATTGGTGTTCTTATGCTGGTGCAGATTTGGCAGGGACAAGCCGTTTAAGCTATCCAGCAGAAGTTAAAATTATTAAAGTTCCTTGCAGTTGCCGTGTTGACCCTATTTTTGTGATGAGGGCGTTTGGTAAAGGCGCAGATGGCGTTATTGTTTGCGGTTGTCATCCGGGAGATTGTCATTATTCCACAGGCAATTACTATACTCGTCGCCGTTTTACATTATTGTTTAATTTGCTTGAATTTATGGGCATAGAGCGTGAGCGTATGCGATTAGAATGGATTTCTGCCGCAGAGGCAACAAAATTTGCCAAGATTATGAATGAATTTACAGATAAGATAAAAGAGTTGGGTCCAAATAGCCGTTTGGTTGACTTGCGAAATGTGCCAGAAGGGCAGGCAGAGAGCTGGGAAGTAACGCATACGTACCCAACGCCGTACAAATTTCCTACCATTAACACAGATTTTGAACCAAAACAAGCGCAGATTGAAGAAGAAATGCGTAAACGTGCAAGACAATTGCTTGAAAGCGGCGAGGTTGACCGTGTACTTGCTTGGAAAGCTGGAGATTTTGATACTATGCCAGAACCGGCTTTCTTTACCAATTTACAACAGCTTGATGATTTGGTATACAATCGTTTTTGCTCCGCTAATTTAAGCAAGTATTTAATGGTTGCTCCGTGGCTGGGCGGCAAGCAGGATAAATTTGATAAAACCGCTATTTTCTTGCGCCCTTGTGATAGTTTTTCATTTAATCAGCTAATTAAAGAAAATCGTACAAAACGTGAACACGTGCATATAATAGGCATTGGTTGCGGCGGCGTTGTTGCCGTGGAAGAAATGGAAGAAGTAGGCTTATACGAAAAATGTACGGTTTGTGAAAAAACCGAACACCCAGTATATGACGAGCTTATAGGTGCAGAGTTATCAACCGAACGTACACAGATAGAAGGGCGTTTTGATATGGTCGAACGTATCGAAAAACTAACCCCTGAAGAACGATTTAAATATTGGCAGGGTCAGCTTTACAAATGCATACGTTGCAATGCTTGCCGTAATACCTGCCCTGTTTGCAACTGTAAAAAATGCGTGTTTTCTAGCGAAAAATACGACATTACATCAAAAGCAAATGCTACTGATTTTGAAGGGCAGATGTTCCATATTATCCGAGCCTTCCACGTGGCTGGACGTTGTAGCGATTGCGGCGAATGTAGTCGTGTTTGCCCACAAGGCATACCGATACATTTGCTTAACCGCAAATTTATAAAAGATATTAATGAATATTATGGTGAATTTCAAGCAGGGCTTGATATTGAAGCCCCTGAGCCATTAACCAGCTTTAATGCTGAAGGTGATGCTGTCGGACACAATCGGAATTAGGGGGACGAAATGGAAACAATTCTTGGATGGCTACAAGACCCTGCAATTGTCGCATTAATAATAATTGCGGCGGCTTTGGTGCTTTATATTACAGAACTAATACCCATTGCCACCACGTCGATTTTGGCGTGTTTGGCATTGGCTGTTTTTGGCGTTATTACGCCACAGGCGGCTTTTGGCGGTTTTGCAAGCGAAATGGTGTTTTTAATAATAGGCATGGTGATAGTGGGCAATGCCTTGTTTGAAACAGGTGTTGCGCAAATAATGGGCAAAGCGATAATCCGTATAGTTGGCGGCAATGAAAAATTATTTGTCATTGTGCTTATTTTAATTGCAACCATACCAGCGGCATTTTTATCAAACACTGCCGCCGCCGCTATGATGTTGCCCGTTGCTGCTTCTGCTGTTGCTGCTTCTAATGGCAAGTTTGCTAAAAAGCGCACATTTATGGTTGTTGGCATAGCCGCTGTTACTTCTGGTGGCTTAACGCTTGTTGGTTCTACACCCCAATTAATGGCGCAAGAAGCGTTGCGCAATGGTGGACACGAGCTTATGGGATTTTTTGACCTCGCTTTAATAGGCGGGCCTATAATTATATTGTTGCTTATATACTACCTAACTATAGGGCGTAAAATCCTTGCTAAAGCAGGGGAGGATGAAGCAAAAGACGACGAAAAATTGAAAGTAGATGACGATAAACCTAAAAGTCCTATAAAGATGGGTGTTACTATTTTTGTATTGATTGCTTGCGTGGTTGGGTTTATTTTCAATCCTTTTAATCATTTAGGTATTGTTGCAATGCTTGGTGCGGTGGTTTGTATTATTGCGGGCTGTATATCGCAAAAACGTGTTTTTGCAAGTATGGATTGGAACACTGTTGTCGTGATAGGTGGCTCGCTTGGTTTGTCTGCAGGGCTTGCACAAAGCGGCGCAGGTGAAATGATAGCGGGCGGTCTTGTAAATATTTTGGGTGACAATGTTTCGCCTTGGCTACTTACTGCAGGGCTTGCTTTAATAGCCGTTGTATTGGGTAATTTTATGTCCGCAACCGCAACAGCCGCATTGCTTATACCAATCACCATATCAATTGCTGTTCAAATGGGCTTTGATGTTCGCTCGGTAGTGATTGCCGTTGTTATTGCGTGTAATATATCTTATGCAACACCGGTTTCTACACCACCGATGACAATGACACTATCTGCTGGATACAAATTTGTTGATTACGTAAAATTCGGCGGACTTTTCAACATATTAGCGTATTTGTTAGCAATAGTTCTTTTCCCATTGGTGCTTAACTTATGAAATTGATAAAAATTCTTGACGAGAAAAACTATGACAAAAATTGGGGTAAATTTGAGCGTACTGCCGTGCGAGCAATTATATTCTGCGATGGATTACTCGCTATGATAAAAAGTGAAAAATACGGCGAATATAAGTTTTTGGGCGGCGGGATAAAAAATGGTGAAATGCATACGGATACACTGGTGCGTGAAGTGATGGAAGAAGCGGGGCTTGTTGTAAAGCCTGAAACCATTACACCATATGGCAAGATTCTAGAAATGCGCAAAGGTTATGAAGAAGATGTAATTTTTATACAACAATCGTATTATTACAATTGCAAAGTAACCAAAGAACGTTTTATACCAACATTTGATGATGATTATGAAATAGAATACGGATATAAACCTGTGTTTGTAACGGTTGACGAGGCTATCAAAGCCAATGAAAAACTTCTTAATCAACTAGAAGTGGGTTGGGCACAAAGGGATTTAATCGTGTTATACAAGCTAAAAGAACAACTATTGGTGCAGAGGTAAAACAATTGTGCATTTTCGTGATGTCCCGCTAGATTTCGTTTGGTAGCGTCATCTATATGACTGACGGAACATTATAAAATCCCTCATTATGAGGGATTTTATACTTTTATTCCAACGCTTTAATTTCTACAAAATTTCCATCCTCGGATTCGATATATTGCATAACGACCGTGCCGTGCTTCCAAACAATTGGTTCAGTACCTCTGCTTCCCGAGGTTACTTCAAAGTAAATTTTTCTATTTGCAAAGTCAATTTCAACATCATCTTTTCCTGTTGCAAGGTAAAAATTCGCAATATAATCAAATGATTCGTATGCATTGAAAACTCTAGGAAACCTGCTTGATGCTACAGGGTCGCTATAATTGCTAAGGATATGAATGGGTGCTAGGAATGAATGTATGGGTCTAACTATTGTTGACGCTGATGTTAATGTAAAACCCCAACCATTGTCAAAGAGAACAAAATAATAGGTAAACCCATTTTTTTTCAGCCGAAATTAGCATTGTAGTAACATCTCTGTTTTGATATATTTTTGCAACATAGCCTGCTTCATTGATAAAACCTTTCACTTGTTCCATACTATAACCTGTGTTTAAATACGGCAAACCGCACTTGCGACCGTTTGAAATTGGTTCAAATGGCAGTTCAAAACGATATTCATTATAATAATCCCATCTTAGCACTCTATTTGTACAGCCCGATAAAATATACAAAACAATTGCTGATACCAACAAAAATCTAATTTTCTTCATACGACACAATCCCCCCTTTAAGAATACTCTAACACAAATCACAGTAAAATAGCAAGCCCTAACTTCATAAGAGCAAGATAAGTTGGTGGGGGCTATTTTGAATTTATTGAAAAAAACTATTTCTTTTTTATGCAAGCTGTGATATAATGGAAATACTAAACTTTTTTAAGGAGTGTTTCTTTCGTGGAATCTGGTAGTACGGGGCTGATTTTTGCGGCAGTTTTGCTTGTTTTTGGCTTTTTGTTTTCAATGTCCGAAACAGCTTTAACGTCGATTTCTAAATTATCCATTCGTTCAATGAAAGAGGATGGGCGAAAAAAAGCAGGGCTTGTAGAACGTCTAACGTCGCAAAAAGACCGTTTGTTGTCATCTATTTTAATTGGCAATAATCTTGTTACAATATTAATTTCTGCCATTGTAACGACCTTTGCAATGAATATTTCTGGTGAAGAAAACGAAGCTCGTGTTGTGGCAATTGCCACTGCTATAACTTCGCTTGTTATTATCGTTTTTGGTGATATTATGCCAAAAGTTCTTGCCACCAAAGACCCATCGCGCATTAGTCTTTTTGTGGCACGTCCCATTTCTTGGCTGATGTTTATTTTGTCGCCTATTTCTGGTATTTTAAATAAAGTGATTGGTTTTGCTTTTTCGTGGTTTGGCAATAAAGATGATGCCGAAGCTCAAGCTGAAAAAGAGCAAGAACTCGTTACATATCTTGATATGTCTTACGAGGAAGGCGTTATTCAAGAAGAAGAAAAGAAGATGATGGATGGTCTTTTTGAATTTCGTGATAATGTGGCAAAAGATATAATGGTGCCACGTGTGGACATTGTAGCAATTGGCGAAGATTATGATTATGATACGGTTTTAGAAATTTTTAAAGATGATAAATTTTCACGCTTACCAGTCTATCGTGAAAATATTGATGATATTATTGGTATATTAATTTTTAGGGATTTTATTCTTTCTGATACGCCAAAGGAAAATTTTAACGCGGTAGATATAATGCGCAAAGCATTTTTTTCGCTTGAAAATTTGCCTTCGACCGAGCTAATGGGTCAAATGCGGGCAAAAGGTGTTTCTCTTGCTGTTATTGTTGATGAACACGGCGGAACTGCGGGGCTTGTAACGCTTGAGGATTTGGTTGAAACGATTGTCGGCGATATTTTTGACGAGTATGATGAAGAAGATAAAGAAATTAAAGACAGTGAAATTACCGTGCTAACCGAAGGTAAAGAATACCGCATTTTAGGCGGTGTAAGGATTGAGGATTTTAATGGACTTTTAGATGCGCTAGAGCATAACCTGATTGAAACCGAAGATTATGACACAATGAGCGGCTTTGTCATTGGGCTTTTTGGTTATATTCCAACCGATGGCGAAGAAGTAAATCACGAATATTTGACTTTTACCGCCGAAACTATTGAGAAAAACCGCATTACAAGCCTTATGGTAAAAATTGCGGCATTTGAAGAAAAAGGTGAAGAAGAATGAATAAAAAAGTCGCTTTGATTAAGCGACTTTTTTATTTTATGAATTAAATAGTTGGTCAAATTTTGTTAGCAGTACAAAGTTGCCACGCACTTTTAACTGCCCCATCATAAATGCTTTTTGGGCAGTTATTTTTTTTGTCAAAACATCGTGCCATACCTTAGAATCGGCTATGATAATAAGGTCATTTTTTTCTGAATCGCCTTCTGTAAAACTGCACTCTTGCGGAGTGATTACTATATATCCGTTAAAAGCATTGCTTCCTGATATATTAAGTTGTATTGTAGCGTCCACATCTTTGGCAAGGTGTGGATTAAAACGGTGTGTAATTGCTGCTGTAAGTTGTTTTGTACTACGACCGCCTTGCATTTTTGGTGTGATATTAATAGGCGCTTGCTCTAAAATGACCTCGTCATTGGTGCTAGAAAACTTTTGTGTAAAAAGAGCAGTTAGTTTATCAATATCATTGTTTTGGTCATCTGTAATTTTATCTAGGTCATGTTTTTTATATATTTCATCAATATTAACCGATGGTCGTTTAATTATGGGCTTTATATCTGCCTTGGACATAGACGCATTTTGTGGTGCAGCATAAACATATCTGCGGTTTTGTCGTAAAATACGATAAAAATCCTCTGTTTGACGTTCGATAAGCTCAATAACATCACGTTTTACAACACTTTCGGCAGTGTTGTTTAATGCAATACGCACCACATCGTGTCCGCCAAGTTGTAAAACGGTCGACGCAAAACATTCTAAAGATGCACGCTCGCCACCATTATTAGAAATACCCAATAACAAACATGGCTTACCGTTTAGATAACCTGCAAAACCCTCATCTTTAAAATACTCCAAAAACGTAACGGCAAGCGCACAAGGAACACCAAAAACAGAAGCAAAAGCAAATATTACACCATCAGCGGATTTTATATTATCCATTACATCAAGCACTTTTTGTGCCGAGCCATCTGTACCGTCATAATGGTCAAGTCCTGTGTTTGCAAGGTTAAAAACCTGTACGGAATCGCCCGTTTCGGTTAATGTTTCGTATATAATTTTATAGGATGCATTAAGCCCAAAATCTACCCCAAAAGGTGCAATAATCATAGCAATCTTCATCGTTTTTCGTCCTTTCGCTACTTCGTCTATTCTAGTTCCCAAATGATTTCATCAAGTTCATTGGGCGGATTAATCAATTCAGGTAATTCTGGCAAAGCATACTCATTTGCCCAGCTTCCAAAAAAATCATCTAATGGCGAATGGTGAAACTCTTGCGCAACTTCCATCATATCAGATGCGTTAGCAATGCCAAAGGCATAACGCTGATAGAATTCACGCAAAAAATTATCGAAGGCAAATCTTCCCAACTCTTGTTGCAAAGCATAAAAGAATATTGTGCCACGAACGATATGAATATTTCTAAAGTCTGTCCACGACGAAAATTGGCTTAAATCAGTGCTTAGTGCGGTATATGGAATATTTTCCATAGCTAGTGATAGATTGTCGTGAAAACGTCTTATCTGCACCGAAATCCTAGCAGGGTCGTCCAGTCTGAAATCTAAAGCCAAAAACGATGCCAAACCCAAAGTCATCCAAGGCTCTTGTACGGGATTGGTGCCGACGATATTGTAAAACCATTGATGTGCAATATCACGAGCAATGTCCGAATGTACCTCACCAGAACGCAAACGCTGAGAATCCACAAAAATTATACCAGGATATTTTTGTGTACCCAACATAAAATGCTGGGTTTCTACAATTTCTAAATTAGGGTATGGATTAGAGCCGATAATTCGACTAAAATAGCTTAATGCTCGGCTAGCTGTGTTTAAAATTTCATCCACTTGCACCTCTTGTGGCACCTCCATCCAATGTAGCGAAATATTAATACCTTCGTGCGAAGTAGTGCGTGCAACCGAATATTCTGATGACAACACTGCAAAAGCAAAATCACGCACCATATGGGCTTCTACTGTAGTGAAATTATTTTCAGCACCTTGCGTTATTAATGAAATACCAGTGGCGGCAACCGAGAAATCAGAAGGTGTGGCAATGCTAACTTGGAAATTAGAGATTTTTGTAAAAAATGGATTACCGGCAGGATAATAAGGATAATTATGCCAGCCATCATTACCCAAAACTGACAAAACAGGTAAAAAATTACCAAACCACATTGCACGGCTGTTATAACCCGTCCTATGACTAATTCTAGGAATTTGCGCCTCAAACACCAAACCGATTTCGACCGAAGCACCAACTGCCAAAGGCTTATCAAGTGTTAGCGATAAGATATTTTCGTCAAAACTATACAAAACAGGTGATAAATTTGCCATTGCCGCTGTTATTTCCATATAGCCAAAATCAGGACCATTGCGGAAAATTCTTTGCTCAAACCCGTGAAAAAAAGGTCGAATTGTAATATTTTCTCTAAAAGCATTTAGAGGTGTGTTGAAATAAATCCTGCTAATATCCGATTGCGAAGTATTAACAAAATCAACGTGTAAACTTCCGCTAACATATCCATTAATGGGTTCAATGCGCAATTCTACAACATAATTGGGGATATGGTTTATGGGCATATCGCCAATTATGGGTGGTTCGTCTATATTATCAATTGATGGTGTGGTTTGTTCGATACCATCAATTGGTTCATCATTACCACAAGCCACAAAAAACGCCAAAACAAGAGCCATCAGCAAGATTGTCAAAAGCGGCTTAAATATAGGTTTCATAGTATTTTCACCTCTTTTTGCAAAGGTGCTTGCATATATTCTAACAATATTGTATCATATACTATAAGAAAGTGCAAGGCATTTGTTGGGAGTGTTAGTTATGAAGATTGTTTTAACAGGCGGCGGCACGGCGGGACACGTTTTGCCAAACTTAGCTTTGGTGGATAGCTTGTGCGAAGCAGGTTTTGAAATCAGCTATATAGGCGGCAAGGGTGGTATGGAAGCAGGTTTGGTGCAGGAAGTTGGGCTTGATTATCACGCCATTTCTGCGGGAAAACTGCGACGCTATTTAAGCCTTAAAAATATCGCTGACGCTTTTCGTGTGGTTAAGGGAATAGGCAATGCACGAAAAGTTTTAAAAAGAATTAAACCAGACATAGTGTTTTCAAAAGGCGGATTTGTTACTGTGCCTGTGGTTTTTGCCGCAAAAATGGCAAAAATCCCTGTCATAATACACGAATCTGATTTTACAATAGGTCTTGCGAATAAGTTGGCTATGCCCCACGCTACAAAGGTTTGTTATGTTTTTCCTGAAGCAATAGCACAAATTCCAAAAGGAAAGGGGGTTCATACCGGCACACCGATAAGGCAAGAAATCTTTAATGGAAATGTAAAAATTGCGGCAGATTTATGCGGTTTTAAAATCCAAAAACCTGTAATAATGATAATCGGCGGTTCGTTAGGTTCGGTTGCTATAAATAGTATAGTCCGCCAAGCTCTGCCTGATTTGCTTGGTAAGTTTAATGTCATACACATTTGCGGCAAAGATAATGTGGATAAATCACTAACAAATGACGGATACAAACAATTTGAATATATTTCTAACGGCATAGGTGATTTATTTGCTTTGGCAGATTTAGTGGTATCAAGGGCAGGTTCAAACGCAATTGCCGAAATTGCGGCACTGCACAAACCTAATATCCTAATACCATTGCCAAAAGCCGTAAGCCGCGGTGACCAAATACTAAACGCCAAAAGCTATGAGAAACAGGGATTTTCTGTAGTATTGGATGAAGAAAATCTCGACCCGCAAAAATTAATTGATACAATAAAAGAAACCTTCGTTAATCGTCAAAAATTTATAGAAAAAATGGCTAAATCACAAACAACAAAAAACGGCACGGCACAAATAATAGAAATTATCAAGTCCGTTTGCGGAATGTTGTAAAATCAGTAATTTCATCAATTAGCCAAATAGCAATATAAGCAAGCATTATATGCGAAAAATCAGTGTTTAAATCCACGATATAAAACACTGCTAAAATTGTCCAATATATCGCCCATTTTGTACCTTTTTTGCGTCTTTTTTCATTTGGTTGCTTTATAAACATATGGACAAGATTAAAAACTAACCACATAAAAATAAAAGCTTGTCCTCCCGAAAGAAATATCGCAAGCGACACCGCTTCGGTAACCAAGGCGACGCTAAAAAACACCCAAGCTAATCGTTTTGCTAGCTTGCTTTTACCACGTTTTTGTAATATAATATTGTAAACTACCCAAGGCACAATCCAAATTAGTAAAATAGATACGTGCCCTATACCTAAAACTACGACTACTATATAAATTACAAACAGTGCTCCAAGATAAAATATAGCCCCAAGGCTTTTTAATCCACCATTATCAACATAACCATCACCATCTTGCAAGTTACCCTTGCACCACGCTTCTCTTGGGCTTCCAAAATACATCAACAACACCCCTTTGTTAGTATATTACCAAAAAATATCCTCAATATCAACAAATTTTTTTCTTGACAAAGATAGCTCTGTATGGGATACTAAAATTCGATTATTTATGATAGTTTTAGGAGATAATGAACAACGGAGCATAATAACGAAAAGGTAATAATTTTTCAATCAAAAAGTAAAATAACAAATAAATAAAGTGAGGTAAATGATGAAAATTTGGTCATTAATCTGGCGATTGATTAAAATTATATTCGCCATAACTTTAATCGCCGTAGGTGTTAATATGTTTCTTGGCCCTCATCAAATCGCCGCAGGTGGCTTAACGGGTCTTGCGATAATATTGGAAGCAGGTATCAGCATAGACCGTTCAATCATAGTCTATATCGGCAATGGCATAGTTATTATCGCCACCCTGATTTTTCTTGGTCGCGAGGTTTTTATTAACACCATTATTGGTGCAGGTCTTCTTCCTGTAGCAATTAGCATAATCCCTCAATATACCCTTGTCAATGACACTATGCTGTCAATGGTCGTTGGCAGCGTAATTTTTGGCGTGGCGGTAAGCATACTATACAAAAACCGTGCATCGTCAGGTGGCACTGCCGTCCCGCCGCTAATAATCCAAAAATACCTAGGAATAAAACCCTCTATAGGTCTTTTTGTTACCGATGGTATCGTTGTTGCACTTTCTCTACTTATCTTTGATGTAGATTCCTTTTTCTTCGCTATCTTATCCATCTTTATAACAATGGTCGTAATGAGCTATATAGAAAATGGACTAAACAAGAAAAAACGCATACACGTAATAAGCAAAAATAGCGATTTAATAATTGCCGATATAACAAAAACCCTTGGTAAATCGGTAACTTGCATACCAACAAAGGGTTCATTTGAAAATAAAGAAACACCAATGCTAATGATAACCGTAGAATCTTCCGATTATCGCAAGATAACCGAAATAGTAAACAATCACGACCCCCAAGCCTTTATGGTTACCGACGTGGTATCCGATGTTCACGGTAGGGGTTTTACCTATGGTTCAGGCAGCGTATAATGCGCCGTGGTATGACAAAATGCTTTTAACGATACACTTTTTATGTTCATTTTCGACTTTAAGTTGACTGTAAGAATACTTTCAAAAATACTAAAATAATCCTTGACAAAACCTTTGATATGTGGTAGAATTTGTTGATTTGTGAAAAAATAAGAGGAGGATGGAGCAATGAAGAACATAATCACTGTGTCAAACCCTTTAATTGACCATTATTTGGGAGTTATACGTGATGAGCAAACAGGCAAAAATGAATTTGCTCAGGCAATTGAAAGTATTGTTTATTTAATGTCTTCTAGCATCACAGGCAACATCGGTACAGCCAAAAAGACGGTTAAAACACCGCTTGCTGATACCGAGGTTGCTTATTTTTTTGATAAGATTTTGGTGATACCCATTTTACGGGCTGGGCTTGCTATGTTCGAGCCTGTAAAACGTATTATTCCGTCAGCTACATTCGGCTATTTGGGAATAAAGCGTAACCAAAGCGGCACGGGCTCTAAAGATTTCTCGGCTGATATGTATTATTGCAATCTACCTCCTAATTTGGATGAGTATAAGGTTTTAATGCTTGATGTCGTTGTGGCTACGGGTGTTAGCACAAAACATTGTATTGACTATTTGATAGAGCGTGGTGTAAAAGAAGAAAATATAACACTTGCAAGTCTTATTTGCGCAAGTGAAGGCATAGAAAAAATTCGTGACAATTATCCTTCTATGGATTTGTTCACTTGTGCAATTGATGAAGTTTTGACGGAAAAAGGCTACATTTTGCCGGGTCTTGGTGATGCTGGCGACCGTTATAATGGGTATTAAAATTTAACTATAGAGGAGAGATAATATGTCAAGTGCTACACAAAAAACGCATCCTGCCAAAATGGGCTTGATGGGATTGCAACATATGTTTGCGATGTTTGGGGCAACTGTGCTTGTTCCGCTTATAACGGGGCTTTCTGTACAGGTTACACTTATAGGTGTTGGTGTTGGTACGCTTATTTTCCACTTTTTTGCAAAGGGTAAAGTGCCTGCGTTTTTGGGTTCTTCCTTCGCATTTATGGCAGGTATACAGCTTATCACCAACCCGACCGACGGACTTTTTGCCGGGCAAGGGCTGACCCAACCCGAAACATTGGCATATGCCACAGGTGCTATACTGGTTTCTGGTCTTTTGTATCTTGTTTTGGCGGGCGTTGTTAAGCTCGTCGGAGTAGAAAAGTTTATGAAAGCAGTACCAATTATAGTTACAGCACCCACTGTTATGCTTATTGGTCTTATGCTTGCGCCTTGGGCTATTCAGCAATCGGCCACACAAATGCCGCTTGCCATTATAACGCTTGTAATTATTATCGCGGCTACTGCTTGGGGCAAAGGTATGATAAAAATTATACCAATATTATTAGGTCTTGCGGGCGGTTATGTTGTTGCTTTAATAATGCACTTTGGTTTTGATATTACCGCTACTACTAGAGCAGGTGCTGAAGTTGCTCTGTTTGATTTTACAAGAATAACAGGCGAGAGCATTGTTGGCTTGCCTCCGTTTATGGCTCCTCGTTTTGATATTATGTCTATTTTAATAATGGCACCTTTTGCACTTGCTACTATTGCAGAGCATATTGGTGATATGGTTGCGCTTAGCTCTATCACAGGCAAAGATTATACAAAAGACCCTGGTCTTGTACGCACATTGATAGGTGATGGTCTTGCGACGACTTTTTCTGGTGCTATTGGCGGTCCTGCTTCCACAACTTATGGCGAAAATGTGGGCGTTGTAGCTCTTACAAAAGTGTTTAATCCACGTGTGGTGCAGATTGCGGCGATTTTTGCCACCGTCCTTGCCTTCTCACCTTTGTTTGCCGCTGTTATTTACACCATACCAGAAGCAATTATTGGCGGCGCATCGTTTACGCTTTATGGGATGATAGCCGCTGTTGGTATACGAAATATGGTTGATGCCAAGATAGATATGGGCAAATCTAAAAACCTTATTATTGTTGCGGTTATGCTTGTTATTGGGCTTGGTATGCGCTTTGCACCCGCTGGTACGCTTAGCTTTAATATAGGCGACATTGCGATAGATATGGGTCGGATGGGCTTGGCCATTGCGGTTGTTGTAGGTGTTGTTCTTAATGCAATTTTACCAAATGAGAAGGATGATAAAAAGGCATAATTGCGGTAAATCAGAGGAGACGGTGGCACAAACGAGTTTATTTCACTTTTGATTTTCGTAGGTGTGGCTCTAATCGCAACAAACTTTTTGCCACGGCTCAAAAACCGCAAGGTTCAAAAATAAGTGATAATTCTAAAAATTCGGCGAAAAAATAACCTAATATTATCAGATGTTTATATAGATACGGCAGACCTGACAAATTGCAAAATGCCAACTTCAAAATTAACAATATTAAAGAAATAGGGCGGTATTTACCGCCCTATTAATTATTTTAATAAAATATGACGAGGCATACCATTTACGAAAAATGGCTGAGTTTCACCTTGGATAAGCGGTAGAGCATAGTCAATATATTCTTGTGTTACATAATCGCCCGATGAGGTTATCCACTCAGTCGGAACGTGTTTTTCAATGTTCGCCATTTTTTCAATCTCCATCGCACAGGTTTCAAAGGCATATGGGCGGCTAGATAGACGATTGATTATTATAACACGGTTGGTTTCGCCTGCGACAGCCGCACGCACTGCGGCTTGACCCACAGCAAAGGCTTCCTGTGCGTCAACAGCGGATTGCAGATGTGATGCGCAACGTTGTATTGTTGCAAACTCTATTGCACGCACTTTTGCGCCAAGTTTACCGCGTACCTGCTGAGCAAGATAAGCAGATGTACCCGTTAGCTGGATATGCCCAAAAGAATCTGCGCTGATATTTTCACGTCCTAGCTCGGAAACATAGCGGCCATCAGCTATTTTTATGCCTTCGGATACAACAATAACAGGGCTATGGTCTTTTGAAACCTTCGCAACATTATCAAGAAAATTATCCATATCAAAGGCAACTTCTGGCAAATAAATTAGGTCAGGACCGATAGAGTCCGCACCTTTAGCTAATGAAGCGGCGGCGGTTAGCCAGCCTGTGTTACGTCCCATTGCTTCAATAATTGTTACAGCACCATTATTATACACTTGCGCATCAAGAATTAATTCTTTTGTAGTGGTAGCAACGTATTTTGCGGCAGAACCAAAGCCTGGGCTATGGTCGGTTACTGCCAAGTCATTGTCAATGGTTTTTGGAACACCTAAAAATCTAATAGGACTACCAACGCGCTCCCCATAAGTTGACAATTTGTGAATGGTGTCCATCGAATCATTACCGCCGTTATAGAAGAAATAGCCAATGTCAAGCTCGTCCAAAATCTCAAAAATTTTCGCAAAAATAGCCTCGTTTTGGTCGGGGTGTGGAAGTTTATAACGGCAAGAACCCAAAAAAGATGACGGGGTGCGTTTTAACAACTCTACATCAAAGTCATCCCTAATATGGTCGCACATATTTACAAATCTGCGCTCCAAAAGCCCTTGCACTCCATTGCGCATACCATAAACTGTACCCAAACCTAGTTCAAGTGATGTGGCATAAACGCCCGCCAAACTACAGTTAATTACAGCGGTGGGTCCGCCGCTTTGCCCGACAATTACATTTTTTTTCATATATTAATCCTCCTTGGGTTTTAATTTCTTTTTAAACTTACAATTGCATTTTGGACATTCTTGCAAATTTGTATCGACCTCTGCAAAGCAGGCGGTGCAGACTTTAAGATTATTTGCTTCCAAATCGGCGTATCTTTTAATGCGTTTGTGTGCATCGAGCACACCGTGATATGACGCTAAACGCACAAGCGAATAAAAGATAAACAAGCTAATAATAAACCAAATTACATCCATTGTATTCATCACCTTTAATTTTCTTTGTATCCGCAAATTGGACATAATGGCCAGTAATTGTCTGAATATGCTTTGCCGCATTTTTCACACACCACTGCACCTTTATTCAACAAACTTTCTTGCGCTTTTAATCTTATTCGCTCTCTATCTGCGTCTATTATGCCACTTCTCACAGCAGATTTTATTACAAAATATAAAATTGTGAAAAATAAAATTATACCAAAAACCCATATAATTAACAATTCCATCAAACACGACCCTTTCCAAATGAAAACCATTTACGTGGCAGCGATAGTACAATCAACAACCCAACGGCAATAACCCCTGCAATTGTAATCGCAGTTATACCCGTTTGCACCGCTTCGTTAAGTTCGCCAGACACGGCATAAAACATTGTAAAGTATATACGCAAACCCGGAACAAGCGGAATAATGCCCGGTATCATATAAATCGTTGACGGCATTTTGCGTACCGAACTTAAAATACGAGAGAATGTCGTAACAGTGATGGAGGCTAAAAATGTTGCAGCAACAATACCGTCGTACATTACCGACGTTATTAGTGTTAGCACAATCCACCCCGCAATGCCTGTTAATCCGCAAAAAATTAATTCTTTTCGTGGTACGTTAAAAATAATAGAGAAGCCCATAACTGCAATAGCGGATAAAAACATAGATAAAATCATTGCGATAAACCCCCGAAAACAGACATCCATAAACCAAACACCGTACCAACACCAGCGGCAATTGCAACAGCAGTAAGCAAAGCCTCAAGCGTGCGAGCAGAACCCGCAAGCATATTTCCATCCAACACATCACGTATAGCGTTAGTGAGAGCAACACCCGGCAAAAGCGGCATTATTGCACCAATAACAACGTATTCCACATTGTGACCAAAGCCAAAATTTACAAAAACAAGACTAAAAAGTGCCGCAAACACACCGCCAGTTATTGTGCATAAAACCGCCACAACCTTACGCCGCTCCAAAAAAATGACAGGAAACTGCATAAGCATTGCCGCCGCAAAAGACGCAAATGCGTCAATTAATGTGCCACCAAACATATAGGCAAAGCATAAGCTAGCAATGCAAGAACCTAATAACCGCACAATAAAAGGGTAGGGGAGTATAGAACGAATTTCTTCAAGTTCTTTAATGGCGGCTACAACGTCTTTTTTACCTTCAACAATACAACGAGATAAGTCGTTTACACGAGCAATTTTTTCAAAATTACCCTCACGTGCTTTTACACGCCTTATCATCGAAACCTGCTCACCATCGGGTGTAAAGCCCGACGCAAAAATGCCCGTTGTTGTACAAAAACTTTCGGCATCTTTATATCCGCTAGACTCCATCAAGCGCGTCATCGTGTCTTCAACACGAGCAGTTTCCGCACCAGATGCAAGCATAATCTCGCCTGCCAATACAGCCATTTTTATTGCATTGTCCTCCTGCATATTTTCACCCCTTTGCTTGATATTACCATATTTCATTAGTTTTGTAAAGAGAAACTAAAAAATCCAAACAGGCTCATTTTCTCTACGCCATTGTTTGGATTTTTTGCGGTTATAAATTTTACCGTTAGGGATTGCTTTTGTTGTAGGATTGGTATTTCCCCAACTTTCACGCTGACTAGCATAATGCACTTTTCGCTTGCGTTTGGATTGCTTGCCAAGCGGCACATATTTCTTCATAAAATCACCTCTTAGCAATTGTATCAAACGGCAGGGGAAAAGTCAACAGCAAAATGTGGAAAGATTTTTACGTTTCACGAATAGTTAGTAATTAACAAGTTATCCACAGAAATTTATTGTTTTAACGAATAGTTACAGAGCGATAGTATAGGTTTTTATGTGGAGAAGTTAGTTTGAGAGATTTATTTGTATTTTGCGAATAGTTAAATGTTGATAAGTGCGTTTTTTGTGGAAATTATCAAAATAGTGGATGTTTTTGCGAATAGTTAATTGACATATTTCATAATTTATGCTATTATGGATTATACTATTATCGAAAGGATGAGATTAAATGAACAAAGATGTATTGAAATGGACGGTAGAAATCACAAAGGCAAGTGTAGAAGCAGGCAAAAACTGCCACGGCGATGAAGTATCAGGTTTTATGAGGCGTGTATTTGAAACTCTAGCCGAGCTTTCAGAGCGAACAGAGATATCAAAGCCAGCAAAAGAAGAAAAAACCAAGAAAGAAACCAAGAACGAAAACGACAATGACTAATCTAAAACCGACCGAAGCGTTATATGTTGCAATAAAGCTAATTGAAGATATTTTTGTATATCTATTCGCAAAAGTTACATTTTGCGAATAGATATTATTTTGCTCTACTCTTCTTTTAGGGCTACTAAATTTTGTCTTCACCAATTTCATAAAACTAACTTGCGTACGATACCATCTAAATTAATACTTAAAGGGCGACTAATTCAATCGCCCTTTAAGTATTCGCAAAAACTATTATGATTCGTTGTATATGTTTTGCGTCGCTTTTTCATCAAGCATTTTTGCGCCTACGGCAAAATATATCACAGGCCCAATAATGCTAACCAATCCCGTGACTAAAACCCAAATAATTCTATCGGTAGCCGGAGCATCGCCTTTTTTAGCAATGCTTCCAATAGCCGCAACTACCAATCCAATTTGTAAAATCATCACTGGTATCATCGCCAACATCAATGTGCGGTGCATTTCCCAAGCATATTCAAAATCTGCAAATATCGTTTCGTGAAAAGCTCCAACAATAAAGCTAAAATCCATATTTATCCTCCCTATCCTATTGTTTATTTATCCAATCATTTTGAGCCGCCTTTTCGTCAAGCTGTTTTGCGCCAATCGCAAAGTATATAATCGACCCAATGCAACTGCCAAGCCAAATTATCAAAGCCCATAAAATTTTATCATTTGATGATACATTTTTCTTTACCATATTAACAGTCGCCGCAATAGGTAATCCTAAAGATACGCCTAAGATAACAAGCCATATAATAAAAGTAAATATCCCAACAATACCCGAACTCATATCCTAACCTCCTTAACTTCTATGCTCCTTCAGCTTCAAGTTGACTTTTGCCGTAAATGAGATAAAATATAATGCCAAAAGGAAAGCTACCAAACCACACAATCAATATCCATAGCAACCTATCTAACACAGATGCTTTTTTTAAAGCGATAATGATTGTAAAAGCTAGGCACAAAACCACTGTTAAAATTCCATACACCAAAAGTCCTATAGCAAAACCCATACATAACCCTCCTTATAATTCTTTTTTCTTTAAAATATGAATAGATGAACCTAGCAATACCGTAATAGCGGCAATTGTTATTAATATGTTCCAAATTAATAAATCCGATTGATGCCCTAACGTAAGTTCGACAGCACGCGGATACATTACAGAAGGCAAATAATCATTTAAACCGCTTATAAGTCCAATTATATAAAAAACAAAGAAAGTCACAATGCTTGAAACAGCCGACATAACGATTGTTTTTGCTACGGTTGAAAAGAAAATCGAAATCGAAGCAAAAAATAATACAAATAACCAAAATGCTAATGAACCAAAAAGCATATCAGCAAAAGGAACCACTTCTTCAAATAGTATATATGTATAAAAATGAACAACCAATGAAGAAGCAACCACGACAACAAACATAGCAATAGCTACAACAGCAAACTTTGCCAATACAAATGTAGAGTGTTTAACCCCTTTCATCATCATTAAAGATGCCGTGCCACGGCGTTTTTCGTCTAGTACAATACCCATAAACATAAGCATTGTTGCAAAAATACCCATTTGAGTCACAAACTCATAATACAGCGCATACGAATCGTGAAATGTTGTTTCACCGCCAATTTCGCCCATCATATCCATCATAACCGCCATTTCTTCAGCAGGCATTAATAGACCGATAAATTCCATTAAATAACGGGCAAGCATAGGACCCGTAAAAGCAAAAATCATAAATACTATAAACAACACCAGCAGGCGTTTAGTACGCATTATTTCAGTAAACTCTTTGCCTGCAAAAGTTAAAAATGTCCCCATTATTTTGTCACCTCATAGAAAATATCGTCAAGCGTTGGTGCTTGCACCCCAAAACTTTTAAACGGTATCGCCAAATCCGCAATAGTAGTTGATACTAATTTGCTAATTTCGACATCATCCATCTTCTGTGATTTAACAGAAATACGCATTGGGTCTAGTTTTGCAATATCCATATCTGCCTTTTGCTGAACACGTGTGATAAAATCAGCACAATCTTTATCATTGTAAAACTCAATTTGCGTATCGCTAATCAAATAACGTGCCTTTAACCCTTCCAACGTGTCTTGCTCCATAATCTTTCCTTTTTCGATAATGATTATGTAGTCGCAGATATTTTCAACATCAGAAAGTATATGTGTAGAAAACACAACCGTCGTACCTTTTAGTTCGCCGATAATTTCCATAACATCACGTCTGCCCATTGGGTCAAGAGCAGAAATTGGCTCATCCAAAAAAACAACAGACGGATTATTAATCAAAGCCTGCGCAATGCCCAAGCGTTGACGCATACCACGAGAATATCCACTGGTTTTAGTTTTTACACCAAAAAGCCCAACCTGCTTCAAAAGTCCTTCAACATGACTTTTTTGCTGATTATCCGGAACTTTGGCAAGTTTGGCACAAAGCATTAAAAATTCAAAACCTGTCATATAGCCATAAAAACCAGGTACATCTGGCAAATATCCAACGGTGCCTATTCCCTTGCCAAACTGTTCCTTTTTGCCCATAATAGCAAATTCGCCGCTTGTCGGGCGTTTTAACCCCGTCAACATCTTAATGGTCGTCGTTTTGCCCGCACCATTTTTCCCTAAAAATCCACAAATAGCCCCAGCGGGTACCTGCAAATTAATACTATCCACCGCCAAAGCAGTTTTGAAACGCTTGGTCAACCCAAAAGTTTCCACAGCCATTTTCTGGCTCATTGTAATCACTCTCCTCTATAATGCTCGTGCTAAGTATAATATTTATATCTTTCGTATTATACGCACATTTTCACAAAAAGTCTGCACTAAAAACCATAATTATAGAAATTTTATTTTATATGTCTACCATATAAAATTAGTCTTGTAAAATAGTAAGTCCAAAATGCCCATACCCTAAGGCGGTTACCACCCTGCCCCTTGGGGTTCTTTGTATATACCCCATCTGCAACAAATAAGGCTCGTAAACATCCTCGATAGTTTCCGCATCTTCACCCGTAGCTGCCGATAATGTGTCAAGCCCAACAGGTCCACCGCCAAACTTTTCTATCATAGTTAAAAGCACATTGCGGTCAACACCATCAAGCCCAATTTTATCAATTTCAAGCAAATTAAGTGCCGCCGCCGCCGCCGCTTCATTAATAACACCATCAAACTTAACCTGTGCAAAATCTCTAACTCGCTTTAACAAACGGTTTGCAATACGTGGTGTTCCTCGGCTTCTTTTCGCAATTTCCGTTGCCCCTGCAACATCAATATCAATTGTTAGCACTCTAGCAGACCGAGTAACAATAGTCGTTAATTCCTCAATATTATAGGGTTCTAAACGGTTTATAACACCAAATCTATCCCTTAAAGGCGATGTCATTAACCCTATACGTGTCGTCGCCCCAATAAGTGTAAATTTTGGCAAATCTAACCTTAACGACTTCGCCCCGCTCCCTTTACCTATCATTATATCAAGCACAAAATCCTCCATAGCAGGATAAAGCACTTCCTCAATCGTCCTTTGCAAGCGATGAATTTCGTCAATAAAAAGCACGTCGCCCTCGCTTAAATCATTTAAAATCGAAGCCATATCCCCTGCCCGCTCTATACTAGGTCCCGAAGTATATTTAATATTCGCTCCTATTTCAGTAGCAATAATTTGCGATAACGTAGTCTTTCCAAGCCCCGGTGGCCCATACAAAAGCACGTGGTCAAGAGTTTCCCCACGCATTTTTGCCGCTTCTATATAAATCCGTAGGCTCTCCACAACCTTATGTTGCCCAATATATCCATCAAAAGTATTAGGTCGCAACTTAGGGCTAAGCTCCAAATCTTCATCTGTTTCAGTTGACGTGATTATCCTTTTTGTCATATTCCCCCACCTATACTAATTTTTTTAATGCCTGCCTAATAATCTGCTCTGCCGTCATCTCCGCCAGTGCAACTTCCATCGTCGCTCGCAAAGCCTCGCTTCGTGAATATCCTAAACTTAACAACGCCTCAATCGCCTCTTGCTTAGCTTCTGCATTGCCTGCGTTCAAATTCTGTTGCGGTGCTACAATATCCTGCGAAATCTCGCTTGATTTTAATTTGTCCTTCAATTCAAGTACAATACGACTCGCCAGCTTTTTGCCAACACCCTGCGCCCTTGACAGTTCATCGACTTCTTCCGTCAAAATAGCAAGCACAATACGGCTAGCATCCAAAACATTCTGTATAGCCAGTGCAACTTTAGCCCCAACCCCGCTAACCGTTGTAAGCAAATAAAACATTTTCACATCTTCCGCCGACAAAAAACCAATCATTGATATATCGTTTTCCTTAATTTGCAACGCCGTGTGTATCTTCGCATCCATCCCAACAGACAGCTTTGACAGCGTAGCGTTAGATGCATTAATAAAATACCCCAAATTATTACACTCCAAAACAAAAGCCCCGTCGCCAATATCCGCCACACGTCCAACTATATAAGAAATCATACAATCCCCCCTACTGCACTATTCTACAATAAACCAAACAAAAAGTCAAGAACAACAGACATCCCTCAACTAGATTGCTTCGGGCTTGCTATGTATTGCTTTATGCATTTAGTAGCCCTCGCAATGACGGCAACCGTTTGGCAAGGGTTGACCAACACCAACACGTTACGTCATTGCGAGGGACGCTCCTACGACAAGATGGGTAGCAAAC
>WRBJ01000007.1 GCA_009784615.1 Defluviitaleaceae bacterium | reverse complement strand
GGAATGGAATTTTCTCCTGCAGGGAATGGAATTTTCTCCTGCAGGGAATGGAATTTTCTCCTGCAGGGAATGGAATTTTCTCCTGCAGGGAATGGAATTTTCTCCTGCAGGGAATGGAATTTTTGCAAACTTATTTAAAGTTTGCGCTTGTTTTACTGTTTCATCACCTCCAAAACGCATTGTTATATGTAGGCTATATAGTCATTATATACCAAAATTTTTTATATGTCAAACAATTTTTTGCTAAAATAAAAAAAATTTTTCATAAATATTAATATTCGTTAAATTTTATCTATTCGCTAAATTCAAATATAAGTCTTAGCTTGTCATAAATTTAGATTTACCCCAATATAATTGGATATGCTTACACTTTTAATAGGGGGCTTTTTGGTGGCTCTTTCTCGCAAAACATTAATAACCGGGGCGTTGACCCTTACTTTGGCTAATATAATTACACGGCTTATCGGCTTTGCTTACCGCATTTTTATGGCGGGCGCAATTGGGGCAGAGGGTATGGGGCTTTATCAGCTTATAATGCCTATATATTCGCTTGCTTGGGCCATTACTTGCTCTGGCATTACCACGACATTATCACGTTTGGTTGCGGCAGAGCACGCAAAAAATGAGCAAGGTAATGTGCGGCGGTTGTTGCGGATTTCCTTGCTTTTAACGGCTGGGCTTTCTGTGCTAACTACCATTGTTATGTATTTTGGTGCAGAGCTTGTTGGTGTTAGTATTTTAAACGAAGCTCGCATTGTGCCTTCTTTGCGCATATTGTCGCTGTCATTTGTTTTTATGGCGTTGGGGTCTTGTTTGCGGGGTTATTTTTTGGGCTTGCAAAAAACTATTGTACCAGCGGCAAGCCAGATTATAGAACAGCTTGCACGTATGGGCGTTATATTGTTGTTAGCGGCGGCGTTTATACCCCGTGGGCTTGAATATGCGGCTATGATGGCGGTTATTGGCATTGTTGCGGGCGAGGCTTTGTCGTTTGGTTATGTTGCCGTTGCTTATAAAATGAACGAACGAAAAACAGGCAATGGGCGGCGGTTTTTCGCCTCTACAATGGTTAATAAGCAGGCATTGTTTGCAATCGTCGCTATGGCGACACCTCTTACGCTTAACCGCATTTCGTCATCATTTTTGTCTACAGTAGAAAATGTAATGATACCCAACCGCTTGCAGGCTTTTGGTATGGCGGCAGACGAAGCAATGGCGGCTTTTGGTAGTATAACAGGTATGGCTATGCCGCTAATATTCTTTCCATCCGCCATTTTAGTAGCTTTGTCTGTATCTTTGGTTCCGTCTATTGCAGAATCTATGGCTTTAGGGCAAACGGGTCGGGTTAATTCTACCATATCAAAATCTATCGTTTTTACATCTATTGTGGCATTTGGTGCCGGACTAATATTTGTTGTTTTTCCTCACGAAATCGGGCAAATTGTATATAATCAAGATTTAGGTATGATTTTATTGGTGCTTGGGCTAATGTGCCCATTTTGGTATCTAAACATCACACTAAATGGGCTATTAAATGGTCTTGGCGAGCAAATCTTTATCTTCCGCAACAGTCTTTTGGCTTCTGGTATAAACATTGCCTTCGTATGGTTTTTTGTGCCTATGTATGGTGTTTGGGCGTTTTTGGTCGGTTGGTTTATATCGCTTATAATCGTTACATTCTTTGATATTCTGCGTATTCGCAAAAAAACCGCAGTGCATCCCGATTTAATGCGTTGGCTTGTAAAACCTGCTTTGGCGGCTTTTGCCGCAGGCTTGTTTGTTAATTTCTTTCATAACAACGTAGTCGCAAATATATTAGAAGGGATACCTGCCGTTATTTTATCACTTATATTATTGATGGGCTTGTATGCAATTGCTGTAATTCTTTTAAAAATAATAAATATAAACGAAGTTAAGCAAATGTTTGCATCATCAACGAAACGAAGCAAAGCGTAGTGAAATGGTTTTTTCGAGCTTGCTCGAAAAAAGATTTCTTTTTGGTGAAAAGTATGATATAATGACAAAAATACTAATGATGAGGTGGATTTATGGAGAGAAGCAAGGGCGAAATCGTCGTACCTATTGAGCTTATAAATGTGATGAACACAGACGCCGAGGCGAAGGATTTTTTTGAGAGCTTAACAGATGGTTATAAACGTGGATATTGTGATTGGGTTGGCGGTGGCAAACAAGAAAAAACCCGTGAAACACGGGCAGGCAAAGCATTATTGATGTTGCAAAACAAGCAAAAATCTTTGCGTACTTGAAAAAAACAGCTAGGCGGCAGTTAGCCGTCTTTTTTTGTTTAAGCAAAACTTTCCTTATTGTCAAATTTCCTTGCAGACATCGCTAGGCAAATTTGTGCTGGGGTATAAAAAAGCCAAATGGCGTGTTCTGCGAAAGTATCAATAGCAATATTGTTGTAAATTCCGTTTATTCCCGCTTGAAAGATTACAACAAAAATATCACAAATAATAAAAAGCGTCATACCTGCAAAAATTAATATATTGTTTGGCGCAGGATATTTTTTGCGGCGTATGGCATAAAGCATTGTAGAGTACGAAAGCACAAAAAGCGAAAGGTATACGGCTGCTACAGTTATCAAGGCATTACCCACTACAAAGAAAAGTATGACAGGCAATGGTACCGCAACAGGCAACAACCGCCAAGCCTTTTTGCCGCCAAAGCGCAAAATGTAAAAGATATGAGCAAAGCAAAAAACCGCAACGCCTATTTCGTATTGGCGGGTGATAAGCAAAAAATAATCTGCCGCTACAGTTGCAAACATTGCCAACACTAAAAGGATGTGGTCCCATTTGCTCAAAGCAAATTTTTTATTGACTGCCGCAATTAAAAAACATATTGCGATAACGGCTAATTTAATAATATCTCTTTCCATTGCAGCACCATCCCATTTATTTAAAATAAAAAGGCGTAGCACAAGCCACGCCGTGTTATTTTTATTATAATCATTTCGTGGTGCAATTATGCCACAAGACTAATAGCTAGGGATAAAAGCATAAAAACAGTGGCAAGTATTTTTGTCCAGCGTTCTAATTTGCCTTCAAATGTGCGGCTTTTTGTTTTGTCGAAGTGAGATTTTTCTTCGTTAGACTGCCCTGTCATTGCAGATGCACTAAAACCGCCATCGCGCTTTTTTTGTAGCAATATAGCCGTTATCATACATATGCAAGCCAAAATTAAAACCACCGTTAATACTATATATAGTATGTCCATCTTCATTTCTCCTTTAATAGTAATAATAATCCAACCACAGCATTATATCACACCTTAAAGACAAAAGCAAGAAAAATTTTTGCAAAGTCATTTTTTAGTAATGTTGCACAAATATACTGTGTAAATATTGTGCGTAATTGCGTTATATGTATACGTTTTACAGCTATTTGCTAATTTTGCATAAATATTTCACAGAAAATTTATGGTATTTACTGCAATTTGACAAAATGTTGTTGTAACATATGCACAAAAACCATCGTTATATAAAAAGGTTTTACAAACAGATTATGACGTGTTATCTTGTTAGCGTCGACACAAAAATAAAATTAAATTTTTCCCAAAATTAAGAGGAGGAAGCAATTAATGAAAAAATTTTTAACAGCGGTAATGGTTATTTTAGGTGCAACAGTTGCCTTGACTGCTTGTAGCGGCAACAACGACGACAACACGAATGATGCTTCAAATTCAAACTTTAACACCAATCGGGAAATAATTGTAGTAACCCGTGAAGCCAGCAGCGGCACACGTAGCGCATTTGTTGAAATTGCAGATGTAACAGACAACGGCAATGATGCAATAAGTGTTGATGCATATGTAGCCAATGGTACATCTTTAGTGCTTACAACAGTTGCTGGCAACGAATATGCAATAGGCTATGTATCTATGGGTTCGTTAAATAACACTGTGCGTGCTTTGGATGTAAACGGCATTGTAGCTAACGAGGCTAATATCGTCAACAATACATACACATTATTCCGCCCATTTTATGTCGCTGTGCAGGATAACCTCGACCCACTTTCTCAAACATTTGTAGATTTTATACTTTCTGCAGAAGGTCAAGAAATTGTGTCTGGTAGCTATATTGCCTCTGTGGAAAATGCCCCTGCGTTTGCTGGCACAAACCTAACTGGCACTATCGAGGTATCTGGCTCTACATCCGTTGCGCCCATTATGACCCGCTTGGCTGAAGCGTTCACGGCTTTAACTGGTATTAATGTAGATATTCAATCACAAGGCTCTACCGCAGGCATTAACCAAGCCCGTGATGGCTCTGTGCCAATTGGTATGTCATCCCGCGAACTTACAGCTACAGAGCTTGTGGATGTAAATGCAATCGCTATCGCTTTTGACGGATTGGCTATTATTGTTCATCCTAACAACCCTATAACAGATATTAGCATCGAAACAGTGCGTGAAATCTTCTTAGGTAACGAAACAAGATGGTCTGGTGTCATAAACTAAAGTGAGGTAAAATATAATGGACAATTTAGGTTCTAAAACCAAAACAGGTTTTGCCCGCAGACGTTTTATGGAGTCATTTATGGGCATTGTGTTTTTGGCGTGTGCCTTTGTATCCATTGTTGCCTTGTTATTAATTGCTCTATTTCTGCTAATTAACGGTTTTCCCGCTATGGCAGAAATAGGGTTTTTAAACTTTTTAACAGGCGACACTTGGCAACCAGGCAATAACCCGCCAGAATTTGGTATTTTGCCATTTATTATTGGGTCTATTTATACAACAACAGGTGCGGTTTTAATCGGCGTGCCAATAGGCATATTTACTGCCGTGTTTTTGTCATATATGTGTCCAAAATGGCTGTATAAGTTCTTAAAGCCTGCCATCAACCTTTTGGCGGGCATACCGTCGGTTGTTTACGGCTTTTTTGGCTTAATGGTTTTGGTGCCTATTATACGCTCTGTGTCGCTTTCGCTTACCGATGGCGGCTCGGGGTTATCTATATTGACGGCATCCATTCTTTTAGGTATAATGATATTGCCGACAATAATTGCTATTTCAGAATCTTCGATAAAAGCCACACCAAGGCATTATTACGAAGGCGCATTAGCACTTGGCGCAAGCAAATCACGTGCGGTTTTTAAGGTAATTGTGCCTGCGGCAAAATCGGGTATATTTGCCTCTATCATCCTTGGCGTTGGGCGTGCCATTGGCGAAACAATGGCTGTTATTGCGGTCGTTGGCAACCAACCACGTATGCCTGTTTCTCCGCTTTGGATTGATGGTATATTTCGTGGTGCAAGAACCTTAACAGCTAATATAGCCGCAGAAATGAGCTATGCCGAAGGTTTGCACCGTGATTCTTTAATTGCAACGGGTGTTGTGCTTATATTCTTTATACTAATAATTAATTTATTATTTAACTTTATTAACCGCAAACGCAGTTCTTCCAAAGCATCCCTTGGCGTTCGCTTATCGAAAGTCGGCTTTGTGCAAAAATTTATAAATGAAATATACAAATTTTTAGATACATTTAAGTTTAAACCTGCTGTGCGCCGCAATATTAGCAAGGTTGTAGACAAATTGCGCTTTAGTGCCACTTGGGCATTTGCCGCAATAACTCTTTCGGCATTGCTGTTTGTCATTTTCCATATTTTATCAAACGGTATACAGCACCTTACACCTTCATTATTTGAATGGCAGTCTAACAGTGATAATGTATCAATGATGCCTGCTATTATTAACACGCTGTTTATGGTTATTTTAACACTGCTTTTTGCTGTCCCTATAGGCGTTTTTACCAGCATATATTTGGTAGAATATACAAAACGTGGTAGCCGTGTGGTTAAACTTGTCCGCTCTGCAACAGAAATGCTTGCCGGCATACCATCCATTGTTTACGGTCTTTTTGGTTTTATATTCTTCCTTGGGGTTTTGGGCACGGGATACTCGCTTATCGCAGGCTCTTTAACGCTTACGATAATGATTTTGCCGCTTGTTATCCGAACTACAGAAGAAGCGTTAAAATCCGTACCAGATGGTTATCGTGAAGGTGCTTTTGCCCTTGGCAGCGGCAAATTGCGCTCGGTGTTTAAGGTTGTATTGCCGTCTGCTATGCCTGGTATTTTGGCAGGTGTTATACTTGCCACAGGACGTATTGTAGGCGAAACAGCGGCGTTAATATTCACAGCAGGCACAGTGGCTCGTGTGGCAAGCTCATTCTTCGATTCTACACGTACATTATCGGTGCATATGTGGGTGTTATCGGGCGAAGGGCATAATATACCCGAAGCATATGCAACAGCAGTCGTGCTATTGCTAATTGTGCTAACGCTAAACTTGGTTTCAGCTTTTATTGCAAAACGTATACAGAAGGGGTGATGATAGATGAGCAAATTTTTGGTAAATAATTTAAATTTGTATTATGACGGCGAACAAGCCCTAAAAAGCGTCGCTATAGAAATTGCAGAAAAACGCATTGTTGCCTTTATTGGTCCGTCTGGTTGCGGCAAATCTACATTTTTGCGCACGCTAAACCGCATGAACGACATAATAGAAGGTTGCAAAATAACCGGCGAGGTTTTGCTTGACGGGCAAAATATTTACGAGCGTGGCGTGGATTTAAACGACTTGCGCCGCCGTGTTGGTATGGTTTTTCAAAAACCCAACCCCTTCCCTATGTCTATTTACGACAATGTGGCTTTTGGTCCAAAAACCCACGGCATACGCAAAAAATCAGATTTGGACGATATTGTAGAAAAAAGCCTGCGCAACGCCGCCATTTGGGAAGAAACAAAAGATAGGCTTAAAAAATCGGCATTGGGCTTATCTGGCGGTCAACAACAGCGTCTTTGCATTGCCCGTGCGCTTGCAGTTGACCCCGAGGTGTTGTTGCTGGACGAACCAACATCAGCCCTTGACCCAATCTCCACTGCAAAAATCGAAGAATTATTATTGGAAATAAAAGATAACTATAGTATTATAATCGTTACGCATAATATGCAACAAGCGGCACGTATAAGCGACGACACAGCGTTTTTCTTAATGGGCGAGCTTGTGGAACATTCCAAAACATCCACAATGTTTTCGACACCAAGAGATACCCGCACCGAAGATTATATCACAGGCAGGTTTGGATAGGAGGTAAAAAAATGCCCAGAAGCAGACTGGATACTCAAATGGAGCGTTTAAATAATAGCTTGATAGACATAGGCAACACAGTGCAAGAAGCAATTTTGCTTGCAACCGAAGCACTGATTAACAAAGATATAGAAAAAGCCGAACAAGTGCTAGAGCTCGAAAAAGAAGTAAACCAAAAAGAAAAAGATATTGAGGCATTGTGCTTTAAACTAATGATACAACAACACCCCGTTGCAAGCGACTTTCGTTTTATAAGCTCTGCACTGAAGATGATAACAGATATGGAGCGTATAGGTGACCACGCCAGCGATATTGCCACAATATGTATGCATATCGCAAACGAGCCATATATCAAAAACCTAGACCAAATTAAAAAAATGAGCGAAGCCGCAATCGAAATGGTCAAAGGAAGCATTGACGCTTTCGTTACTAAGGACAAAGCCCTTGCAAAATCCGTTATCAAACGTGATGATGAGGTTGATGCGCTTTTTGTGTCCATAAAAGACGATTTGTACGAGCTGATGATTGCAGATGCAAATAATGGCCGCCAAGCCCTTGATTGGCTTATGATAGGCAAATATTACGAACGTATAGGCGACCACGCCGAAAATATAGCCGAATGGACGGTATATTCCATCACAGGACAAAACAAGCGTGATGCCGCAAAACAAAAAAAAGCTAGCATATAAAAAGAAGGTGAGTAAATACTCACCTTCTTTTTATATGCTAAACTTTATTCAACCATTTGAAGCATTAATTTAATTGCTTCTTGCAATTGTATGTCGGCCTCTTGGGCTAAAATTACTAAATTGTTTGTTAGCTCTATCGACATTTCTACATAATGCTCTGGTTCGATGCCTTCGCCGTTTATTGATATTCCCGCAGGGGTAAAATATCGGGCAACAGTAACACGCAATGCCGAACCGTCGTTTAACGAGAAAATACTTTGCACCAAACCCTTACCAAATGTGGTTGTGCCCAACAACTGTCCAACACCTGTATCACGCACAGCACCCGCCAAAATTTCGGATGCCGATGCCGAATTGCCATTGACTAGCACCACCAAAGGAATTTCAATTTGACCCGGACCAGAACGCAAATATTCTCTGCTTCCATCGGCATATTCGGTAAACGTAATGATGCCTTCGGGTATAATAATATCGGCAATATCTGCCACGACGTTTAACAGCCCGCCAGGATTATTGCGAAGGTCAAGAATAAGCCCATTAATGCCTTCATCCATCAAACGATTATAATGCGTTACAAATTGATTATATGTCAAATGATTAAATTGCGATATACGCAAATAGCCAATGTTATCGTCTATTACGTGTCCACGTACGGTCTCTGTCTGAATTAATTCGCGTACAAGCGGCACATCAAATGTGGTACCGTCAGATTCTCTAAAAATTGTAACAAGAACCTCTGTACCTTCCTCGCCACGCATCATACGTATTGCGTCATTTACGCCATTGCCGCCAAAAACCTCCGTACCGTCAACGCGGATAATTTTGTCGCCCGGTAAAATGCCAGCATTAAATGCAGGACTGCCTTCAAATGGTGCAATAACTAAAATTCGGTTGTCGTAAACATCTGTCATAATGCTTACACCAATTCCTCCAAATTCGCCGTCAGTTGTTTCTCTAAACGCCGTAAAAGCATCTACAGACATATATGAAGTATATGGGTCGCCTGCACCATATACAAAGCCTGAAAACATAAGGTCTATGGCGTGTTCAATATCAAATTCACCAATATAATGCTGGTTGATTATTTGTGTTATATGCGATAGCTTTCTGCCAATTTCCGTTGCGTCCAAACCCTCTACCGCTGCATTTTGCGTATTACCCACGGCTGGAGCATCTGGCGCAAAGGTCGCAAAAGCCACCCAAAACACCACCGCCAACGCCAAACCCGATACAATACCTAAAATATAATTTGCCTTACCGCTCATATATCCACTCTCCTTAATTTTTATCTATAAAACAAGTCTATTGTCCAATTTACTTCATTATACATCATTTGTGCAAGCGTTGCAAGAAAAAGAAATGTTCTTTACACGTCGTCAACCAACCCTATAGCAACTTAACCTTCTGTAGTCCCCCCGACTGCGTTAAACATACCGCTGGAACCCGCCGTGTTTAACTTGCGGCGGAACAACAGAAGCTAAAGTTGCTCTAGCAATGATACATAATCCCAACAACCAAAAAAGCGAACATACAAGCTCGCTTCTGGTTTTATTTTATTATCATTACAATTATTGTAAAAATGGAACAGGGTCAACGTGGTTACCATTACGCAAAACTTCAAAATGCAAGTGATTGCCAGTAGATTGACCTGTAGAGCCAACGCCGGCTATATGTTGCCCTCTTTCTACCCAATCACCAACATTTACAAGGATACGACCATTGGCAATATGGGCATAAAGTGTAGAAAGACCGCCGGCGTGAGCAATAATAATCGTATTACCATAGCCATTGCGCCAGCCTGCGTGTGTAACAACCCCATAATCTGCCGATAAAATTGCCGTATTAAAAGGTGCACGCATATCGACACCTGTGTGGAACTCTCTCGTGCCACGTCGTGTTGGGCTGTCACGCCAGCCATATGCAGAATTTATATGAGGAGCAAGACGCAAAGGCCAATGGAAAACCGAGTTCTCGTTATTAGTACGTACCGTAGCATTCATCGCAGCGGTACGTTGCTCTGCAACACGTCGATTTTCTGCCGCTTGAGCAGAAGCTATGTCACGCACAACGCTCGCTATAGCGTCATCCATATCGCTTCCAAGAGCGGCATAATGCGCTTCATCCGCCATAAGCTCCATCATACGTGCTTCACGTTGTGCTATTACAGCCTCAAGCTCTACCAAAGCCATTGCCAAATCCATTGTATGCAGTTCAATCGCATTGCGCTGTCTGTCAATATCATCACGTGCTTCGGCAATCTCTGCTTCCAAAGCCGCTAAAGTATCTATAATATATTGGTCGTGTTCAAGTATACGGCGAAAATGACCTCGGTTGTTTACAAATTCGGATAAATTTTCGCTGGCAAGCAAAAGCTCTACATAAGACATTCTGTTATTTTCGTGCATAAAACGTATGTGGTTACGTAAAACCTCAAGACGCTCTTCCTTTGCGGCTTCAGCTTCTGCCAGTTCCTGCTCGGTCTGCGCCAGCAAATTTTCAAAATGTTCAAGATTTTCTAAAGCAGCAAGATATTCGTGCTCCGCTTCAAAAAGGTCAATTTCAAGCATATACATTTCCGCACGGGTGATTTGTTGCTCTGCTTGCGCTTCCGCTAGGCGTGCACGAAGTTCCGCACGCTCGTCCCGCAATTCCTGTTGCTGGCGGTTCATATCTGTTATAGAGCGAGCCTGGGCATCCATCCCTAAAACAATAGTAACAACTGCAATGCCTGCCACGGTAACCCCCATTATAATATTTTTTATCCATTTGCTTCGATTACTCATTTCAAAACACTCCTCTCGGCTTTCATTCCTAATTTCTAACTTCTAAATTATACGTTAAGATGTTTTCGCATAGATGACGCAGACCCCAATACCCCAATGCCAGCACCCAAAAGAATAATTATAGGTGCGACAAACGGAAAGATTTCTGCAGTAGTTCTAAAAGGTAAACCTCGTAGCATTGCGGCGAAAATACCCGTGTCGCCTGTTAATGATGCTACTAAATTGTCATAGGCAAACCAAGCGGCAACAAGAGGGATTAAAGCCCCCAAAACACCGACAAGTACACCTTCTATAATAAAGGGCCAACGTATAAACCAGTCTGTTGCACCCACATATTTCATAATTACAATTTCGTTGCGCCTTGAATTCACTGTTAGTTTAATTGTGTTTGTGATGATAACGATAGATAAAATTCCCAATACCGCTATAATTATAAGCCCAACTATCGCCACAACATTATTGATAAAAACCAGCGTGTCCGAAATATCCGCAGAAGCATCAATGCTATGAACCCCAAATATTAATGAAACCGCGTCAACTGTCTGAGATTGCAGGCTTAAATCGTATAATTCTACCATATACGACCACCGAAGCGGGTTAGCATCGCCTTGCAAAGCCTCTATGTTCATACCCCATTGTCTTTCCATATTTTCAAGAGCTTCTTCGGGTGTTATTATGCGTATATCACGCACATTTTCGACAACCATAATAGTTTGCCCTACTATATCACGCCCTGCTTCGGATAAATCTTCGTCCAAAAACACCGTCATACCCACTGTAGATTCCAAATGGTCTAAAAACAAATTTAGGTTGGATGTAGCGGCAAAGGACGCAATAACCATTATCATACAAGCCGCCACAGTGATTATGGATGATATGGTCATAAACTTGTTACGCCACAGGCTTTTTGTGGTTTGTGATAGATAATAGCGTAAATTGCGCAATTTTAGGGTTGATGCTTTATTTGATTTAACTTTTCTATTATTCGGAGTAGTTTTCATTGCTATAACCGCCTTTTTCCACATCTCGCACCACAAAGCCATTTTTCATAGCTATGACGCGTTTTTTCATAGCATCCACCAAATCCCAAGCGTGTGTTGCCATTACTACCGTTGTGCCACGGCTGTTTATTTCGTCTAATAAATTCATAATATCCCAAGCTGTGTCAGGGTCAAGGTTACCCGTTGGCTCGTCGCATAAAAGAATCGGTGGGTTGTTGACAATGGCACGAGCCAATGCACAACGCTGTTGTTCGCCGCCCGACAATTGGTCAGGGTAAGCCTTAGATTTTTTTTGCAAGCCAACCATAGAAAGTACCATTGGCACATTACGTCTAATTTCACGGCTGGAAGCATCAGTTATTTGCATTGCAAAAGCGACATTTTCGTAAACAGTTTTTGTTGGCAAAAGCCTAAAATCTTGGAAAACAACACCCATCTTGCGTCGCAAAAACGGAATTTCTTTTTTGCCATAATATGTTATGTCTTCACCATTAATGTAAATTTCGCCTTCGGTTAAATCCATTTCACGTAACAAAATTTTTATTAAGGTAGATTTACCACTGCCAGATGAGCCTACAATAAAAGCAAATTCGCCTTTGTCAATGGTTAGCGTTACATCCTGCACGCCTCTTGCACCGTTATCGTATATTTTTGTGGCATTTATAATTTTAATCATATTGGGAATTACCCCTTTCGTGTTGCTCTCAATTGTTACAAAACTCTGTAACAATTAATTAATATTTCGTAACATATCGTAATATTTGGCTGTAAAATTTAACATTTCTGACACATATTTTTAACATTATACACTATCATCGCAAAAAGTGCAACCCCTAAAATTAATTTTTTTGTAATAATCTTTAAAAAAGCTCTAATATTTCCGAAAGAAAGTTGATTTTATGCGATATTATGGCTATCTTTATAAATTAAATATTTTCCGACCATCAGCGTTAATTTGAAAATTATAGCGTCATCAAAGCTACGAAGGTCAAGCCCCGTCATCTTTTGCAATTTGTCCAAACGATACGCAAGCGTGTTTCTGTGTATAAACAATTGGCGAGCCGTTTCCGATACATTAAGGTTGTTTTCAAAAAATTTATCAACAGCCGCTAAATCTTCTTCGTCAAAATCATCCGCCGTAACATCCCCAAAAATCTCTGTTACAAACATTTTACAAAGCGACCTTGGCAATTGGTATATCAAACGTAAAAGCCCCAGCGTTTCATAATTTAGCACGTTTTGGTCGGATTCAAAAATCTCGCCTGCTTCCAATGCCATTTTTGCTTCTTTATACGAGCGTGAAACAAAAGGCAACTCGTACACCACGGTTCCAATGCCTATGCGTAGAGGATTTTCAAGGTCTTTCGCCAGCTCTGTTGCCAAAATATTTGCGTAATTTTCAATTTCTGTTATTTCTTCCCATTTTCTTAGCTCTTTAACCAATATGATATGTGTCCTGTCCAATATTGCTACAAAATCTTTACCCTTTGCGACAAAATTTTCTTTTATCTTTGCTGCCATTTCGTTTTCATCTCCGCCACCAACCTCTATCAAATACACCACACGGCGCATAGATAGCTCGATAGATAGTTTTTTTGCACGGGCATAAACATCCACTAAAAGCAAATTATCAAGCAACAAATTTTTAATAAAATTACCACGGCTAAAACGCTCTTTATAAGCCGCAATCAAACCCTCTATTTGGAAGGCTACTAATTTACCAATACCATATGCATCCTCATCTTCACCACGCACGCTAACCACATATTCCGCCACACCATTATCAAAAACCTTAAAATATTGCTGTCCCTTAACGGTCTGGGTAACAGCAACAGATTGCACAAATTCCTCCACAGCAAAAATACGTGTATGCAAAAGTTTGGATTGGGTAGAAGCCACCACCTTTCCATCACGCCCTAAAATACTAAAATCACGACCAACAAGCCCCTTTAACCCATCCAAAACATTTTGCAAAGTTTGGCTCGAAATCATCACATCACTCCCCGCAATTTCATACATAATTAATTATCATAGCACAAACCTAAAAAAAAAGCAAATTTTACAAAAGGTATTTACGGGACAACTTATTTGTGTTATAATATCTTTTCAGCCTAGTATAGTAAAGATTTGGCAGGAGGATAAAACAATGCTTAAATTAATTAGTCAAACAGATTTTGAACAAGAGGTTTTGCAGGCGGATATGCCTGTTTTAGTGGACTTTTTCGCCACTTGGTGCGCACCTTGCAAAATGATTTTGCCTATTTTAGAAGAAGTCGCAATTGCAATGGTTGACAAAGCAAAAGTCTTTAAGCTGGACGTAGACCAAGCAAAAGAAATTGCCGTAAAATATGGCATCAGGGGCGTTCCTACAATGGTAATCTTTAAAGACGGTGAAGTGGTAGACCGTATGGTCGGCGTTATTCCAAAAGAAGATATTGAAGATAAAATCGCCGCTTGGCTATAATAAAAAGTCGCCTGTTACGGCGGCTTTTTTGTTGCTTATTTTTTTATTTTCCTCATTATTATATTACGCATAGTATATATAAAACAACCCGCCATCGCCATCCACGTTATATTGTACAACCACCCTTCAAGCCAAACAGGCTGAAGAATTAACAGTAAAGCAGCAACCGGCATAACCGCAGAAACAATTATTGCGGCAATGGGGTTTCCTCTGCTAAAATTTGCCGGAAAATACGCTCCTGCTACAATTACCCTCACAACATAAATAACCGTACAAAAAACGGTGATAGCCCAAACACTATAATCAAAATCCCACCAAACAATACCCCTTGCGTGCAACAAACCGTCAATCAACACTATAAAAACCACCACAAAAAACATTTGATTACCAATTTTTCCTCGTATCATACTTTGCATTTCATCATAGTTTTTCTTTTCGTTCATCTTTATCATCCTCCCAAAATAATTCATCCAAAGTCTTCCCAAGCACCCTACAAATAGCGATGCACAACTTAACAGACGGGTTATAATCACCTTTTTCTATTGCATTTATCGTTTGGCGCGTAACACAAACCTCATCCGCTAAATCCTTCTGCGTCATATCCTTCGCCGCCCTTGCAGCTTTAATCCGTAAATTCTTTTCCACGGCATCACCTCCAAAGTAATAGTAACATATATAAATCATAATGTCAAGTATATTTAACATTTTTACGAAAAAAACCTCCGCCGTTAAGCAGAGATTTTTTGCTTTAAATATGTTGATTGTTCTCAAAATACATCACATTACCAAACGAACCATCTTCGTAACGATAATCCTCGTGGGTATGGGATTTTATCTGTTCGTATTTACTATTGGTACGCTCGTCAATTGCCCTTTCCCAAAAACTGGCAGATGCTATATTGTTTGGGTGATAAAGCACTTGCCATTTGCCTTTGTGCGTGTCAAGAACTTCATAAAATGCCCGATTTCCAATACCACAACGGCGATATTTGTACATTACAAAAATTCTTCCATCCTTTCACGCCCTATTTTTCAAACAATCCATTCTTGTACCTTCCGTACCATCCGTTTATTCCTTCTTGACCTTCTGCATCTGTTATTAAGGTAAGCAAAATTTCACGTGCAAACTCTAAAGATGCTGTATCATTTGCAGTTATAAAACCGCCATCATTTACAGCTTGCAAGGAAGTAAAATACTCCCATCCTGTATAACCTTCTTCATCTTTAAGTCTTTCTTTAAAAAATTCTAAACCATTGCTGGTATGTTTGACATTATTAAGAAAACCGTGCTTTGCCAAGAAAGTCGTAGCCGCACAAATAGCCGCAACAGGAATGTCAACACCCCTAGCCTTTCTTACAAAATCGGCAATATCATCATAACGGTTATCTCTCCAAGAGCCGCTTCCAATCAACACCACCATCGCCAAATTATCAAGGTTTTGATATTCTTCTATAGAATAATCTATTTCTGCCCTCATACCACCGATAGAAACCTTTGATTTCTTGTCAATACTAATTGTTTTAACAACATAATCATCGCAAAAGCCAACCCAAGCCGTTGCATAACCCGCTTCCCATTCAGCCCAATGGTCTAATAATAAAAATAATACTTCTTTCTTTTGCATTTTAATGCCTCCCATAATTTAACTATTATTCTAATATAAAGGACTCCAACGTCTTACCAAACATCTGCTCCTGCCCAACGTACTTAAAACCTAATTTTTTAATAACACCGATAGAAGCTGGATTTTCCGGATACGACACGGCAATCAGCGGACGTACGCTATGCTCTGCAAGCACCGCTTCAGCGGCTTCCGTGGCATATCCTTTGCCCCAAGCGTTCTCACCAAAGGCATACAAAATCTCTTTGCGACCACAAGGCAAACCACGCACGCCACAATGCCCTATCAGCTTGCCGCTTTCCTTCTCCACAACCGCATATACACCCAAACCGTGCCCCCAAGTCATATTAAGATTGTTAATAAACCGCCCAATCTGTTCCCTAGGCATACCTTGACCTGTACCCAAATAACGGTATACATTCGGGTCTGTCATAATATCGGCATACTCCTCTGTGTCGTCTGCCGTAAAGCGCCTTAAAATCAATCTTTCTGTGGTAATCATATTTACACCTCTATCTTTCTAAAGTTATTTAACCGACAACGCCCCCGTCGGACAATTTTTAAGACATTTTTCACAATTAGCACAATCGGCTGACGCAGGCGGAGCAAGCACCGCAAGTGACACAGCCGCATCAAAACCACGGTTCATCAACCCCAAAGCCGTTTCGCCCACTACTTCTTCACAAATTCGCACGCAAAGCCCGCAAAGTATGCATTTATCTGTATTTAGCACAATATGCGAATTTATAGGTTGCGTATTAGTCGGCATCGCCGTGTCCTCAAATTTATCAGGCGCAACGTCGTGCATATTTGCATATTTTATCAACTTACATTTGTCAAAGGCATCACAACCGCATTTTAAACATCTTGCGGCATCCGCTTGCACCGCTTCTTCTGTAAGCGGCAAATTCACAGGTGCAAAGTCTTTATTACGCACAGCCCCATCACGGTGCGGTATTTTCATACGCACACCACGCTCTACATCCGCAAAATCTTCCGCCGTAAGTTTATCCTCACGCACCAAAAATTTATGTTTCACAACAGCATTTGTACCACGCAAAAATGCGTCAATCTCTTTTGCGGCGGCTTCGGCATCTGCAATTGCTTCTATCGCAATACCTGCACCATTTGCGGCTACATCACCAATAGCAAACACAGCAGGGATATTTGTTTGAAACTTTCCGTTAATTTCAATATTACCCCATCTATTTTGCGCAAGCACATCAAGCCCAGCCAAAGCAGCGTTTTGACCTATCGCAACAATAACTATATCAACAGGCAAAATTTCCCTTGCACCAGCTACAGCAACAGGTCTGCGGCGACCTTGCTCGTCAGGTTCGCCAAGCTCCATTTTCTGCAAATCAAGTGCGGAAACCTTGCCGTCTTTCGCTATAATTTCAACAGGATTAACCAAATAGCGGAAATCCACACCTTCTTCAATAGCTTCGGCAATTTCAATAGCCTGCGCTGGCATTTCTTCACGGGTGCGACGATAAATATTATAAACAGCATCAGCACCAAGTCTAACCGCCGTTCTAGCCGCGTCCATAGCCGTATTACCGCCGCCAACTACAGCAATCTTTTTGCCACTAAAATTCGGCGCATTACCAATAGAAACATCACGCAAAAAATCTATACCACCAAAAACACCTTCGCTATCTTCGCCAACACAGCCCAAAGCGGCGGCTTTCCAAGCACCAACCGCAACAACAACCACATCAAAATCGTTTTTTAGCGTAGCCAAATCTTTATCAACACCAATTTTGATATTATTGTGCATTGTTACGCCCATACCAGCAATTGCGTCAATTTCTTTATCCAATACATTGCGCGGCAATCGGTATTCGGGTATGCCATAACGCAACATCCCGCCCATAGCAGGCATTGCGTCAAAAATTTCCGCACTATGCCCCATTGTGCGTAAGAAATACGCCGCAGACAACCCACCGGGCCCGCCGCCTACAATAGCAATCTTTTTACCCGTTGGCTCGCCAACAGCCGGCACATAAACCGTACCATTTGCCATATCAGCATCCGCCACAAATTCCTTTATCGTGCCTATTGATATAGGTTCGTCCACCATATGTCTACGGCAAGCGTCCTCGCAAGGACGTGGGCAAACACGCCCAATGCTTGCAGGCACAGGTATTTTATCCTTTATAATACGTATCGCCCCATCAAAATCACCTTCTGCCGCAACATTAACATACTGCTGACAAGCGGTTTGCGCAGGGCAAGCCAATTGGCACGGCGGCAAACAATCACCACGATGGTCGCTTAACATCAAATCTAAAGCCGCCTTGCGGTTTGCAATAGCTCGTGGGCTGTTAGTATTTATTACCATACCATCAGCCGCTTGTATTGCGCAAGCACGCATTAAACGTGGGTTTCCTTCAATCTCTACAGCGCAAATACCGCAAGACGCATAACTCTTTAAAAGCTCGCTATGGCATAAATTAGGAATATCCACCCCAGCCGCCTGCGCCGCTTCTAAAATAGTGCAACCCGCCGCCGCTTCCACCTTTATACCATTTATATGTAGCACAATTTTATCCATATCTGCTCCCTTCACTCAAAAACACTCTCTATAATTTCGCCAACCAAAGCCACATCTTGCTCCATCCCTGGCTCCGAATTAGTCATCACCACAACACCCTGCTGCTTATCATAATAAACCCGCAATTTACACTGCATACCAATACCCCAACCCTGCGAAAAGAAATAAGGCTCGCCATTTTTATCTTTGTCAAGAAAAACGCCCAAACCTATGTCGTTAACACATCCATATGGTGTTAGCATCAATTTTGCCATTTCTTGGTTTAAAACAATACCGCCATTGCCGTGGTACGACTTTAACAAATCAACCGCAATCTTCGCCATCTCGTGCGGCGTTGCCCACAATCCCGCACCTTCTATATTCGGGTATTGCGCCCTTATTTCGTCCACGACTTCACCATCATTATCGTGTCCTGCGGCACAATCTTCCAAATTAATACCTTCGGGCGGTTCTTTGCCAATCTCCCAAAAGAAAGTCCTTTGCAACCCCAAAGGCTCAAATATTAGCCTTTTTGCAATCTTCGGCACATCTTCACCAAAAACATCCTGCAACACTTGGCTAATAACACAATAACCAGCGTCCGAATATTCGCAATCCGTTTCAGGAACATATTTAGCTCGCACTTCTTCAGGATTATATGGTGTTACACCCCGCAAAATATCAATGGTTTTTGGCACAGCATCACCTTTTTTATATGGGCTAAAACTGCCATCATAATCACAAAAACCCGCTTGATGTGCCAATAAATTAGCCAATGTAACTTTCTTTTCGGCAACAAATTCATTATCAGCAATTTTCCATTCGGTAAGATATTCGTTCACATCTTTATATAAATCCAAATGCCCATCCTGTGCCAATTTCAACACGCATAAAGCAGTTATCATCTTGCTAATAGAACAAGCGTGGAAAATAGCATTATCATCCGCCGCCCTATCCGCACCTTTTTCAAGCACGCCAAATTGCTCATTAACAAAGACATTAAGCCCATAAAAACGTGTATAGCTTACCGACGGCACATTAAAATGTTTCATTCTTTCGGGTATATTCATTTGTTATCCTCCAAAGCTTATTCAACAACAATCGCCCCAAAAGGACAAGAATGTGTACATTTACCGCAAGCAATACAAGACGAATTTTCCACACTATGCACATGCCACAAATCGCCTTTAATACCGCTAACCGGGCAATGCTTGCCACATAAATTACAGCCCGTACACATATCCTCTTTAATACTAAATGTCAAAAGCGGACGGCAAGACTTAGCCGTGCATTTTTTATGCTTGATATGGTCGATATATTCGTTGCGGAAATATTTAAGGGTCGTCAAAACAGGGTTTGGCGCAGTCTGCCCCAAAGCACAAAGCGACCCTTCTTTTATAGCACCCGACAACTCCTCAAGCAGTTCAATATCACCATCACGCCCTTCGCCATTGGTGATACGTTCCAAAATCTCTAACATACGCTTTGTGCCAATGCGGCAATGCGTACATTTCCCACAACTTTCCTTGCAAGTAAATTCTAAAAAGAACTTCGCAAGCCCAACCATACAGGTATGCTCGTCCATAACAACCATACCGCCAGAGCCCATTATAGCACCCGTTTCAGCAAGGCTCTTATAATCTATTATAGTATCGCCAAGCTCGGCAGGTATACAACCACCTGACGGCCCGCCCATCTGCACAGCCTTAAAAGCCTTACCATCCTTAATACCGCCGCCAAGCCCAAAAATAACATCGTTAAGCGTAGCACCCATAGGCACTTCAACCAACCCGCCATTATTAATCTTTCCAGCCAGCGCAAAAACCTTTGTACCCTTAGAATTTTCAGTACCCATAGCGGCAAAAGCACAACCGCCATTGCGCAATATCCACGGCACATTCGCCAGCGTTTCTACATTATTAATATTGCTAGGCTTGCCCTTATACCCCTTTTGTGCAGGAAAAGGCGGTTTAAGCCTTGGCATACCCCGCTCGCCTTCCAAAGACGCTATCAAAGCCGTTTCTTCACCACAAACAAAAGCACCCGCACCAGCCTTTATACGTATATCAAAAGACCAATCCGTCCCAAACAAATTTTTGCCCAAATATCCGCCACTACGGGCTTGCTCCAAAGCAATTTCCAAACGTGTGATGGCAAGCGGATACTCCGCACGCACATACACAATCCCTTCGTCAGAACCAATAGCAAACCCCGCAATCATCATACCCTCAATAATTGCGTGCGGGTCGCCTTCTATAATAGCCCTGTCCATAAAAGCCCCAGGGTCGCCTTCGTCTGCATTACAAATAATATACTTTTTATCAGCCGCATTTTGCCGTGCCGCATTCCATTTAAACCAAGTAGGAAAACCAGCCCCGCCACGCCCAGCAAGCCCCGAAACCTTCACTTCCTCAATAACTTCCTCTGGCGTGCGTCCCGCAACTATCGCTTTAATCGCTTCATACCCATTTTTTGCTATGTACTCGTTTATATCCTCGGGGTTAATAACACCGCAGTTAACCAGCGCAACACGCTTTTGCTCCAACAAAATTTTTGCGTCATTATCGCCTATAGTATAATCAACAACGTGGTTTTCTTCGCCTTTTAAATGCTTTATAATCTCGTCCGTACCCTTTTCATCCACCCTAACAAAACGCTTTTTCGCACCAGAATCATAATAAATATCCACAATAGGCTCAAGATAACAAGCACCAACGCAACCCGTAATAGCAGGCGCAAAACCCGCCGCCACAAAAGCCGCAAAAACATCACTAGCCCCTGCGGCATTACCGCAACTGCCACGACCAACAACTATTCGCACAACGCAACCTCCCTTATATCATCCAAAATCTTTTCAATTTTCTCTCTGTCTAAATTTCCATAAACCTTATCGCCAATCATCATAGCAGGTGCAAGGCTGCAACACCCCAAACAAGCCACGTTGTTATAAGAAAACAGCCCGTCATCAGTAATATCACCCTCTGCAATACCCAAATGCTCGCTAATAACCTCCTCAACCATAGCAGAATCATTAACGTGGCAAGCCGTCCCTTGGCATAATAGTATCAAATTTTTACCAACAGGCTTTGTGCGAAACTGAGCATAAAACGTCGTAACCCCTAAAACCTTCGCCACAGCCAGCCCCATCTCGTCCGCAATACGCTCCAAAACCTCCATCGGCAAATATCCATACAAATCCTGCGCCCCCTGCAACACCGCAATAAGCGCACCCTCATCACGCCCTGCTACAGCAAAAACGCCGTCCAACGCCTTTAAATCTATGTCCATTACAAAACCTCCTGTTAATTTTTATACTATCTTTAGAATTATACCCCAACCAAAACAAAATTTCAAGCACAAATTGTTCTTTACATATAATAAATACAATCTGCCACAATAAACCAAAAAACCCCTTGACAAACCCCACAAAACATTTTATACTATACCACAGAGGGCGTTTTCATAAATAAAAAAACTTGCTTGGGCGGCTAAATCCTTCACACGATAACGCCACCCAAGCAAGCCCGAAACCGCCCCGAAGGACTTGAGGATATTATACACACTCAGGTCTTATTTGTCAAGCACATTTCCATCTTGACACCAAAAAGACATAAGGGGTGTATTTTTTATGTACAAAGCCGAAATAAGAATAATCGACGACCTGCACAGTATACCCATCCACCTTCAATTTAGAAAACATCTGCGGCTACTGCCCGACGATGCAGTAACCCTTTTACCCATAGGCAATATCGTCATTATGCAAAAAGAAACAAACCAAAAACCAAACGCCAGCCAACAAGCATCACCACAAAACATTATAATGTCAAAAGTAAAAAAAGGCAGGGTGTTCTTCCCCCAAACATTAAGGGATGCTTTGGGCTGGAAACCAAAAGACAGACTATCCGTATATTGCACCGACAATACCACCCTCATCATATGCTCAGTCTTACCTTATAAAGATATAACGCCACAATAACCATCCAATCCCACCCGTCATTGCGAGGGCTACCGCCTACATAAACCAACACACACCAAGCCCGAAGCAATCCAGCCAAGACACTACTTGATATGTATACGGGGCTACAATAAACCCGCTCAAAAAAATTTTCAACCCGCTCAAGTTTTGACAAATTTTTCCTTCTACCTCATATATAATCATTAATGGTGATATTATGCAGGCTTACGAAAGAAGAAAAGAAACGACTTTTAAATGGAACATCAATCGTCGGCTACTAACCGATGTCTTTTTGGTGGCAGGTAGTTTTGCGGCGGCTCGTGCCTTGGTTTTTGATGCCGCAAGCCCCTTTGCGCTTGCCTACATTTCTGCATTTTTATTCAAAGGTGCAAAATTCTACTTCGCCGCACTTTTTGCAACCCTAGGCATTTTCACAACATTTCGTACAGATTTTTCAATGAAGTATTTATTGGCAATCGTAATTTTATGCGCCGCAAACCTAATAGTCAGCCTTAAACCAAAAACAAGCCGTGATATAGCCAGCTTTTCGCAGGCTTTAACGGCAGGTGTCGCCGTAATAATATCGGGCTTTGTGCTAATCATCATACGTAGCGAAGGCATTTTTACTATGCTTATAAATGTGCTGGAAGGCGGGCTAATTTTTGCCTTGGCTTTGGTGCTAACCCGTGGTATGGCTTGCATTATGCCAAACAAAAAACGTGGCACAATGAGCAACGAAGAAATTATATCGGTGCTGATAATGGCAGGTATTATAATGGTAGGCATAGCGGATGTGTATATTTGGCAGTTTTCACTACGCTACTTTTCGGTCGCTGTTATAGTGCTGTTGGCGGCGCAATCCGGCGGCGCAACAGTTGCCGCCACCTGCGGTATGCTCCTAGGCTTTTTGCTAAACATAACGGGCTTCGAGTTTATTTTTATGGCGGCCTTGCTTGGCGTGGCAGGCTTTGCGGCTGGTGCTGTGCGCTCTATGGGTCGTCCGCAATCTTTTGCGGCTTTTATTATTGTAGCATTTTTTGCGGCATTATATTTCGATTTAGAGCTGGTAGGCTGGTCGGCGGCTTTGTCGGTAGCACTTGCAGGGGCTGTGTTTATAGCCCTGCCAAAATCTTTCCTATCCAATATCCACGTCGCTGTCAACCCCGCACTTAACCCATCTACAGAATATATAGAGCGTATACGTGAACAAGTGCTTAACCGCATTTACGACATAGCAGGCGGTTATAAAAAGCTGTCAAAAACCTTCGAGCAACGCATTTCAGATAAATCACAACAAGAAATTAAAGAGGACAAGCTAATTTCGGCGGCACAAAAAAATGTATGTGCAAGTTGCCATAAGTTTTCAGCATGCTGGGATAAAAACGCCGAAAACACTTGGGGATATGTAAGTGAGATTGTACAAAAAGCCGATAAACGCGGCAAATTATATATGGAGGACGCACCAATAGGCTTTGCGTCAGAATGTGTCTATCCCGCCGATTTTATGGGGCATTTAGGGGCATCGCTAGAAATAGACCGTGTCGGTCGTGAATGGCAGCAAAAAGTGATAGAAGCAAAAAGCACCATACACCAACAATTTGCAGGTCTTTCCAGCGTTATGTACGAATTCGCAATAGAAGTAGACGCAATACTAAATGTGCAAAAAGATGCAGAAAACCGCATTTTACGAGAGTTTGCAAAACAAAATGTAGAAGTAGATAATTTGATAGTAATAGAAAACACATTGGGCAAATACGAAGTAAGCCTAACACGCAAAGGCGGCAGAGGACAAACAAAATACGCAAAACATATCGCCGAGGTAATTTCGCACGCCATAGGACGGCAAATGGAGCTTGCAAACGAACGTTTCGCAGGGCGTACCGTGCATTTATCATATTACGAAAAGCAAAAATTTTACATCCACAGCGGTGTTGCTAAAACAGGCAAAGATTACAGCAACGACAGCGGCGATAGCTTTTCATTAATACAATTGCGTGACGGACGGCTTATTGCCGCACTTTCAGATGGTATGGGAAGCGGCTTGCGGGCAAAAGACGGCTCCGAAGCCACAATAGAGCTTTTGGAAGAACTAATGGAAAAAGGCTTCAAAAAAGACATCGCAATAAAATTAATTAATTCGGCACTGCTGTTAAAATCGCAAGACGAATTTTTTTCAACATTAGATATTTGTATGATAGACCTAAACAACGGTCTTGCAGAATTTATGAAAATAGGTGCGTCGGCGTCATACCTTTTGCGGGACGGCAAGGTAGAGCAAATAGGCTCGTGGACATTGCCCGTAGGTATACTTGACACCGTCGAAATAGACACCTGCGAACGATATTTGTCGCACAGCGACATAGTTGTAATGGTTACAGACGGCGTAGCAGACAGCGTTAAAGACGGTCAAGACGACTGGTTGCAAGACCTTTTAGAGGAGCTAACAATACGCAACCCACAAGACATCGCCGACTACATCCTAGAAAAAGGCAAACGAAACTACGGCAGGCATATAACAGACGATATGACCGTACTTGTACTGCGCATACTAGACCGAAAATAGGCATAAAAAAGGCAATGACACATCGTCATTGCCTTTTTTATGTCTTAAAATCCAAAGCCTGCAAACACCTAAAACGACGGCATAATCGGCTCGCCAAGCGTTATTGGTATATCAATCCGCTCTAATCCGCCACGTATAACAGTAAACACCACAATATCGCCTTCCCTGCGAGTTCCCATATTGCTTATTAGGTCATCAAAATTATCAATAGTCACGCCGCCAACAGCGACAATTATATCATTACGTTGCATTCCCGCCTGATACGCAGGACCTCCCATACCAACAAGTGTAACCAGTGCGCCAGACTGTGGCACCATAAGCGTTTGCGGGTTATGCCCTCGGCGGGTTAGTGTTGTTACAAAATTCTGTGCATCCCTTGCCGTCCACGTGTCGCCGTTTATGCCAATCCTTGGGCGTGGTGCTTCTGGTCCTTCGTGCATAATGCGTTCCAAAATAGGCTTCGCCACATTTGATGGTATTGCATAACCCATTGCTTCCGCCACTTGTTCATTAAATTTTGCAGTGTTAATGCCTATTACTTCACCAAAAACATTAACCAAAGGTCCGCCAGAATTACCACGGTTTATAGCGGCGTTGGTCTGCAAAACATCCAAAAACATTCCATCAACATAAATTTCTACATCCTTTGCGCTGACAATACCGTTTGTAACCGCTATCCCCTCGCCCATTGCATTGCCTATGGCAACAACAATTTCGCCAACCTGTGCGGCGTGAGAATCTCCAAAACGTGCTAATGTAACACTGGTAACGCCCGCACGCACTGCCTCGCCTTTTTCAACGGCAATAACCGCCAAATCTTCAGCATCATCACGTCCTATAGGTATGGTAGCAATAGGCGCAGAGCCTTCTATAGACGCATAAACCTCTACACCACCAGCGATAACATGCGCATTTGTAGCAATATAATACCGTGATGCTGTTTCGTACATCAATATCCCCGTGCCTGCCCTAGAGCGGGTTTCGCCTGCACGCACCGAAGCGTCAGATGGCATAACAACCGACAGCGTTACCACGCTGGGCTTAACAGCCTCTACAAGCGCAACATAATCTTTTCGCCCTACAAGCGGGGTGTCACCATCCAAATTGCGAACAGCAAGCGGCGAAAGCGGTGTATGCACATTATCAAAAGCAAAACCTTCACGTGCGGCAGAATCATCTAAAAGCCTTGGCAACATATAGTTTGTGGCTATCTGCGAGCCAAAACCAAGCCCAGCCCCCAACAAAGGCGCACCAACAAAGGTTACAATAAGCACAACCGCAACAGCTAAAAACAACCGCCCGCCCGCCTTGCGCTTATCCGCCTTATCCAACCGCTCGTCTTCCCAAAAATCCTCTTGCAACACAACATCGTATTCATTTAATTGCTCGTCAAAACTTTCATCTTCGTATCTTTTCATAACTTTCCCTCCTCGTAACATTTTACATTATAAGTATATCACACTTTTACAAAATTTCAAACATAAAAAATTTTTCTTGACAAATTTTTTACTATGGTGTATAATCATTTAAAAAGTTGGACAAGCAGTCGTGGCGGAAGTGGTATACGCGCAAGACTAAGGATCTTGTGAGAATTATCTCGTGCAGGTTCAAGTCCTGTCGACTGCAAGGCCGGTCCCTGCGCAAGCAAACCGGCGAACACACCCCCCTTAATCTATTTCAACCCCCTTTCGCGCCCGTATCCTCATGCGGGCGCAAAACCTTTTTATGGGGGTTATTCGCTTAAATCTATGTAATTTGCCAAAAATATCTTTCTTGCATAAAATGCTCTTGACGTGCTTCCGTGTCCTTTACCTTTGGTTCGGGGTTGTATATAAACTCCCATCCGACCTGTTAGAGCCGAAAATCCTCGTTCGCCATCAAGCAAGCAATCTTTAACCAGCTTATAATCAGCTTCTATAGCCGCATACATTTCTTCATTTAAATCTATAGAAGTTACCGAATGAACGAATGTTGGTTCTTTATAGTTTTTACCGACAATTCTTGCAACAATTACGGCTTTTTTAAGTTTTGCCAAAAGATGACTTTCCTCAAAAGGTGTTCGTGCAACGTGATAAGGGTCTATCATAGTAACCGCCATAGTTTCTTTAAAAGTTAGTTCACCGCCTTTTAGACGTTTTAAAGGTACGCTTTTTAATTCCCACGATCCGAAATTTGGACTTTGTGCGGAATTAATAGGCAATCCCAAAAATCTTTCGCATACGTGTCCCGCCCACCCTTTATTTACCTTCCCATTATCGGATAAAACAGTTATCCCAAATTTTTCGGCAAGCAAATGTAAATCTTGCCCTTCAATTTGTTTTAATTTAATCAACGCTTCTTCTCTATGCATATTTCCTCCCTATACATTTGTAATTAATAATTCTTTAATTTTGCCTCGCTTTGTACTGTCAGAATTTATTGCTCTGCTTGCTTCCACCCGCAAAATCTTATGTCTGGAATAAAGTTCATCAAAGAAATTGTCATTTTCGTCAGCGTTTTTTGGGTCAGAATTGCTTGCAAGAACATAAGCTCCACGGTTGCTCATATCATTAATAAATTCTGCCAATTTAATTTGCTCATCATCCCCAAAGCCATTTTGCGAATATGTGGTAAAGTTTGCAGTGGTAGATAATGGTCGATATGGAGGATCGAAATAAACAAAGGTATCACCGTCAATAAAATTTGCGGATAAAGAATAATCGCCACACACAATTTGTACATCCCGCAATTTTTCAGAAACTGCTAGTAGGTTTTTTTCATCACAAATACAAGGGTTACTATACCTGCCTTGCGGCACATTAAAATCGCCTTTTGTATTTACCCTATAAAGCCCGTTAAAGCAAGTGCGATTTAAAAAAATAAACAAAGCGGCAAGCCGAACACGCTCGTCATCGCTTGCAGATTTTTGCATATTATATAACGAGCGTTTATTGTAATAAATCTCCCTGCGTTTAACCTCTGAAGACGAATTATATTCCTTCTGAAATTCACCCAAAATATCAATCAAACTATCAACATTATCACGTATTACTTGATATGTTTTAATTAATTCTTTATTTATATCACCAATATAAACTGCATCAAGTTGATAATTGTTCAAAATATCAAACAAAACTGCACCGCCGCCAACAAAGGGTTCGGCGTATTTTTTTACTCTGCCACCTAAATCGGCAGGATATTTTTTTCTAATCTCATTCAATAATTGCCCTTTTCCACCAACCCATTTCACAAAAGGTTTGGCGGGTTGCATTTCTGTAAGCATTATAATTTCACCTCACATCTGCATTAACGCAGGAATAAACCCAATAATAAATCCAAGCACACCACCCAATGCCGCTATCCATTTTAATTGTTTGCGTACTACAGTAAGCAATAGTTTTTCCATCTCGGCAGGGCTTAGGGCGATTATTTTTTCTTCTATTATGGCTGGGATGTTAATAGAGTTTACTAACAAAGCGGCGGCTTTTTGTGTTAAAAAGGCAATAAGCGGTCGTATGTTTTCGGTTTTTAGCAGGTTTTGTTCCAACAGGTGGTTTGGGGCTTGGTCTATTATTTTATCAATATTTTGCGCAAGGGTTGCTTGGCCTTCCTCGCTTTGCAAAAAATCTATTAAATTTTGAGTTAGCGAATTATATATTTTGTCGGGATTGACAAAAACACCCAAGATGCCTTTGGTGTTTTCTTTAATTATTTTTGTGGTGGTTTGGCGCAAAAACTCGCCCCATTTTGGATGGTCGATTATATTTTGGGTTATTATGTGAGCATTTGGTATATGCCGTGCGGCAAAATGCTTTATATGCGGTGCGTGGTCAGCAAAATCCACCACAAATCCTATTGCGGCGGAGGTTATGCCGTCAATTATTTCGTCATTAGTAGCCGCCGCCATTAATGCGTCGGGCGTTAGCACGCTTTCGCCCAATGTTTCGCCAACCGCCTTGGCAAGCTCTGCCTGTTGTTTCGGTATAAGCCCAGGTGTAAAAGGCAACGTAAAGCCCCCAATCTTAACAGCACGATGGGGGCGAAAAAGCATTACAATAGCCAGCACATTAGTGCCAAAACCAATTATTGCGCCTAAAATGGGCATTATTAAAATCGAAAAGTCCACTTCGTTCTCCTATGTTATCAGTCATCGTAATATGTAAATATACGCACATAAGAAAAATATGTCTGCAAAATGCTTTACGTTTCTTTTTTTATCCTACCAAACATCCCGCACGGCACGACGCAAAATCTCATCTTCGCTAATTTTGTAAGATAATGTCATAATGCTATCCGTCAAACGTACATTTTCAACAATAACATCGTGTGGCAAACGTAGGTCGTCGTGCGAAAAGTTCCAAATGCCCTTAACACCAGCGTCAGCAACAATTTTTGATACATCCTGCACGACACCGCTTGGCAAAGTAAGAGCAGCAATATCCACACGGTTTTTTGATATGTAATCTGTCAATTTTGCCACATCCATCACTTTTATATTGCCTACATTCGTACCGACAACATCTGGGTTATTGTCAAAAGCCGCAACAAAATCAAAGCCACGTTTTGCAAAATTTTGGTTGTTAATAAGCACCTGCCCAAAATTGCCAGCACCTACCAAAATAACATTATAACTGCGGTCAAGACCCAATATATGCTTAACTTCTTGATACAAAAGCTCTACATTATATCCATATCCCTGTTGCCCAAAACATCCAAAATGGTTTAAATCCTGTCTTATTTGGCTGGCGGTAATACCCATACGTTGCGACAAATCTTTAGAGCTTATGCGTGTAATATCTTTGTCTAACAAATCGCCCAAATAACGATAATACCTAGGCAAACGCCGTATAACTGCTGTTGAAATTTTTCTTCCGTCTTTCATTTTGTTCACTCCTTGTAATGTCATTGCAGGTTCAACCCGCAATCTTGTTTCATATATATAAAACAGTTTGCCGCCCCATCCATAATAGGGATGACTTTGACCGCAAAACCTGCATTGTTGCCCGCTTGCTCTAATTCTTGTGTACTGAAAAACTTATATCCATATTGTGTATATGAATACTTTTTCAGCGTTTCATTTGTATACAATGTATTGATAAACACACCATTCGGGCGCAACACGCGATAAATTTCTTGCATCGTTGCATTAAGGTCATCCCAAAAATATACTGTGTTTATTGTATACACCTTTGTAAACAATTCATCGGCAAAACTTAATTTGGCAACATCACCCAAATCAACCTTCATTCTGCCATTTTTAACGAATGTCTTGTTTTGTCGAATAGCCGCCTCCACCGCAGATTGCGAAATGTCAATGCCCACAAAGCTCGCATCGCCAGCACGTTTTGCCAGCGTATTTAAAACAACACCATTGCCGCAACCGGCTTCTAAAACTACATCGCCCTGTCCAACATCAAGCAATCTAATAACTTCATCATACATCAATCTATTATGGCGGTTTAACACCCTAAGAACAATTTTTCCAACAAAACCATCGGGTTTTGCTAGATTTTTAGATATAAATTTTCGCAACATAATATTATTATCCTTTCTCATTCATACCGCAATGCCTCTATAGGGTCAAGTTTTGCCGCTTTATTTGCAGGATAATATCCAAAAAATAACCCTATAATCATCGAAAATAATACAGCAACTACAATAATAAATACCGTGGGCATTGTCGGTTGCCCTAACAACGTAGACCCAATATAGCCAAGTCCAAAACCAAGCCCAACACCCAAAATACCGCCTATGGCGCAGATAATTACCGCTTCAACAATAAACTGCGCCCGTATAGAGCTATTGCGTGCACCCAAAGCCTTGCGTGTGCCAATCTCCCTTGTGCGCTCTGTAACCGACACCAACATTATATTCATAACCCCAACGCCGCCAACAATAAGCGATATGCCCGCAATAACAGCAACTGCAATAGATATTGTGTCCATCACGGTTTCGGTAATACTCAACACCCTATCCATAGGCAATCCACCAACACGAAAACGGGGATTATCGTTATAAAAACTGTTAAAAAAGCGTGTGGTTGTGCTTGTAAATTCTGACACATTAACGTGGGGTTGCACCATAACAGTAAAATTTTGATGTGCATTAGAATTTCCGCTGATAAAATTCGCCGTTGAAATTGGTATATATAAATTTGTACGTGCATTGGGATTTACTGCATTACCGCCAACAAAAGGCGGTAGCAATGTCGTATGTTCAAAAACACCCATCACTATAAAGGTTTCAATGCGGTTGCCAATAGCAACCCTAATTTCTTGATTAAGCGGGTTTGTGCCATCGGGAAAGATATTAGCAACCATTATATCGCTAACAACAGCCACAAAACGCCTTGAAGCCACATCGCCATCACCAATAAAGCTACCATCTAACATATTTACACCGCCAGTAATGCCGTAACCCGCATTAACACCCATCAAATTGATATTAGATGACAACCGTCCGCTTTCAACCTGTCCAATACCAGCGGGAGATTGTAGCCCAACCGCCCTAATTTCGTTAGGATAAAATTCCACAAACCGCTCTATCATCTCGTTTGTAATAAGGTCGTGCTCTTGCGGAATAGCCTGCGAGCCGCCCATAACATCCGTCATAGCCCCCATTGTACCGCCGCCACCACGTGGGTCAACACGCACCGTGATGTTAGACACACCAAGCCCCGCCATCTCGCCCGTTACAGCCGCCGTCATACTATCGCCCACCGTAACAATACCAATAACAGCCCCAATACCAATAATTATTCCAAGCATAGTAAGCAACGAGCGCATTTTGTTTGCCCGCAACCCTTCCAAAGCCAATTGTATATTTTCCCATAAATGCATATCAATCACCTTTTACTAATTTTTGTCGTTTCTTGCTTTGATTGCGCTTGTTGCTTATAATCTCGCCGTCGTGCAAGGTTATTATTCGCTGGGTTTCGGCGGCTAGGTTTTGGTTGTGCGTTATTAATATTATCGTCTTATTATGCTTTTTGTGTAAGTTGTGAAAAATATCCATAACAAGCCGCCCCGTGGTGGAATCCAGCGCACCTGTCGGCTCGTCCGCAAGCAATATAGCGGGGTCGTTTGCCATTGCACGGGCTATAGCAACACGCTGCTTTTGCCCGCCCGAAAGCTCGCTTGGGCGGTGCGTGCCACGGTCGCTCATTTCCACTATCTGTAAAAGCTCTTTTGCCCGCTTGTTGCGTTCTGCGGCTGTTAAACCACCGTAAAGCATCGGTAATTCGACATTGCGCAATGCCGTCGAGCGTGGTATTAAATTAAAAGTTTGGAAAATAAACCCAATCTTTTGATTGCGTATGTCAGATAATTTGTTGTCGCTAAGTGTCGAAACGTCCACCCCATCCAACACATAACTACCTGTAGTTGGCACATCAAGCGCACCAATTAGGTTCATTAAAGTAGACTTTCCGCTACCAGACGGACCAATAATAGACACAAACTCGCCCTCATCTACACTAAAACTAATATCCTTTAGTATATGTAGCTCGTTGGGCAAGCCTATATAGAATTTTTTATTTATATTTTGCATTTTAATGACGGGCATTTTGCACCTCTAGTTTATCAAAATTTGCATACCATCTACAACATTTGCCGCATTGTTAATTATTAACATACCGCTTGTCAGTTCATCGCTTATAATTTCCACCATAAAATCACCGCTAATGCCTATTGTTACAGGCATTTGGCGGGCTGTTCGTGTGCTTCCCTCGCCTTCTGCAACAAAAACATACCAATCATCATTATCATCTCGCCAAACTGCATCAAAAGACACTGCAAAAGTATCCCTGCTCTCTTGCAAAATCACATTTAGGCGTGTATTCATCCCTATACGCAATTGCGGTGTATAGCTTGTAACAGCTATCTCCGCACCAAATTCTACATCTCCCTGCATAGAGCGTGTCGCCGTCGGGTCAATAAACGACACAAAACCATTAAAAATAGCATCTGTTACAGCATCAATGCGTATTTCTACCAGCATACCAACCGCAACGCTTGCGGCATCATATTCCCTTATGCTTGTGGTTATCATAAGGTTTTGTGTATCTTCTATTACAAACATTACACCAGCGGCAATATTGCCCACATCAGCACGCACAAATGTGATAGTGCCGTCAATAGGTGCACGTATCTCGCTTTCTGCAAGCTGTCGTTCCAACCGCATTAGGGCTATCATCCTACTATCATTTTCAATCGCAATTTCTGCTTGCAATACAGCCTGCGAAAGCCTTGCAATTTCGGCTTCTGCGGCAATAAATGCCACATCCAAAGCCATAACCGCACTTTGATGGTTTTGGTGGGCAACATCAACCTGCATTTGCGCATTTGCAACAGTCTGTGCCAAATTTACAAAATCACCCAATAAATCTTGCGCATTTTGCGCTTCCAGCGCATTATCACGGTTACGCACTGCATTTTCTACAGCCAAAAGCGCATTGTTTACAGCAGACTGCGCCGCCATAATTTGTGGATTTTGCCCCGTATTAAGGGCGCTTTGTGCATCGGTATGTAATTGCCTTGCGTTTTCCAAATTCAGCGTACTGGTCTGCTCAAAAGCTGATATTTCCGCCCTTTGTTGTGCAATGTTAAGTTCCAAATCGGTTGTGTCTAAAACAGCCAGCACTTGCCCCTCGTAAACCTCATCACCTACATTTGCCAAAACCTCACGCACCGGCAAATTAAGCACTGCCGCCACATTGCGGCTGTTTTGGCTTTGCACAGCACCACGAAGCGGCACGGTTTCTGTCAAATCCTGCCTTAAAAGCAATGTAACATTAGCCCGTGGCGGGTCATTATCTGCGAGCCTATTCCACATAAAAATACCAATAACGACAACCGTAACAATCGCCCCAAACAAAGCTACAAGCCTTATCCATCGTGTTTTTTTCAAGTTTTCCATAAAATAACGTCCCCCAAATTTATTTATCGTGTGTTTTTTACCATCTTTCGATTAATAATAGTTTAACATAGTTTGAAAAAGAAATCAACCATTTAGGAGCGATTTTGTGAAAATTTATAACAAGTTGGATGATAATATAAATTATTTCGACACTATTTTCGACAACTGCAATGATATTGTGCGCCGAAAAGTCCCTATCGGAGCCAGTTTGCAACGCTTTGCCTATATCGTTTATATTGACGGCTTGGTAGACAGGCAATTAATAGAAGATAGGATATTAACGCAAACAATGGCATCGGCACAGCGTCTGCCCGAGCAGTTTTTTAACGAGCCGCTTAGTTTACTAGAAACGCTTAAAGAGGGCGGTCTTACAACGGCAGATTTAAAGGAAGAAAAAGATTTAGAAGCCGCCGCAAAAGCGATTTTAACAGGCGATGTAGCGGTTTTTGTAGATGGTGCTGACACAGCAATAATTGTGTCTGCAAAAGGATTTCCCAATCGTGGAGTAAACGAGGCAAGCATAGAGGTTGTCGTGCAAGGCTCTAACGAAGCATTTTCGGATGTAATGCGCATTAACACGGCACTTTTGCGCAAGCGTGTACGGGATACCAAACTGAAGGTTAAACAAAGCATTGTTGGGCGGCGTACACAGACCAATATTGCGCTGTGTTATCTTGATGACGTTGTGCGCCCCGCTGTATTGGAGGAAGTGGAAAAACGCCTTGCAAATATTGATATTGACGGCATTTTAGATGCAGGCGCACTGGAAGAACTTATTGAGGAAGATTTTTCCTCGCCTTTTCCGCAATGCCAAATTACAGAAAGACCCGACAAGGCGGCAAGCGGCATTTTGGAGGGGCGTATTGCGATTTTGGTTGATAATTCGCCAACGGCAATACTTGTGCCTTGTACAATGAACTCGCTTTTTCAAGCCAGCGAGGATTATTCCCAAGGTTGGGAAATTATGTCTTTTGTACGCATTTTGCGCTTTGCGGCGGCGTTTTTTGCCCTTGCTTTACCGGGACTTTATATCGCCATTACCACCTTCCACCCAAATATGTTACCAACCGTGCTTGCCTTTAAAATGGCGGCGGCTAGAGAAAATATACCACTGCCCGCCGTTATGGAGGTTGTGATGATGGAATTTGCCTTCGAGCTGTTGCGAGAGGCAGGACTTCGCTTGCCACGCCCAATAGGTAGCTCTATCGGTATTATAGGTGGTATTATCGTGGGCGAAGCCGCTGTACAAGCAGGCATTGTAAGCCCCATTGTCGTTATAGTCGTAGCGTTGACGGGCATTGCGTCGTTTGCCATTCCTAATTATTCGCTTGTTTCGGGCTTTCGTTTGTCAAAATTTTTGATAATCGGCTTGTCTGCTGTGCTTGGTATTCTAGGCTTTTGGATGGCTCTTATCATCATTTTAATACACCTTGCGTCATTAAAAAGTTTTGGCTTGCCCTATCTTTTCCCATTTGCAGCTGGCGAAATCAATGGATTTTCAGATTTTAAAGATACCATATTCCGTGCGCCGATTATATTTATGAAAAAACGCCCAATTTACGCCAATCCCGAACAATGCGACAGACAAGTGGTTAATCATCTAGGTAATTGGCATAAGGAGGAATGATATGTTTGCATTAAACAATAAAATATCTTTGCGCCAAGTGCAGGCTTTGCTGTTTTTAGAAATATTTGGATTTGGTGTAACGGCATTACCACGACGCACGGCAGAACACGCCGCACAAGATGGTTGGATAGGTGTTATAATTGCGGTTGTCGCCGCCGTGTTATTAGTAATTCTAATAACATTTATTATTAAGGCTAATATAGGTCAAACATTTTACGATTATACAAAACGGCTGTTTGGCAGGTTTCTTGCTTCTTTTTTCTGCCTTTTGCTATCCGCCCGCTTTATACTGCTTGCGGCATTTTATTTGCGCCTTTTTGCAGAAATTACGCAATCAATAATGTTGCCGACAACCCCATATATCGTTATATTTATTGCTGTTTTAGCCCTTGCGGCATATGGTGCGTCTAAGGGTATCGAAGCTAGAGGAAGGCTTGCCGAGCTACTTATAATCATAGTTTTATTGCCATTAATATTTGTTTTTGGTATATCTAGCCGAGAAATTGATTTTAGCAATCTTTTACCAATGATGAGCGCAAGCCCTTCACAAATCGGCAAGGCAGGATATTACGCATTTTTCTCCTTTGGTGGTATGGAAACCTTGCTTTTAATCAGTCCATTTCTAGCTCGCAAAAAAGGCGTGGCAAAATCCGCAATTGGAACAATTGCTGTAATGGGCGGCTTTATGGTGATTATTACCGCTGTAACAATAGCCCGTTTTGGTGCGCAAAATGTGGTAGCGCATAATTGGCCTGTGCTTAAAATGATGGACACAATAAGCCTACCGGGGTCGATTATAGACCGCCAAGGTGCGCTAATAATGACCTTTTGGATAATTTCTGCTTATGCGATAATAAATGCGGCATTGTTCTTTTCGTCGCTGTTATTAAAAGATGTTGCAAAAAAAGGCAAGCACATTCACTATATACTGTTATGTGTGCCAATTATCGCTATAATCGCCAATATACCAAACAATATAGACCAAGTTTACAGTTGGTTTAATTTATATAACAAAACCTTCGGCATTACTACTATGGTTGGACTTCCTGTATTAATTTTTATCGTACAGCTTATAAGAAGGGGGCGTGATAGGGTTGCGAAACAAGACGTTAATAGTTAAGTTCTTGACACTTGCGTTACTATTTGTAGCATTGTTGGCATTTAGTTGGGACAGAACAGAGATGGAAAATCGTGCTTTTGTTATTACGATAGGTGTAGACAAAGGCGAAGAATTGCCATATAAAGTAACTATGAGCATATTGGACGCAGAAGGCTTTGAAGACGGCGAAGATGCCCGTGTATTGCGGGATGCAGAGGGTGAATGTCCCGCATCGGCAATGGGTGCCGTTGGTGCTACGATAAGTCGCAGTATTTATTTTGGTCATACAAAGGCGATAATTTTGGGTGCAGAATTGCTGAAAAACGCCGATGCGCTGAGCAAAACGGTTGATGTACTATCAAAAAACAACGATATAAATATACGCACGGTTGTAATGGCAACCGATAAAACCGCCGCCGAAATTATGAACGCAAAGCCTGAAACACAGCAAATGCTGGGTATGTATCTGTCGGGGTTTTATTCTAAAAGTAATACAAATACCGCCGCTTTGGTTGTTAAGGCTGATTTAGAGTCGCTTGTGGCGGATTTTCGTTTAAGCGGTACCAGCATTATCCCCAAAGTAACGATTGATAAGGATGACGAGATAAAAATTGGCGGTGTTGCGCTTATTAAAAACCACGCATTGACGGGGTTCTTGACACCTGATGATATGGCGGGTTATCTTTGGATGAGAGAAAATGCAGTGGGATTGCAGTTGACGTCGGATTCTGCCACTATTAAAATCGAAAGAAGCAAGCCAAAAATTAGTTTTGTAGAGTATAGCGGAACATTATTGTGCTATGCGAAGATTGAAGCGGTTGCAGGACTTGAAGCAGGCAAAAACAACCCGCAGGTTGTAGAAGAATTTCAACGTAAAATTGAAAGAGATATAACGGAAACTTTTCGGATTTTTCAAGAGGTTTATATTTCGGATGGGTTGGAATTAAGGGAGATTTTGCGCAAGCATTATCCTAAATTGTATGATAAATATGGGGGAGATTGGGAGAAGACCTTTGCGCATATTAGGTTTGTAACTAAGGTGGATTTGGAGATTAGGCATTAGTGATGTCGAGTGGGCTGTATTGCTGTAATTTTTAGTCTATGTATATAAATTCTAAAAACTGGTAATAATTTGCACATAACTTTTATTAGCGAGGTATGTGTATGCAAAAAATAGTTAAATGGCTAGATAAAAATGTGGCGAATATTTTGGCAGCAACGATTATTGGCTTGGCAGCTTTGTTGTTATTTGCAACAATTGCGGCAGCTGGTGAGCCTGAGCCCGTTTGGAGCGAAAGTGTTATACGCCTGCATATTTTGGCGGCGGATAATTCTGAACCAGAGCAAGATTTAAAATTAGTTGTGCGGGACGGCATTTGGTCTTATATAAGCGTCGCGCTTGACGGTGTTGACAATCGAAATGATGCCAGAGAGGTTATTGTTCAAAATTTAACACAGATTGAAGAATTGGCACAGGGATTGGTATATGAAGCGGGTTTGCAACACAATGTTACGGCAAGATTGGTACAAAATGTGCCTTTTCCAAATATGGTTTATGGGTCTATAATGTTGCCCGCTAGTAATTATGAGACTTTGCAGATAGTTATTGGAGAAGGAAGCGGCGAAAATTGGTGGTGTATTATGTTTCCCACTATGTGTTTGACGGATGTTTCTGCGGCAGAAATGATTCCAGAAAATGCAGAAAAAGTCACGTTGCGCCCTAGGTTTAGGATTGCCGAACTTTGGCAAAAAAGGTAAAAATATTGTGGAAATTCCCGCTTGACATAGCGGGAATTTTATATTATAATATTACTATATTATTTCAGAAATGTTAAAGTTATGTAACGGTGATGGTTTACGGCGTAATGCCGAGAAATGGGGTGTTGTTATGTATGCACGCAATGACGTAACATCGGTACGAAATAGCATTGCTCAGCACGTAGGGCAGAGGGTAACGCTGGAAACCAATAAAGGTCGTCAAAAGTCGATGGTTAGCTCTGGTACTATACAAAGTGCATATCCCGCCATTTTTACCATTTTACTTGATGATATTGGGCAGGGTTCTGGTCGCACTGTTTCGTATAGTTATACCGATGTATTGACAAAGTCCGTGGAATTGACAGTTTTTAGCAGTTAATAGTCTAAGTAGGTGATGACCTATGACAAACAGAGAGAAAAATATAATTAGATTAGCCATTATGGCCGCCATTTTAGCCCTCAATTTGCTGGGTTTAAGTGTTGCGGCTTATTTTATTTTTAGTAACGACGAGCCGCAAACAGCTGTGCAACGTATTGTTGATACGGAAACTGAAGTGCGTTATGTTTTTTTAGAAACAGATGATGGAGATTACAATAATTTTATTTGTGAAGATTGCGGCATTGATTGTGATATTGACTGCGATTGTGATTGTGAAGGAATTATTGTTGTTGAACAAAATATAATACAATGGCATTTCAGCTTTAACCGCCGTGGTGCTTGGCGTGGTGACGTCGGTTTTAGGACTTTTCCTATCTTTGGTGGTAGTGGCATAAATAGGCTTGGCACAGAAGTTGCGCCTATGGGTATTGGGTTTTTGGGCGGTGGTGATGCGGTTGGGGTGGTGAGCCTTGGTTTTGCGCAAGATGATGATGGTTTACCCGTTACACCTTTGCCTGTTATGCCGGATGATTTGATGGAGGATGATGTCGGGTTTGCTGATGAAGTTTTTGACTTGATGGATGAAATGCAGGATGATGCGGATGAAATTGACGAGTTGGAAGATTTTAGCGATGATTTACCAGAGGTTGAAAATTCCGACGATGAAGCTGATGATGAGGATGGAAATGAGTCGATAGAGAATGATGAAAATTCTGATGTAAGTGATGAAGCACCACCAAGCCCGCAAAGTCCATCTCCGACCGAAATAGAGCCACAGATTAACCCGCAAACGTCGGACGATTTTAGTATTATTAGGCTTGCCGTTTCTACGCTCGGGTTGTTGTTGTCAGGATTAATTTTGGTAATAATTAGGATAAATAAAAAAGCCGCCCGTCAGATTTAGGCGGTTTTTTATTTATTGGATAATATTGTTATTCTTCATCCTCGAAGGTTATGGTTTTGTTTAGGCGGTCGTAGCCTACTATCGTGTTTGGGAAGATTTTTTTTGCATTTTTGGCGTATTCTTTAGGGTTTGGTAATGATGGCGAGAAATGAGTTAGCCAAAGTTCGCCAACATTGCCGTCGTGTGCTAATTTGGCTGCTTCGGCAAAAATCATATGTTTATTTTTGCGGGCTTTTGCTAATTTTTCCTCGTCGCCATATTGCCCTTCGCAAATGAAAAGGTCGCTATTTTTTATAAAATCTGGCAGACCTTTTGGTGGGCGGCTGTCAGTACAATAGCTTACAGACAAGCCTTTGCGGGCTTCCCCCATAACCATATTGGGCGTGTAGGTTTTGTTTTCGTGCTCTATCGTATTGCCTTTTTGTAATTTGTTCCAAAAATGCACTGGTATATCAAGTTTTTTGGCGGTTTCTAGGTCGAATTTACCTTTGCGCTCTATATCTATGCGGTAAGCGAAGCAAGGGGCGTTGTGTACAGCGGGATGTGCTGACAATATGAAGTTTGTTAGCGGAATTTTGATACTTGCAAAACCTTGCGGAGGAATTTCTACAAAATTTATTGCAAAGGGAATTTCGGGGGTAACGACGCAAAGCGAGCGTACGACGTGTGCAACACCTGCGGGACCGTAGATTGTAATAGGTTCTTCACGCCCGCTATGCCCTATAGACAGCAAAAGACCTGGTAAGCCTGTAACGTGGTCTGCATGGAAATGGGTTAGGCAGATTGCGTCTATGGTTTTGTAGCCCCAACCCATTTGTTTTACGGTTACCTGTGTGCCTTCGCCGCAGTCTATTAACACCATTTTGCCTTCAAAGCGCAATAATAGTGCTGATAAATATCTGTTTGGCAGGGGCATCATTCCGCCGCTTCCCACTAGGGCAATGTCTAACATATTTTCTCCTTTAGTGCCGCCAATGCTGGTTTGTTGGTTGGGTTGATGTTTGGCGGAAGTTTATTTATATCAAACCAGCGAAATTCCAACACTTCGTCGGCTTGAGGCGACATTTCGCCTGCAAAATCAGTGCAAATATATTCTATGCAAACGCAATGCACTTGGTCGCCGTTTGGGTATGTATAAAACATATCTGAACCACTGAAAATGCCTAAAAATTCGAGTTTACCTGCTGTTAATCCCGTTTCTTCAAAAAGTTCGCGGCGAGCCGTTTCTTCTGACGTTTCGCCCATTTCCATACAACCGCCAAAAGTCGCCCACATACCATTATCCACACGACGATGTAGCAAAATTTTACTTCCCCGGCATACCAAAACCCCACAACCAACAAGGATTATAGGGTTATTACCAACCATATTGCGAATGTATTTGACGTAGTTGCTCATATAAACTCCTTTTAATGACGGAAGTGGCGGATACCTGTAAAGACCATTGCAATGCCGTATTCGTTGCATTTTTCTATTGATAAGTGGTCATTTTGACTGCCGCCGGGTTGAATTATGGCAGTTATGCCTGCTTTGTGGGCTTCTTCTACACAATCTGCAAAGGGGAAGAATGCATCAGAAGCTAGGGTTGCGCCTTTTAGAGCAGTGTCGCCTAAAAATTCTTTTGCGTGGTCTATTGCTTGTTTGGTTGCCCAAATACGGTTGGTTTGCCCGCCAGCAAGCCCGATAGATTGCCCGTCTTTGCCTATTGCTATGCCATTTGATTTGATATGTTTTACAATTTTCATAGCAAAAAGCATATCTTGCATTTCTTTTTCGGTTGGTTTGCGGGTTGTAACGACTTCTATTTCGTTTATTAGATTATTGTCGGAGTCTTGTATTAATAGTCCGCCAGATACTTTTTTGAAGCCTTTACCTGCAGTTTGTTGTTTTACGTCTAAAACTAATAGTCTTATATTTTTCTTTCCTTGTAGTATTTTTAGGGCTGTTTCGGAATATGATGGGGCGACTACTATTTCTACGAAAATTTTATCAATTTCTGTTGCTGTGGCTTCGTCTATTTCGGTATTTGCGGCGATTATGCCGCCAAAAATTGATGTTGGGTCAGCATTAAAGGCTTTTGTCCACGCTTCGTATATGGTTTTTGCTGTTCCTGCTCCGCAAGGTGTTGCGTGTTTTATTGCTACAATTGTTGGGTCGCCGTCTGCAAATTCACGCAAAAGCTCTACTGCGCCGTGAGTGTCGTTTATGTTGTTGAAGGACAGCTCTTTACCGTGGATTTGTTTTGCATTTACCAAATCGGATGGTTGTGCTAGGATTTCACGGTAAAATACAGCGTCTTGGTGCGGATTTTCGCCATAACGCAGGTCTTGTTGTTTTTCGTAAGTAATCGTGTATTTTTCTGGAAATTTTGGCAAACCTGCCACATTGCCAAGGTAGCTTGCGATTAGTGCGTCATATGCGGCTGTGTGGGCGTAGGCTTTTGCGGCTAGTTTAAAGCGGCAATCTTTCGTTATGCCACCGTTTTGTAATTGGTTTAAAATTTCGTCAAAGTCGGCATTATCGACGACAACTGCAACAGAGGCGTTATTTTTTGCGGCAGAGCGTATCATAGCAGGGCCGCCTATGTCTATATTTTCTATAATCGTCGCCAAATCGTCTGTTTTCATCACTGTTTCTTTGAAGGGGTATAAATTAATACATACTAAATCTATAACATCAATGCCATATTCGGCTAAAAAATTCATATGTTCTGGCATATCGCGGCGTGCTAAAATGCCGCCATGTACAACGGGATGAAGGGTTTTTAAACGCCCGTCCAAACATTCTGGAAATTTTGTAACTTCGCTTACTTCCGTTACCGCAATGCCTGCATCTGCTATAGCTTTATGCGTGCCGCCTGTTGATAAAATTGTAAAACCTGCTTTTGTAAGACCTGCGGCAAAATCCACCACGCCTGTTTTATCCGAAACACTGATTAATGCGTACTTTTTCATTTGTTACCCTCCTAAGATTTAGATGTTTTTTCAATTATATCACGCTGTGTTAAGATTAGCAATAATTTTTGAAAAGATGAGATTGAATGTTAGTCAAAGTTGTGGTATAATATGTATGAACGAGCGATAATTTGGAGGATAGAACATATGAAAAAATTAGGTGTTAATGAGATTAGAGAGCAATTTTTGACTTTTTTTGAGGAACAACAACATTTGCGTATACCGTCTTTTTCGCTTGTGCCTGATGGGGACAAGTCGCTTTTATTGATAAATGCAGGGATGGCACCGTTGAAGCCTTATTTTATGGGAACCACTACCCCGCCAGCTAAACGTGCTACAAGCTGTCAAAAATGTATACGCACGGGCGATATTGAAAATGTTGGTTTGACGGCAAGACACGGAACTTTTTTTGAAATGTTGGGTAATTTTTCCTTTGCGGATTATTTTAAGCGTGAGAGTATTTTTTGGGCTTGGGAATTTGTTACAAAACAGCTTGAATTGCCTGTGGATAAGCTATATGTTACCGTGCATTTGGAAGACGACGACGCAGAGAATATTTGGCATAAAGAGGTAGGTGTAGCAAAAGAGCGCATTTATAGGCTTGGCGAGGATAATTTTTGGGAGCTTACCGTGGGACCTTGTGGGCCTTGTAGTGAGATTTATTTTGACCGCGGGGCGGAATTTGGGCAGGATGATTTTGTAGCCAGCGTAACCGCTGGCGAAGATAGATATTTAGAATTTTGGAATTTGGTGTTTATACAGTTTGATAAGCAAGAAGACGGAAGTTATGCGGATTTGGCACAAAAAGGCATTGACACGGGAATGGGATTGGAACGTATTGCTATGATAATGCAAGGTGAAAATTCTATTTTTGATGTGGATACTATAAAAGCTGTGCGTGATAAGGTTTCGGGCATTTCTGGTGTTAAATATACTGGTACTTTTGAACCTGCGGCTAAACACGATGTATCAATAAGAATTGTAACCGACCATATCCGTAGTGTTGTTTTTATGATGTCTGACGGTATTATTCCTGGTGGTGGTGATAGAGAATATGTTTTGCGCCGTTTGCTTCGCCGTGCGGCAAGACACGGACGTACGCTTGGCATAAACAGACCATTTTTGGCAGATTTGGCGCAGACTGTTATTGATAATAGCAAGTATGCCTACCCTGCACTTGGCGAAAAAAACGCTTATATTTTGCGTCTTATTACACAGGAAGAAGAGCGTTTTAACGAAACGCTTGAAGGCGGTATGAATTTGTTGCGTGGGCGCATTGCGGACGCAAAGGCGGCAAATGGCATTATTGCTGGGGTTGACGCATTTAAATTGCATGACACATATGGTTTTCCCGTGGAGCTTACACAGGAAATTTTGGAAGAAGAAGGCTTGACGCTTGATATGGCAGAGTTTGACGCAGAAATGCAGGCGCAAAAAGAACGTGCAAGGTTGGCTCGTGAAGATGCTGGTTATGTTGGACACGAAGCGACAATTTTTGAAGAGCTAAAGCTAGAACCTGTGCAATTTGTGGGTTATACGAAGTTTGTTGTGGATGATGCCAAAATTTTGCATATAACCAGCGGCGAGGAAGCGCTTGTTGTTGTGGATAAAACGCCTGTTTATGCAGAAGCCGGCGGTCAAAAGGCAGATTTTGGTGTGCTTGAAACTGCAACGGGCAAGGCGGATATTGTGGGTTGTGTTAAGGTTGCCGGTGGGCAGTTTGCACATATTGCTAAGGTTGTTAGCGGTACGATTGAGGTTGGGCAAGCGGCTAAAATTGCTATTGACAAGGAGCGTCGTGCTGATATTGTGCGTAATCATACTGCTACTCACCTACTACATTCTGCACTTGGAAAGGTTTTGGGTGAACACGTGCAACAGGCGGGCGCAAGCAAATCGCCAGAGGCTTTGCGTTTTGATTTTACACATTTTGCGCCGCTTACCAGCGAGGAAATTTGTGCTATTGAAGATATGGTAAATGCCGCTATTTGGGCTAATTTACCTGTTTCTATAGAGGAAATGCCTGTAGATGAGGCGAAGAAGCGTGGGGCGGTTGCGCTGTTTGGCGAAAAATATGGCGATGTGGTGCGTGTTGTTGATATTGGCGGAGTTTGGGCTGAGTTTTGTGGTGGGTGTCATTTGGATGCTGTTGGGTCTATTGGCTCGTTTAAAATTGTGTCAGAAGCTGGTATTGCGGCGGGTGTTAGGCGTATTGAAGCCGTTACGGGCAAATATGCACTGGCGTATTATCGCCAAAATGAAGATAAATTAGCAGATATTGCACAATTGCTTAAAACACCTGTGCACAACCTTTTAGGACGTGTTGAGCAACTTGTTGTTGAAAATAAAGAACAACGTAAGGAATTGGAGCGAGCGAAGCAGAAGGACGCACAAGCAGCTAGCGGCGATATTTTGAAGCAGGGCGAGGCTATTGGCGAAATTACGTTATATTCGGCTACGCTTGATGGGCTTGATATGGATGGGCTTCGTACGTTAAGCGACGATTTAATTAGCAAAGTGCAGGGCAATGGGGTTTTATTGCTTGCGGCGGTGGCTGATGGTAAGGCGAATGTACTTGCTAGAGCTACTGATAGTGCTGTTAAAACGGGTGTACATTGCGGCAATATGGTTAAAGCGGCGGCTACTGCGGTTGGTGGCGGCGGTGGCGGGCGACCGAATATGGCTCAGGCTGGCATAAAAGATGCGGCTATGTTACCGCAAGCTATGGAAGCGGCGAAAAGAGTGGTTTTGTTGTAGTTTTAATATGGAAGACGGGCGAGCATTGCTCGCCCTTGCGACTATTACGATATTGGGGGGATTGGGTTGAGCAGAGAAGTAAAAATGAGGGTTGTTCTGGGTTTGGCTATTTTGGCGACTATGTTTGTAATTGTTGGTGTTTTGGTGGATAGACGTGATGGTAGCGAGTTTTTTGGCGGGGATTGGAATGCTTTTAGGGCGCATTGGAATATGGATAGGTTGGCAAATGGTGATTTTGCGGAATTTGGTAGCGTTGACGAGATGTTTGCCACGGCGGACTATGTAGTGGAGGTTCGGGTTTTGAGCCAGCGTGTGCAGGTGTTAGGCATTGGTAATATTGACAGAGCGAGAGATGTGCGTGATTATCGAGAGTTTAAGATATATAGTGCCGAGGTTTTGAATGTGCATAGCCAACGTAATGAGAATTTTGTGATTAATGTTGGCGATGTGGTTGATATTATTGATGTTCATAGTGCTGGGTTTGGGCTTGGTGACGAGTTTTTACTGTATATGTTGTATATATTGCCAGAGTTTGAAAACCACGAAAGTACGTTGTTTTTTATGATTAATTCGACACAGGCAATTGAGCGTTTGTGGTAGGAGCAATTATGGAGAATTTTAGAAAAAATATTGGACGGATGTTTTGGCTTTTGTTTGTGCTGTTTTTGGCGATGGGAGCCTATTTTGTGTGGTTTGCGGCGGTTGGCGGGCGTGATACTGTTGCTAATCCATTTAATGCACGTGTTAATATGGAAATGGACGGGCGGCGTGGTGCTATTTACGACCGCAATAGGCAGGTTTTGGCTCGTTCCGTGGCATTAGATGATGGTGGTTATGTTAGGGAGTATCCTTTTGGTAGTATTTTTGCACATAGTGTAGGTTATAGCGGCGTTAGTCGTGCTGGGCTTGAACTTACGCAAAATTTTGCACTTCAAAACCTTAATCGTGAGTTATGGCAACGGTTGGGCAATGTGTTTTTTGGTGACGAGATGATGGCTAATTCTGTACATAGTACATTGGATGCGGATGTTCAGCGGCTTGCGCACGATACCATTGCCGCTAATGGACGTGGTGCGGCGGTTGTGTTGGATGTACGTACCGGTGCGGTTTTGGCTATGGTTTCCCTTCCCTCTTTCGACCCTAATGATGTTGTTGCAAATTGGTCTGGCTTGATTGGTGATGGCTCTGCACCGCTTTTAAATCGGGCTACGAGCGGACTTTATCCGCCTGGTTCTACATTTAAATTAATTACTGCTTTAGCGGCTATGGAATATAATATGGATTTGCTTGATTTTAGTATGCATTGTACGGGACATCATATTTTTGGCGAGCAGAACTTGCAGTGTTTTGGCGGTACTGCGCACGGTTATGTGGATTTTAGCAGAGCGATGGCACTATCTTGTAACGGGTATTTTGCGCATTTGGCAGAGATGATACCTGCTAGACACATTATTAATGCCGCTGAAAGTGCTGGTTTTTTTAACCAAATACTGGATTTTGAGCTTAATGTATCTATGCCGCAGTTTTTGTTACCTTTGCAACCAGAACGGTCTGAATTGATTGAAACTGCTATTGGACAAGGACGAACCACTGCGACACCTCTTAATATGGCGGTTTTTGCGGCGGCTATTGCTAATGGCGGCGTTGCGCCGCAACCGCATTTGGTTTCGCATATAGCGGGTGTAAGTGATAATGTTGTGAGAAATTTCCGCCACGGAAATAATGGGCGTGTTATGCGTGCTAATTATGCCGAGATTTTGGCACAGTCTATGGTAGATGCTGTTAATTTTGGCACGGCGAGCTTGGCGGCTGTGGCAAATATGCAGACGGCGGGAAAAACAGGAACTGCACAGAACGAAACTGGCATTGACCATTCTTGGTTTATTGGTTTTGCACCTGCGGACGAGCCGCAGATTGCGCTTGCGATAATTATGGAAAATACGAGCGGCGGTACTAGGGCAACGCAGTTGGCGGGGCGAATTTTTGCGCTTGCTATTGAGTAATGTTTGCTGTATAATATTTTCAAACATAAGAAAGGCGAAAATTTATGACAAAAGATAATGCAGTTATTTTCAAAGGCGGCAAGACTGGGATAATTGTGATATTGGATGAAGGTGCCGATTTTTCGCATATTTCGCAGGTTTTGCGGCAAAAAATCCGTGATGCGGGCAATTTTTTTGCGGGTGCTTCTACATCTATTACCTTTAAAGGCAAAGTGCTTTCAGAGGATGAAATTGCCGAATTGATTGAGGTTTTTGATGATGAGGCAGGCATTAATATTACATATGTAGACGACCAAACGGGCGAGTTGCAGATTGAGCAAAAATCTGTGAAATCAGCGAAAAAGTCATCCTCTGATGAGGTATTGTATCGCAAAAGTAATTTGCGCGGCGGACAGATAATTACACATAATGGGTCTGTAGTTATTTTGGGTGATGTTAATGCTGGTGCAGAGATTTATGCTACAGGTAGCGTTATGATTTTTGGAGCTATGCGTGGTTTTGCTCACGCTGGCACAGAAGGTAATGAAAAGGCGATTGTGTGCGCTTTTTCGTTCCAACCAACGCATTTGAAGATTGCTAGTGCGGAGGTACATTTTTATGAAGGTGTTCCTGATGTGATAAAAGAGAATCCATCCTATGCATTTTTACAGGATGGTGCGATATATGTTGATACTATTAGTACATAAGCGGAGGATAATATGGCGGAAATAATTGTTGTAACCAGTGGAAAAGGCGGGGTTGGAAAAACCACGACCACTGCAAATATAGGGGTTGCTTTGGCGGCGGCAGGAAAAAGTGTTGTTTTGATTGACGCTGATATTGGTTTGCGAAATTTGGATGTGGTTATGGGGTTGGAAAACCGCATTGTATATGATTTAGTGCAGGTTGTGGAAGGTGTTTGCCGTGTTAAGCAGGCGTTGATAAAGGACAAGCGTTATGAAAATTTGCATTTGCTTGCGGCGGCGCAAACCAAGGATAAAGGAGCGGTTAGTCCTGAACAGATGGTAAAGTTGGTTGGGTCGCTTGCTGATGATTACGACTATATCGTTATTGACTGTCCTGCGGGGATTGAACAAGGTTTTCAAAACGCTATTGCGGCGGCGCAAAGGGCGATTGTGGTTGCTACACCAGAGGTGAGTAGCGTGCGGGATGCTGACCGTATTGTTGGGCTTTTGGAAGCCGCCAATATTAAGGATATACGGCTTGTGCTTAACCGTATTCGTCCCGAGCTTACTAAACGTGGCGAGATGTTAACGTTGTCGGATGTTACGGATGTGCTTGCCATTGATGTTTTGGGTGTTGTGCCTGATGATGAAAGCATTGTAACAACGACCAACCGTGGCGAGGTTGCTGTGGCAGAAGCAGGTAGTAAGGCAGGGGCGGCTTTTAGAAATGTTGCCGCACGTATTGTAGATGAAAATGTGGCAATGCTTGAAATAACTTCAGATGAAAAATTTATAGATAAAATAAGAAAAATTTTTAAAAAGAGCTAGGAGGTTAGCAATATGGGATTTTTTGGGTTTAAAAAACAGAAATCTGGGCAGATTGCTAAAGACCGCCTGCAATTGGTGCTTTTTCAAGACCGTATGAACACATCGCCGCAGATGTTGGAGATGTTGAAATCTGATATTATCAAGGTTATTGCTTCGTATGTGGATATTGACGAGGATGAGCTTGATATACGCATTGGTGGCGACCCTGCTTGTGGTGAAGAATCGCCGTCTTTGGTTGCAAATATTCCTATAAAAGGATGGAAACGCCGTTGATTAATAACATTAAACGCGACCCGAAATCTTTCGACCTTGTGCTTTTTGTGCTGGTCGTTGTTTTGTCGGCTTTTGGGCTTTTGGTGGTAGCATCTAATACAGGAATGGGTAGCGGCGGCGGTGCTTCTGCTACATTTATCAGCCAGTTGGTTTTTGTTTTGACGGGCATTGGTATTATGTTGCTTGCCGCTTTTGTTAATTTTGAAACTATTTGTAAATTTTATTTGCCATTGTATGGTGTTAATATTATTTTGCTGATTGTGGTGCTTATTATTCCGCAGACATATAGCTCTGTTTCACGTTGGCTTGGTGTGAGGGTTGGCGAAACTATGTTGGGAATACAACCGTCAGAATTTGCCAAGGTTTTTATGGTGATTTTTCTTGCTACGCTGATATATAAATATCGTGAACAAATCAACAAGCTATGGGTTGTTGGGATGGTTGTTGGTGCAACATTGGTTACCTTTGTTTTAATTTTTATACAACCTTCATGGTCGGCTTCTACTGTGCCGCTTTTTATTATGGTTGCGATGTTGTTTGTTGGCGGCATTAGCTGGAAATATATTGTTTTTACGTCTATTATACTTGTTCCTGCCGCATTGTTTTTCTTTATAGAATTGCACGCCGAAACACCGCTTATACTTGATAGGTTGGTTGGAGATTGGCAGTTGCAACGCATTTACAGCCTTTGGTATCCCGAGCTTGGTACGGATGCTACTATGCAAAACGAGCAGGCTTTGGCGGCTTTGCGCAGTGGGCTTTTAACTGGTCGTGGACTTTTTAATAATACTATCACTGTTTTTGAGAGTTCTAATGACTTTATTTTATCTATAATTGGGGCAGAATTTGGGTTTTTGGGTGTGGTAGTTGTTCTTGCGCTTTTATTTGCTGTGGTTATACGTTGCTTTATGATAGCACATAGAGCACAAAACCTTATGGGTCGGCTTATTGCGGCTGGCGTTGGGGCGGCGGTTGCTTTTCAAACTTTTGTACACGTTGGTGTTAATACGTGGTTTTTGCCTAATACGGGGATAAATTTGCCCTTTATATCCAGCGGCGGTAGTTCTACCTGGGTTTTTTTGGCTATGATTGGGCTTGTTATTAATGTGGGGATGACGAGGGAATATTCTATGTTTGAGGATTGGGGGAGCGGCAAAAAGTGAATATTGCTTTGGCGGCGCACGGTCGTAAAAAAGTGCTGATGGAGAATTTGTGTATTGGGTATCGACATATTTTGAGCAAGCATAATATCTTTGCCACAGGGACAACAGGGCGTGCTGTGGAAATGGCGACGGGTTTGAAAGTGGTAAAATATCTTGAAGGTCGGCTTGGTGGCGAACAGCAAATGGCAACGCAGATTGCGCATAATGATATTGATATTGCGATTTATCTTTGTGACCCAGAATATATTTATCGTGACGAATACGGCGTTATTGAAATTATGCAGGCTTGTGATGCGCATAATATACCTTTTGCGACCAATCTTGCTACAGCAGAGGCTTTACTTTTGACGCTTGAACGCGGAGATTTGAATTGGAGAGAAATTGCGAGGTAAACACAAAATATGCTTGATTTTGATATGAGAGGATTAGAATAATGAAAGATTATTGTTTAAGAGCGACAGCGGCGGATGGCAAAATTCGGGCATTTGTGGCTAGTAGCCGTTTGTTGGTTGATGAGGCGGCTAGTATTCACAAAACAACACCTGTTGCCACGGCGGCATTGGGGCGGACTTTGACAGCGGCGGCTATAATGGGTTTGATGTCGGGCAATGATGATGATAATACAACCATAAGTATTAAAGGTGATGGTGTGCTTGGTGGTATTTTGGCTGTAACAGATGGTTTGGGGCGTGTGCGTGGTTATGTGCATTACCCGCAAGCGGATGTGGCTAATCGTGCTGATGGCAAGCTGGATGTTGGCGGCGGTATTGGCAAGGGTAAGTTAACCGTGTCGAAGGATGTTGGGTTGAAAGAGCCTTATATCGGCACGGTAGAGCTTGTTTCCGGGGAGATTGCGGAAGATATTGCAGCATATTATGTTATAAGCGAGCAAACGCCCAGCGTTGTATCTTTGGGTGTTTTGGTGGATTGCAACCATAGCGTAAAGGCGGCTGGCGGGTTCTTTTTGCAATTGTTGCCTGGTGATTGGGGCGATATTATAGATAAGCTTGAAGCACACATTGCTAGTTTTCCGCCGATTTCACAGATTTTGGCTGACGGTAAAACGCCCGAGGATATTATGGATTTGTTGCTTTCGCCTTTTGGCTATGAGATTACGCAAAAGTCTGAAATATCTTTTAGATGTAATTGTAGTGTAGAGCGAGCTTATGGTGCTTTGGTTGCTATGGGGCGTGATGAGATTGCTAGTCTGCTCACCGAAGATGGAAAGGCGGACATTGAGTGTCATTTTTGTTTGAGCAAGTATAGTTTTGACGCTAGGGATTTACAAAAAATCCTAGAAAATTCAAATTAGGGGGTGGATTTATGCGATTTGTGATTAATGGTGTGGTCGTTGATGGAAAGGAAGGTTTTAAAGGGTTGCCTTTGAGGCTGAAATTGCTTGTGCTTGTTGTTGTTCCTTTGGCGATATTGATTGCTATTGCGGTGGTTGTTTTTGTTGTGCTTTTACTGCTAGGTGTATTTGTTGTAGCTATTCCTATTTTTTTGGTCGTTATTGTAATTGCCGTGACTATTGCTATTATCGGCGCGGTTATTGGCGGTGTTTTTTCACTGTTTCGCAGGAAATAATGCGGTACAAAATAACTCAATTTAGCCTTCTACATATATTGAAATAATGACGAATGTGGGGCTAAGAAATGGAGATTTTTGTATATACTGTGGAATATGAAGATTTGATACGGCGTACTTTTGCACGGTTTGGGGACGATGCGGGCTGTGCGGCTTCTGCGCTTAGTATTGCCGCCTGTGCTGTTGATAGTGGTTTGAATTTTGCGGAAGCAAAGGCGGTTTTTGCTGATTTTTTAGATGAAAATAACCATATATACTTTGATGGATTTGTGAGGAATTGCTTATGATAGATTTAGATTTTGAAATGGAAACCATTATGAGAGTTACGCAGATTCAGGATTTTTTATTAAAAGCTGGGGCAAAAGGTATTGTTTTTGGTGCGTCTGGCGGAAAAGATTCTGCGCTTGTTGGTATTTTGTGCAGGATGGCACACCGCAATACTTTGGGTGTTATTATGCCTTGCTCGTCTTCTTTAAACTATACAAAAGACCGCGATGACGCAATTTTGGTTGCGGAACAATTTGGTATAAAGCATATAGAGGTGGATTTGACACCCACGAAAAGCTCGCTTGTATCGGCGATTGGTATGGAATTATCGCAACAGGCGGATATTAATATTGCGCCACGTTTGCGTATGGCAACATTGTATGCCATTGCCGCCAACCGTGGGTCGGTTGTGGCAGGGACAAGCAACCGCAGTGAGATTTATATGGGGTATTTTACCAAATGGGGTGATGGTGCCAGCGATTTTAACCCGATTTTTGACCTTACTGCGACAGAGGTACACGCTTTTTTAGAATATTTGGAAGTTGATGAAAGGATATACAAAAAAGCCCCGTCGGCGAGCCTTTTTGAGGGGCAGACTGATGAGGCTGATATGGGCATAAGTTATACGGAGATTGACGAATTTTTATTGACGAGCACAATGGGAGATAATTATCATATTATTGAAAAATATCATAATGCCTCACGTCATAAAAGGTTTTAGGTTTGTGCTTTTATGCTTTATTTATCAATTGCAGGTGGTGGAATTATGATGCGGGTTGGTAGTATTGGGGGTGCCCGCCGCCGCTACCAGGTTCTGCGTAAACGGCAGAGCTTAATGAAAATAACGCAATCAACACCAACATTATTGCAGTTAATCTCTTTTTCATAATATATCACCATCCATTCTATTAATGAACATCTTTTCGTAAATATCACTTATAATTGCCTTAGCTTCTAGGGTTTTTAACATTTTATTGGTTCTTGTACAATGTCGTACAAGAAGTTTGCAACAGTTTACAGCTTCGATGCTGTCAAAGTTATCTATTAGATATTTTACAGACGTAGTTTGTATATACTCTACTGATGCTTTGTTGTAGACGGAAAAGCGTTTGCTTATTTTTAATATGTGGATGAGCGTTTCAAATAGAATGAAACTTACATCATTTTCGTTATATATAGCCTTTGCTTTCTTAATCGCCTTTTCCGCCACGAGAAACTCTCTTTTTCCTATTAAGCAACGGATTTTGTAATACAAAACCCAAGGGCGATAAACAGGGTTATCTTTAAAAATACCAAACGCTTGGTCAAGACATTCTATAGCTTTATCCCAATTTTCTTCTCGCACATACAGTATACCAAGATTATGTAATGATAAGCCCTCGAAAAGGCTATTGTTTATACCCTTTGCTCTTATAAGACAATCGTTTAACACTCTTTCGGCACTTCTATATTCGCCAATTGCGGTACAATTAATAGCAAATTCAATATTGATACCTAGACCATAAATTGTTATTCTGCTGTCTATATACGTTTTAGGTATTTTATTAATAAATGCTAAGGCACGTATTGGAAGTTCAAGTTTAGAATGACAAATTGCTAAGTTATAGTACAGCCATCCTTCAATTTCCAATGAATTGATTTTATGATTTTCTCTCAATTCAAGAGCCTTGGTATAAGATTTTAAAGCATCTTCATATTTATGTTGCATAGCACACAACGAACCCTTATTACAATAGTAGTAATAAAGATGTTCAATATTTTCATCATTTAATCTATCATAAATTACAGCCAAATTTTCCTCGGCAACATCAAGCTGTTTGTTAATAAGCAAATGAATAACCTCGAACAAACAATAGAGCAAAGCCAAATCTGGGTCGCAGGGTTCTAAGTTTACAACTGATGATAATTTATCTTGTTTAATTTTAGCTTCGTCTAATCTGCCGCTTCTAAGCAAATCACGCCAATGGTAAAGGCTTTCTCTAAAGGCGTTACGTTCAAACTCTGTCAAAGGCATACCAACAATATTAAAATGTTCTTTTATAAGTCTTATTTCATCATCGTTATAATATTCTTCGCCATTTTCTATTCTTGATATTTTAGCTTGGCTTGTAAGGGTAATATCTGCCATTTCGTCTTGATATATGCCATTTGCATTTCTTAATAGCTTTATTTTTTGGGCGATAGATAGTGTGTTGGTGTTGTTGGATTTTTCGTTATCATTAGTGTACATTTTGCAAAAATCACCTCGTATTCACATATAATAAAGTTATCATTTGTTATTATGCAATATGTGGCAGGGTTTGTCAAAGGGTTTTTGAAGGGGTTTGTGAAGGGGTTTGTGAAAAAATTTAGGTAAAATGTATTTAGAAGCATACAAGGGCGACTGGTGGTCGCCCTTGTGGGGGTTGCAAATAATTAAATTATCATTTATTGATTTTTTGTAATGGCGTTGACTATGCCTGTTACTGCGGCGAATAGTACGCCTGCTATTGGCCAGATTACCCAACTTATATGCCAAGCGTTGCCTAAAAAGCCCCACGCAAGGAAAATTGCAGTTGCAACAGGCCAATATATGCTTGAAATTGTGCCTATTAGTTTTTCGCTTTTGAAAGTGGCGGCTTTGTGTGCATAATCGCCTTGGTTTAATATCACGTCATAAGAACCTTTTGTCATACCTGCTGTAACAAAGTTAAATACGCCAAAACCAATGGCAAAAAGCAAAAAAGCAGGTGGGGCTTGATAATATCCGCCTATTGCGGCAAATGCGGTAACAATGGCAACGCCGACCAAAATTGAGCCAACGCCGACAGATATTTTAATTGCAAAACGTGAGTTGTATAGTTTGTTTTGATTTTCGATTTCTTTGCGGGTGGTTGTATCTAGTATTATATTTTTCTTTGCATAATCTTCGTAGGCATTAAGACGCATACCGTTTACTATGAAAATTGGTACGGCGATTGCGATTGCGCTAAATAAAAATATGCTAGATAATGCGTTAAAATTGCCGCCGATAGAGAATACTGCGGGACCTATTGCGATAATTTCGCCACCAAACATAATAAGTCCTGATACACCTGCCAAAATTATCCATACACCTATGCCAATCCATCTACCTGATTTGCGGTTTTGCGTCAAGTATTCTTCCGCTTCGCTTTGAGTTAGACGTATGCTATTGGTGTCGTCAATTTTTTCGGTGTTTAACCCTAGTTCTTGCGCTATTTCGTCCATACTGCCAAAATCTGCTATTACGCCCGCTATAGCTTCGTGTTCACTTTTGCCATATTGGCGTAGTTCGTTATATTTTTCTTCCATACCTTGTAACATTTCACGTTTTAGCTGTAAAACCCGTGGGTTTTGCGGAAAATCCGCAAAAACATTTTCTACATAATTTCTAATTGTTTCCATTTTTATACTCCTCCATAATAAATTTATTGATTAGGGGTTGTGTTATTGCCCATTCTTTGCATTTTTGTGCGTAAATTTCGTAACCTGTGGGGGTTAGGCGGTAATATATACGTTCTCTGCCGCCTGTTACCGTGCCAGGGTATGATTGTACTGCGCCTGATTTTTCTATGCGGGAAAAAGCAGAGTATAGCGTGGTTTCTTTCATACTGTACATACCTTGGGATATTGCGGTTATTTTTTTGGAGATTTCATAGCCATATGAATCGCCGTCCATTAAGACCCTTAAAATCATAAGGTCAACATAACCACGTATTACATCTGCGCTGATAAATGCTTTTCCAATAAGACCACCTCCTAGCGTATTTCGTTTCACGTTGTAATTACTTTATCATATGTAGTACGTTGTGTCAAGTAGTTTTTTGAAAAAAGTTGAAATTTTTTTTAGGCTGTGATATAATCGTTAAATGGAAATTATCACATCCGCTACAAACCGCATAGTTAAAGAGATTCGTGCCTTACACGACAAAAAGGGGCGTGTTTTGTCGCAGGCTTTTTTGGCTGAGGGCGCGAAATTTGTTGCAGAAATTGGGAAAAATTGGGATGTGCGGCAAATTGTTGTTTCTGAAAGTTATGCAAAAACTTCGGACATTAGTAGTTCTGTCGTTGTTGTTGCGGACAGAGTTTTTGCGGGGCTTTCTGATGTTATTGCACCGCAGGGGATTATGGCGATTGTTAGGCAACGTAATTTTAGCATAGAAGATATGCTTAGTGTTAAAAATCCGTTAATTTTTATGCTTGATGATATTAATGACCCTGGCAATCTTGGTACTATTTTGCGCAATTGCCACGGGCTTGGTGTAAGCGGTGTTGTACTTTCACCACGTTGTACGGATGTTTATAGCCCTAAGGTTATAAGGGCTTCGGCTGGCAGTATTTTTCATTTGCCATTTGTTGTGATGGATTTGGTTGTAGCGGCGGGAGTTTTGCGCACAAAAAATATCCCCGTTTACGCCACAAAAGCTGACGGTGATAATAATTTATATAATTTGGATTTGCGGCAATCGGCGGTTTTTGTGCTTGGTAATGAACATCACGGCGTGTCGAAGGCTGTGCTTGATATTGTTGATAATACAGTTAAAATTCCGACAATGTCAGAGTCTTTAAACGTGTCTGTTGCAGGTGCGATTATTGCTTATGAAGTTTTGCGTCAGCGTGTTTATTAAGAATATTAATAATATTTATTGGAGGAATTAATAATGAACCCACAGGTAACTATTGAAATGGAAAATGGCGGTATTATGACGCTAGAGCTTTATCCGGAAATTGCGCCACAGACGGTTGCTAATTTTGTTGAATTGGTTGAAAAGGGGTTTTATGACGGGCTTATTTTTCATCGTGTAATCCCTGGTTTTATGATACAAGGCGGTTGTCCTGATGGTACGGGGATGGGCGGACCGGGTTATGGCATTAATGGTGAATTTGCTAAAAATGGTGTGCAAAACGACCTAGAGCATACAGCGGGAGTGTTGTCTATGGCACGTAGCAACGACCCAAATTCGGCGGGCAGTCAGTTTTTTATTATGCATAAACATTCGCCGCATTTGGATGGGTCTTATGCCGCATTTGGTAAGATTATCAGCGGACAGGAAGTTGTGGACGCTATTGCAGAAACTGAAACCGACCACAGCGACAGACCATTAGCAGAGCAAAGAATTAAAAATATCACAATATCTAAGTGAAAACTTTTGTATATTAAAAATCCCCTTTGTTAGGGGATTTTTGCGTTTGATATTAGTTGCGAAAGTTCGCAGATGAAAATTCTTAAATCACCCTATAAGATACTTATTTAGTCGATTAAGTATAATTAGCAAAATGATGACTGAACCGGAAGATGTAACGGTTGCGAGTATTTCTATAGCCAAGTTGCGAGATGTAGAAAAGAGTGTTATTATTTCACTAAAACCAATGCCTAACCCTTCAGTAAAACCAATATTTATAATTGGCGCAATGGCAATTGAAATTGAAAATACAATTCCGATTATTGATGTTATTGTAAAAAACTTTATGCCTTTTAAAGCTGAAGAAGCATTATTTCGTATTCCATTGTTAATACTTTTAATAATTTGGAGCATAGGTATGTAATGGAAGATAATCGCTGAGGCGACTACCAAAATTGTTGCAACCAACGCCAAAAACACCAACCAATCATCTATTGACAATATACCTCCGAGAATAGGGAGTAATCCCGCACTCCCTAACATACCATAAACAACAATATTAGCAATAGCAGTTACTTTGATAAACAGTAGCGCAGTTAAAATTTTATCAGGTTCTTGTTGTTGTTTTGATGAAAAATAAATAACCCAAAAAGCAATGACAGGTAAAACGCTAACTACCAAAAATATAAAATCGACAAATCCAAAAGGTATAGATAGATTTAAAATAAAAACTAGCGTTTGCAAAATGATAGCAATAAGGAAAAGGTTGCTTGCGCCGACCTTATGTATTTTTGCAATATAGCTATCCTCATAAGTGATTTGGATTTCTTCAACTTCGGGTTCAACCTCAAAAACAGATGATTTCTCATCTGTTTTTGAGGTTTCTTTGCCCGTACGGCAATTGTAGCATAATTCTATCCCGTGGTATATTGGTTTGTTGCATTTTTTACAATTCATATATACACCCCTGCCGTAATATTGGTCAAATCAATCATATCAGTTTTTGGGTTAACCATAAAGTACGAACGGACAAATGACCGCTTTTATGGGAAACAGGTAGACAAACGCCGTATAAACATACAAATAAAAACCGACAAAAAAAAACTTAATAGAACAACTAAATAGAGCATAGGCATATCCATTATGAGAGAGAATAGGCCTGCACCACTAAATGGCAATGTAGCTATTGTTATAACAACCATCCCCATTCCTGACAAAATGACAAAGTAGATAAATTTAAACTTGCTGAAAATATAATTAATTAACGAACCAAAGAAGTACATAACACAGCAAAGCACGAGTGTTAATTGCAAACCATATGCAATATATGATACAACTTGGTTGTTAATATTTATATTGTCGATTAAAAATAAAGTAGTATCATTTAAGACCGCAAACCCATTGTTTGCAAAAAAATATATTAGTGCTAATATCGCCAAAAGTCCTTGTAGGACTATCCATATAATATTTTTCTTTAGGCGAAACTCAATGTACTCGGAAGCGATAGCATTTTCTTTTCCATCCTTTTTCATACTTTATTAATCACCTCTTTTTTGCAATTAGAATAACAGAGGACGTTTTTAAGTCGCCCTCTGTTGCCTATCACTATTTAATACAGGAATTTTCATTTTTTTAACCTAAGCACAAAGTAAGCAGCCACCATTATGATAAGAAATATAAGCCTAATTATGTGTCCCCATATCCAAGCAGGCTGAAAAACGATAACTACAACTGTTAAAAAAGCTAGAAGTGCAAAAGTTACATATATAAACTTTAAATCCCATAAATTTTTTTCGCCAGTTTTTTCGCCTTTTAATGTTTGTATTGTCCAAATAGTAATAATTATTGCTCCTGGCAGCAAGTCGAATAAAGTTATCCAATTCATCGCTTACCTCAAATATCTAGGGACGATACCCACTAAACCAATTATTTATTCCTTGTCTTATCATATTTAATGCGGTATCCCAGTATCGGCTTTGCGATTGCCAGCTTCGTCTAGCCAAAGTTTCTCCGTTGTAAGCACCTGAAGGATGTATCCCGAATGTAATCTCGTATTGAGTTTGTTGTTCTGCCCAATTTGTAATTGTGCCATTGCCGCCATCTACAGCAACCGTTCTAAATATCCTTACATTAACAAGCGAGCGTGGAGCTTCAAAATTCCTAGCAGCCCTATATTCCAAAACTCCATCAATAATTACTGGTATAAAAAATCCAGCAAATGCACCCAAGATGCCGCCTATACCCATTCCGAATAACCCCATAATTATTGATTGGGTCATAACTGTGGTTATTCTTAGTGCAGCCATATTGATGATTTGAATTTCGGCTCTTTCTTGCCAGCAATGACCTCTCATTCCATTTTGCTGTAAAGAACCAAGGTCGCGCAGTCCATCAAGATTATATCCCAATGACCTAACCTGATTGTTTATAAAAGGAACTCTACCAGCAGAAAATGGTTGAAATTGAAATTGTTGTGATATATCGGAGGTTTCCACAAAGAAATCAGATATGCGGGCTTCGTTTCCTAAAACAGCATTATAGTCTAGGTGCATTGATAATTCTTGAAACACATCAAATGCAGAAAGCACTCTACGTTCGTTATTTTCACCAAACACATCATCTACTACCATTGTATCATACAAAAGCATATCTGAAGTTAAATCTCTAATGGCAAAATTTACTCTATCGCCTGTTGAATTATAGTCAAAAGCAGTTATTTGATGTCCGTCATCACTAAAATAGAAATAACTGTCACCTATTCTTGCAATTTCAAGCGACAGTCTGCCGTATTCAGTGAACTCTTGATGCAATATTTCTATACCTAGCTCATTTTGCATTGCTACAACGGGAATGCTTGTGAATACTATAATCATCACCAAAACAGATGACGTTAATCTTATGATTTTTTTCATTTTATATTCCTCCTTTGGAATAAAATCTAACCTCTTGCAAAACTCCAAAACCCCAACAAATCCAAGGTTCCAAAGCTCCATTTATAATGACTTTCCTCCACTTTTGTGATATAATTGAAAGTATCTAAGTTCCGCTCACACCAGCAAAAG
>WRBJ01000006.1 GCA_009784615.1 Defluviitaleaceae bacterium | reverse complement strand
TTATATCTCATGTCTGTCACGCTGCATTCACTTCTTTTATTTATCTAAATCTACCAATTTCAAAGAAAATAATAAATTTTATTCTTTCCCCCTCCCCCCCCCCCCCCCCCCGTGTTATAATTGCTATAAATTATTTATTCGGGAGGATACCTTATGAACATTGATGAATTAAAGGCATTGAGCAAAGAGGAGCTGTTTGAGCTTGCAGAACAAGGAAATTGGCACGCATCGCTACATATAGCAAGAGAATATCGAAAAGGTGAAGTATTGCCGCATAACTTAGAAGAAGCGGTTAAATGGTATCACACAGCCGCAAGTCAAATGGATGAGAAAGCGTTGTTTTCCGAAGGTGCTTCTATGTATAAAATAGGAAAATACGAGCTTGCATCAATTTTTTGGCTTGAAGGTGCAAACCGCGATGATGCAAGATGTCAGGCTTGTTTAGCTGAACTTTATGAAAAAGGTCAAGGTGTTACGCAAAATTATTATGAAGCCGAAAGGTGGTTTTTTGCATCCGCAAATCAAGGCTACGATTCGGGGCAATATGGCTTAGGTGTTTTATATTACAATAAGAACAGACTTACAGACGCACGTAATTGGTTTCAAAAAGCAGCAGAGCAAGGTCATTTGGATGCACAAAAAGTTCTTAACGAGCGTTTTGATGGCGGACGTTCCCTTCCTAGTGGCGGACAAGGTCGTTCAATGTCTGGAATTATTTCCGTAGTCATAGTTATCATTTTGCTAATTGCATTTGTAAGCTGTGTTGGCAGACTTTAAATACCATATTACAGCCCAAGACAATTTTTGAAAAAATGTCTTGGGCTATTTATATGGTTAAACTAATCCCATCTATCAATTTCTACTTTTAAAACCTCGCCATTAATGCGGCTTACAAAAACTTCGTGGGTAAAGCCGTCGTGATGTACTTCTACGCTCCATACACGTCTAAACTGCTCAAAATCCATATCTGGACGGTTTGCTCTGCCGCCGCCAATATGTTCTATTGCAATATTTGTCGCTTCATCACGTGAAATACTGCCTGGCCACATAAAGAAAGTTATCACAGCCGCAATAATCAACAAAACTATTGCCGCCACAGCCAAAACTGGCTTTTTCTTTCTGGCTATTGTTTCTGTGGGTCTTGCTCCGTTATCCATTATTTTTCCTCCTAGTCATCCCATTCCATTTTTACAATACTGCCGTCATCTACGCTTATGTAGAACTCGATAAAAGGCATTCTTTCGCCGCTGGTTCTAAATAATAGCTCCCAAACCCATTGACCACGCTCTAAATTCATACCCGAATGACTGCGAAAAGTTGCGTTTATACCCTGTTGTGCTAAATGAGCATATGCAATTTCAATAGCTTGTTCACGTGAAATATTAGGGTTTGTTGGGCGGTTACTTTGGGTCTGCATTTGCGGTTGAGTGGCTTGCGTGGTTTGCGGGATGTTTGAATTTACCATCTGTGGTGCTTGTACAAATACACCAGTATTAACGTCAATATAAAACTCGAAACTTCTGCCTTGTCCGTCAAATTCAACACTCCAAACCCAATCGCCACGTTCTAAATCCATATAAATATAGTCGAAGCGGGCAGTTGCTACACCTATTTCTATAAGGTGGTCACGAGCCATCTCGACGGCTCTTTGGGCTGTTATTGCTGGGTTTGTAGGTGCGCCGCTTCTTGCCGCTGCTCTGGGTACGATATTTGTAGGTATGGTTATATTGCTTTGATGTGCGGGATAATTTGGTACAACATTAAGATTTACAGTTTCTTCGATAATTTCAGGTACAGCAGATGTCAAATGCACTGTGTTTGTTGCGTCATCAAAAGTTACTTCAAAGCCCAATGCTTCTGAAAAGCTACGCACAGGTAAATATGTGCGTCCGTTAAATATAAACGGCTCGTATTCAAGGTGTAGTGTTTCACCATCTACGGCAATGCTTATGTCGTTAAAGTTTACCGTAATAGTTTCTTGTGCTACACGTGCCAAAATAGGCACTGCAATGACACTTATTGCCGCAACAACTACTGCGCCAAATATTGCGCCTTTTGCTCTTTCTTTGTTTTTGTTCATTTTTTTCCTCCTTTTAAAATAAGAATTATAAAAGCGCAAGACGATAGCCCTTTCAAGCCAAAGTCTTGCGCCATCATAACTAATGATGTGATGTGTCCGGGTTTTAAACCGTGATGACGAACACAGTCGGCGATAAAACGCCCGCTACTCCCTTTGTTGGTAATATATACGTAATTGTTTTCTAAAAGTCTGATTAAATTTTAATAAAGTTTATATTTTTCTATTGCAATCCTTGCGGCAGATTGTTCCGCTTCTTTTTTATTGCGACCATTGCCCTGCGCCATTATTTTGCCTTCGTGAGCAAGTTCGACGTAAAAAATTTTTTCGTGTTCGGGTCCTTCTTCTTTAATAACGTAATATTCGATAGGTGATTGGCTGTATTTTTGCAATTGTTCCTGTAAATGGGTTTTACAATCTGCTATCCACCGTAAACCTTTTTGCGAGTGAATGTCTTCTTTTAATGCTGATAAAATAAAATCACGAGCAGAATTGTAGCCTCCGTCAAGGTAAATTGCGCCAATGACAGCTTCGTAGGCATCGGACAGTACAGAATCACGTTGTCCGCCGCCATTTGCCACTTCGCCCTTGCCTAGTTTGATAAAATCACCTAAGCGTATTTTGCGAGCGCAATCCGCCAAAGAAGGCTCACAAACAACGCCTGCACGCAGTTTTGTCATCTCGCCTTCTGAAAGTTCTGGAAAATTATTAAAGATATAATCGCTTGCAACAAGCTCAAGCACAGCATCCCCAAGAAACTCCAACCTTTCATTGTGATTCTTGGGGTTTGCTTTATTTTCGTTCACAAAAGAGCTATGAATTAATGCATTGTCTAACAACGCCGCATTTTTAAACCCATAGCCGATTATTTTTTCAAAACTCTTACGTTTCATTACTTTTTCAAGCCTTCGATGTATTTTACTGCATCACCAACGGTCGCAATTGCATTACCATCTTCTTGAGAAAATTCAATGTCAAATGCTTCTTCAAGCTCCGAAATAATTTGGAACAAGTCCAAAGAATCCGCACCCAAATCATCTGTGAAATGCGTTTCCATTGTAATCTCTGCTTCTTCTTTACCTAGATGCTCTGCGGTAATTTCTCTAATTTTTTCAAATACCATTTGTGTCATCCCCTTTTAAGTCAATAACTTCTTTTATTTTGCCAACAACGTCAGCTGATATAAATTTTTCGCATTGTATGATAGAGTTCATAATAGCCTTGGCATTTGATGAGCCGTGTGCTTTAACAACCAAGCCATTAAGCCCGATAAAAGCCGCACCGCCAACCTCGGCATAATCAAAACTCTTTCGGATTTTCCCAAAGGCAGGCTTTGCAAGCAAAGCGCCCAATTTTGTGCTAAATTTTGCCATTAGCTGTTGTTTTATCATACCAAAAATACCTTTGGCAAGCCCTTCGGCATATTTTAATATAATGTTGCCTACAAAAGCATCGCAGACTGCCACATCGCAAGCACCTGACGGAAGCTCACGAGCCTCTAGGTTGCCAGCAAAGTTTACATTGCTGGCATCAAGCAACTCGTAAGCCGCTTTTGTAAGAGCGTTGCCTTTTTCTTTTTCAACGCCTATATTTACTAGCCCGACTTTAGGAGATTTTATGCCCATAATATGTTCCATATAAACAGAACCCATTTGTGCAAATTGTAGTAAATATTCAGGCTTAACGTCAACATTTGCACCAGCATCAATCAAAAACGTGTATCCACTGGTTGTGTTAGGCAACAAAACGCCTAATGCTGGACGCTTTATACCTTTTATGCGTCCAACAATTGTGGTTGCCCCTGTTAAAAGCGCACCTGTTGAACCAGCAGAAACAAAAGCGTGAGCCTTGCCGTTTTTAACCAAATTAAGACCAACGACGATAGAAGAATCTTTTTTTGCCTTGATTGCGGCAACGGGCGATTCTTCTGTATCTATAACCTCTGTCGCATTAACAACCTCAATGCGAGTGGTGTCGTATGGATTTGAGGATAAAATAGGTGTAATTTCAGATTCACGACCTACCAAAACAATTTTATCTATTTTGGTAGTCGCTAAAGCCTGCAAAGCTCCAAGTACAGCGACCTGCGGACCTGCATCGGCACCCATAGCATCAACGGCAATTATTACGCTCATAGCAATTAGTCCTTCTTAATGTATTCTACTTTTTTATAATGACCGCACATTTTGCAAATTGTGTGTGGTAATTTTAATTCATTGCAAGTTGGGCAAGTTGCCAAAGTAGCCTTTGCTATTCTAAAGCTCTGAGCACGTCTTTTGTTACGACGACCCTTAGAACTTTTATTCTTTGGTCCTATCATAATTATACACCTCCTGTATTAATTTCAGATAACAAATCGGCGAAAACCCCCGTCGGTTTGTTATTGCAGTCGCAATTATTGCGGTTTAAATCCGTACCGCAATGTATGCACAGCCCCGCACATTCTTCATTACACAAAAATTGGTATGGAATATTAGCATATAGATTACGCTCTATTGCAGGCATAATGTTGATGTTTTCGTCGTCAAACACAATGTCGCAATAATCGGGTTCTATTGTGCCGCTTTCCACAAAATTTTCTACAACAGAAAATTCAATTGCATTTTCGCAAGGCTTTAAACAGCGGCTACAGAAAGTTGCAAATACACAACTTCCCTCACCTTCAAGGATAAATGTATGATTACCCACATTCACAAGGCGACCGACAAACGCAACATTTGTTTGTTCACCCGCCCCAAAAACGTGAGGAATCGATATATCTAGCTCTTGCCTTACCTCAATGCCATTTTTGCCAATTTTTCTAATGTCGTACATAGGCACTCCCGCTAAAATATCACAATTTTACTAAATTGTCAATAGTTAATTATGCTTATTATTAAAAACTTGTAAACGGATGGGATTGCTTTTAGGCAAAGAGCCAACAATAATGCCTATAATGCCTAATGCACAGAACAAACCCGCCAAAAATTCAATAGGTATCAGCACATTAAAAATCCCCATTAAAGCAATAAATAAAAACCCAAGCCGCATTTCAATCCGTATTTTTTTCATATAAAACACTTCCTACTATTTTATTAATTGTAAAGTTTCCCTTGCGATTGTTAGTTCTTCATTGGTTGGAATAACCACAACACGAGTTTTTGCATTGTCGGCAGAAATATCAATTTCTATACCACGTTTTCCGTTTCTCTCATCATTGATGGAAACACCAAGATAGCCTAAATATTCGCAAATATCTTTGCGGGTGCTTGCGCCGTTTTCGCCAACACCTGCTGTAAAAATTATTGCGTCAACGCCATTCATTGCCGCAGTATAGGCACCAATGTATTTTGCAACACGATACGCATACATGTCAAGGGCTAATTTTGCACGCTCATTACCATCAGTCGCCGCTTGCTCTAAATCCCTAAAATCGCTAGAAACGCCAGAAACACCGTGTACACCGCTGGTTTTGTTCATCAAATCGTCCATACCAGCGGGTGATAGTTTTTCTTTTTCCATAACAAAAGTTACGGCGGCTGGATCCATATCACCTGTTCTTGTGCCCATAATTAAACCTTCAAGCGGAGTTAAGCCCATAGAAGTGTCTATGCATTTACCTGCATTGATGGCACAAACAGATGCACCATTACCAAGATGACAAGAAATTAGCTTTAGGTCAGCAATCGGTTTACCCAAAAGTGCCGCTGCTTGCACAGAAACGTATTTGTGGCTTGTGCCGTGAAAACCATAACGGCGAACCTTATATTTTTCATACAAACCATAGGGAAGTGCGTACATAAACGCTTTTTCTGGCATTGTTTGATGGAAAGCGGTGTCAAATACCACAACCTGTTTAACATCAAGAATTTTTTCGCAGGCTTCTATACCTACCAAATTAGCTGGGTTGTGAAGCGGAGCAAGCGAAGAACATTCTGCAATTGCTTTTTTTACTTCATCTGTTACAATAGCTGCTTGTGAAAAGTTTTCGCCGCCGTGGACAACTCGGTGACCTGCGGCAGAAATTTCTTTTACATCCGTAATAACGCCGTGGCCGGTGTGCAAAAGTGCGTCAATGGCCAATTGTACTGCTACTTGATGGTTAGGGATGTCTTGTTCTATCGTAACTTTTTCGCCCTCGCCCTTTTGGTGAACAATGCGGGAGTTTTCGATACCAATGCGCTCTACAAGACCCTTTGCAAGAGCTTGCTCGGTTTGCATATCAACAAGCTGATACTTCAATGAAGAAGAACCGCAATTTAGCACTAAAATTTTCATACAAATTTCTCCTACTTTAGACCTTAAGGTCTATTTAATTGGTTTTCTATAGTATAAAGTTTGTTACACAAATAGTATTTTTTCAAGGTCTAGTAGAAGCATTATCCCTTCATCTTTACGACCAATATTTTTAACAAATTGATTCGCATAGCTTAATTTAGCATTTGGTGGCGATGAAATCATTTGCTCGTCAAGCGTATAAACACCGATAATGCGGTCAACAATCAAACCCAAGATATAATCTTGATACAATACAACCACAATACATGTTTGGTCATCATACTGTATTTCTTGCTTCATAAAGCGCAAGCGCATATCAATTACAGGGATAATATCGCCACGCAAGTTGATTATACCCTTAATATAATTTTCTGTTTGCGGTACTATAGTTATTGGTACAACACCGATAATTTCTTTTATACTGCTAATTTCCACGGCATATTGCTCTTCTTCAATGATAAAAGAAAGATACAAATTACGAGTAATATCTGCCGCAGAGCGGTCTTCCGCCATAAAATCGTTATCCATTGTAACACTCATTTAGCTTCCTCCTATTTATCAAAGAATCCGGCGACATCAATAATTAGGCTGATTTCGCCATTACCAAGCAATGTACATCCCGAAACACCACGTATTTTTTTAATGTATTTCGGTATAGATTTTACAACAACCTGTTGCTCGCCGATAAGGTCATCAACGAACAAGCACACAGCGTCATCGCCATTTTCGATAATCATCATTATGCCATCTTTGGTTTCTTTCACTTCGCCTTCAAGTCCAAAGAACTCGTGCAAGCGCACCACATTATAATGGTCGCCACGCACTGTTATCATCTCGTTTCCGTTGGGGTCCATAAAGATGTCTTCTGGGTTTGGACGGAACGAATCTCTGATAGACACAATTGGGATGGTGTATTTTGCACCAGCCGCCTTAATAATCATACCTTCAATAATAGCAAGTGTTAAAGGTATTTTCATTGTAAATACAGAACCTTCGCCTGGAGCAGAATCTACAACCACCGAACCTCCGACAAACTCGAGATTCTTATTAACAACGTCCATGCCAACGCCACGACCGCTATAGCTTGTTACGACTTCGTTTGTGCTAAAGCCTGGCATAAATATAAATTGGAAAATTTCACGGTCGGTATATTCGTTTTCAGGTTTTTTCAATAGCCCGTTTGCACGTGCTTTATCCATAATGCGGTCTTTGTTAAGACCCGCACCGTCATCTTCGATAATAATCCAAACTTCACTGCCTGCATTGCGTGCTTCTAATACAATGCGACCTCTTTCTGGTTTGCCAGCCGCACGTCTCTTCTCTGGTGTTTCTATACCGTGGTCAAGGCTGTTTCTCACAATGTGCATAATTGGGTCGCCAATATGCTCAATAATATTCTTGTCCACTTCGGTATTTTCACCGACAATGTCAAGAACACAGTCCTTATTTAATGCCTTGCACATATCACGCACGATACGGTTCATTTTAAAGAATGTGCCGCTAAGAGATACAAGGCGCATTGTCATTACGGTTTCTTGTACATCTTTAATAATTTTCTTTAGCTGACGCACTTCACGGTGAAAGTTTTCAAGCTGTAAGCCTTCAAGTTCTGGATTTTGCGTAACCATAGCCTCAACAATAACTAATTCGCCCATTAGTTTAAGCAATTGGTCCAATTTGGAAACATTAACAGAAATAACAGCTTGCCCAGAAGAACGTTTTGCCGCCGCAGGGTTTGCGCTTGCCGCTAAAGCCTGCGCATCCGCCGCAACATTATCAACAACAGGTGCAGAAGCCGCCGCAGGAACATCGTTTGCAACAATCGCTGTATCTTCTGCAAGCACAGTTTCAGCAACAGTAGCCACAGCCGCCTGTCCATATTTAGGTGTGATTTTTAATTCTTTCAAATATATCGTTTGCATTAATAAATCATAAACATCATCGTAACTTTGTGCTGTTGCTAGGTCTATATGCAAGCCTTTTGTTTGTATAACAGCCGCCGCACCTTCGTCCAAAAGGTCAGCAGGATGATGCAAAAGATAGTCTGCATAAGGCTTTAAGGTATTTACAACAGTGTAAGCGCGCACATTTTCCATTTGCGCACCTTCATCAAATTTTAAGAAAACATCAAAGCTGTTAAGCCCTTCCATTTCTTCATTTTCTTTTGTATACTCCTCAAGAAAAATATCTTGTATATACACACCTTTATTAAGTATGTCAAAAATAGTGTCATAGCTGTAATTTGATGTAAAGCTGACGGTAAAACCATTTACACGAATAAATGGAATTGCATCTTCGCTCGTCAAATCTTCTGGCTCGCAAACCATTCCAAGAGTATATGCTTTTAAATTGTTGATAACAGCAAAAGCCCGAACATTTTCCATTTGTGCTTCTTCGTCAAAACGGATTTTAACACGATAACGATGATTGCCAAATGGCGATGTAATTTCCGCCGCCGCAGCTGCTTTTGCTTCTTCTGTCGCAACAGCTACTTCACCTACCGTTTCACCTTTTAAGCCCGCCAAAAACGCCGTAATGTCTTGCACAACCTTATCGGGGTTGCCGTTGACAGGCACTCCTTGCTCAATTTTGCCCAGTTCTTCTTTAATAAAGTCCATACAAGCCAAAACGTGGTCGGTTAGCTCGGAATAATTAACATCTGTCGGTTTTTCCTCACGCAAATAAAAGAATAAATCTTCCGCCGCATGTGTTGCTGTTGCTATCGTATCAAAAAGCATCATAGCCGCAGACCCTTTTATGGTATGCATAATGCGGAAAACTTCGTTAATAAAATCGCTAGAAAAACCAGACTCGCTTGCAATAATGGTCTGCTCCAATTGGTCAACCAATTGGTTCATCTCAAACGAGAACATTTCCAACATTGATTCTCTGTCGAAATCAGCCATAAGTAACCTCCGTTATCTCCATTTGTGATTGTTATAATTTGCAATATTTATGTCAAACAACCGCCGCTATATTAACGTCTATACACAGCAGGTTGTACGTATTTTAGTGGTACATCGGCACTGGATAGCGATTCGGAATGTCCGATAAAAAGCCATCCGCCTGGTTCTAAAATATCATAAAATCTTTTCGCCATTTGTTCCCTTGTAGCATTGTCAAAATAAATCATTACATTGCGGCAAAATATAACGTGAAATTTTCGTTTAAATGGCATTGTTTCATTCATCAAATTATATTTTCTAAATGTTACTTGCCGTTTAATTTCTTCTTTCACACGCATATTTTCGTTATCATATTGCGTGAAGTATTTTTTAAGCCATTCATTGGGCATCACACGCAAAGACTCGCCCGAATATATACCATTACTGGCTTGCAACAACACTTTTTCGGAAATATCTGTTGCTAAAATCTCGGTATTCCAGCCTTTGTCACCAAAATAATCTTTCACTATCATTTGCAGTGTATATGCTTCTTCACCGCTAGAGCAAGCCGCACACCACAAACGTAAATCTTTTTCACGCCCAAATTCGTTTTCAACCCAAGGCAGGGCTTCTTTTGCCAAAAGCTCGAAATGTTCGGGCTCACGCATAAAAAATGTGTGGTTTGTTGTTAGACGATTAGCCATAACAACGCTAGCTTCACCCGAATTGTCTGATTTTACATAGTCAATAAACTGTGAAAAATCAGAAAAACCTTTTTCTCGCAACAATGGACGTAAACGAGAATAAACCAATGTGCGCTTTTCATCACCCATTGATATGCCAAAGTTTTCCTTTAGAAAGTCTCTTATTTGCCTAAATTCCGTTTCTTTTAGCTCTATTGCGTCCAACCCCTCACGAAGTAAAAAAACCTGTTCTAATCTATAATACACCATCTAAAGCGAGTTGTCAAATTATTTTGCAATTTTCCAAAAAATATTTTATAATGATAACAATCTTTTATTTGGTGGTGATGAAATGAAGAAAATTTGCGGTATAATTGCCGAATATAACCCTTTTCATAATGGTCATAAATTTCAATTAGATATTACACGTAAAAAAATCGGGGCAGATAATGTTGTTGTGGTGTTAAGTGGGAACTTTGTGCAACGCGGCGAGCCTGCAATTATTGACAAATTTGCCCGTACAAAACAGGCGTTGCTAAACGGGGCAGACCTTGTGCTTGAGCTACCTGTGGAATTTGCAACATCCAGCGCAGAAGGTTTTGCACAAGCAGGTGTTGAAATTCTTGTAGCAAGCGGTATTGTCACTGATATTTGTTTTGGTGCTGAAAATACAGATTTATCGCTTTTGCTGCCCATTGCCAAGTTGCTTGTTAATGAAACGCCCAAATTTAAAGCAATTTTGCGTGATGAGCTTGCAAAAGGCAATAGCTTTCCAAAAGCTAGAGCCACCGCTGTTTCTGCTATTTTGCCCAATACCACAGAAATTTTACGCACGCCAAACAACATCCTCGCCATAGAATATTTAAAGGCGTTGTTACGGCTTAATTCCGCTATTACGCCACACGCCATCGCACGTATTGGCGTTAATCATCACGATAAGCAAATGCGTCCGCCATATGCATCGGCAAGTGCAATTCGTGGGCAAATTTTGTCAGGCAATATTTCAGAGCTTGCAGACTATATGCCGTCATCTTCTTACGAAATTTTGTCGGAAGAATATTTGCAGTCGGCTGTTAATAATGTAGATAATTTTAGTGCTTTTTTTCACTATATAATAAAAACGCAAAAGCACAAAACAATTTTTGATGTAGCAGCGCAAGAACATTATTACATTAGTGATATAGTTTCTGCTGTTAAAACAAAAAATATCACATATACGGCGTTAAAACGTGCGGCGTTAAATATTTTTTTGAACCACGAAAAACAAGAAAAAGTGCGTTATTTACGTGTTTTGGGTTTTAAACGCAGTAAATCTCATCTAATTACGCAAATGTACAAAAATGCGGCATTACCCATAATCACCAATACAAAACACGCCAAAAATACCCTTGTAAATGAAATTAACGCTACGCAGATGTATTGGCTTGCGCTAAAACATAAAAATATACCCGAACGCAATGAAATTTCAACACCAATGGTAATACTGCCGTAGAATCATACTAAAGGTTTTTCTATTTTTTCAAAAACACTATAGACTTATTTTGAAAATTAAAATGTCCTCAAAATAATTTAAAAGACGGCAATGCGCCGTCTTTTAAATTATAGACCTTATTTTTTACCACAGGAATCCAAACTTCTTCAAAAAATCCCCATTTTTGGCACGATAATATATCTCCATATACGGAACATTTGCCCTGTTATCCCTGTCATATCCAGATGTTGGCAACCATTCGCTATACGCCCTATTAAACAATTTAGGTATTTCTTGACCTATATGGTCTAGGCTAAATTTTTCACTGCGAAAAACTGCCCAAGTCGTTTTTGGTATTTGCACAATCTCATAACCATCTGTTTTGCTATTTGGGTTTGCAAAAGCACAAATCATATATGCAAAATTGCCACCTTCAAGCTCTTTGTAGTCACAAACCGAATTAACAATGCACATTGTTTCAGTAGTATCGCTATATTTCGGACTACCATCCGCATTGCGTATACCACCAGCATCATCATACAATTTTTCTAAACCACCATTTTTTTCGCTCTCTGCCCAAAACCTTGGCACATTTCCATTACTTAAATCTTCACGGCTAAAAATCCGCTCAATCCCAAAGACCTTAAAAGCGTCTTTCTCCTCAATTCTCCAATTCATAGCTATCGCTCCCTTTATTTTGATTTGGAAATTAAGAGGAGGAAAAATAGTCAAATTAATACCCGCTTGACGAGCAACAGAAGGTACAATGCCGTGTTGCTTTGCAAAAGCACGGGCAAAACCATCTGCGCTGTCATATCCATACATTACGGCAAGGTCGATTATTTTTACATCTTCGCTTTGCAGCTTTATCGCCGCCAGCGACAATTTGCGTTTGCGTATATTAGTCGGTATATCTATCAGCAAATATGCCACTAAATTTTGTGGCAATAGTAAGCTACATTTGCACCAATTTACCGCCAAGGTAGCTCGCTTCGGTCTTATCGTGAGTTATGCAAAGCACAATTTTATCTACGCTATGGTTTTTTATCATATCCATAATTCTTGGTTTTAGTTCATCATCAAGACCTTTAAAAGGCTCGTCCATAATCAACACATCGTGTTCGGCAATCAGCGCACGGCAAATTGCAACACGCCGTTTCATACCACCCGATAATTCGTCGGCTTTTTTGTTAATAGCTTCTTCCAAGCCCGACTGTATCAATAATTCTGTCGCATTTTTTATAAAATCCTTCGGACGCTTCATCGGAAAAAGCACATTTTGTATCGCCGTGTCCCATTGCAACAGTCTATCCTCTTGAAAAACAAATGATATTTTTGCGCCAGCAGGCATAACGATTTCGCCACTATCAGCAGAAACCAACCTCGCAAGTATGTTGATTAATGTAGTTTTGCCCTTGCCTGAAGCACCCATAATACAAGTAATGCCTTGCTCCAACACTAAACTAAAATCTGCAAGCACAACTTTGCTACCAAAACTTTTCGAGATATTTTTTATTTCTATTGCCATTTTTTAAACCTCCCGAAAAGAAAGAATATAACCTTCTCCATTGCCCAAGCCAAAACAACAATCGCAATTGTCCAAGCCAACAAATCTGCCGTAAGCAAAAAGTTTCTTGCTTCGTGCAAACCTCCGCCAATAGAGCTTCTGCTAAAACCAATAACTTCTGCCGCAATACCTGCCTTCCACGCAAAACCTAGGCCACTTGCCGCCGCCGAAATAACAAAAGGCATAACCAGCGGCACATAAATATGTTTTATTTTTTTAAAAATGCCCACTCGAAAAACATCTGCCATTTCAATTAGTTTTTCGTCGGTATTTTCAATGCCCTTTTGCGTATTAAAAAACACAATGGGCAAAACCGTTACAAATGCGATAAAAACGGACATATAATCCCTCGAAATCCAAAAAATTGCCAAAAGGGCAAAGGATACAACAGGTATAGACTTTATTACATTTATAAGCGGTGTAATTAAATCACGTATAATTTTTGAATTATGGCAAGCCACGGCAAGCAAAACACCAACACCCAAAGACAGTACAAAACCAAGCATAATGCGTAATAGCGAATAATTTATCCTGCTCCAAAAAGCCGTTGTACCCGTAAGGGCAAAAAGCCTGCCGAAGGTTTCGACAGGCCCAACCAATATTATACTGCTACCTACAATGCGTGCCGCTATATCCCACACAATAAACCAAAAGGCGGCAACAACTATTTTTTTAATTATTAAAGAAAAAATCCGCATTAGGCATTTGACCCCCTATGGAAACCGGGTTGTGGTTATAAAACACTTCCAAAATATTGGTAACATAAGTTTCAAATTGTCCGCCTGTTATAAACACAATATTAGAGCGCGGTATTGCTAAACGTGCCACAGGTGCGGCGGGAATGATGTCGTATGTTACGGCAAGCTCTGCCGCTTGTTCAACGCTATTATTAGTAAAATTAACACTGCTTTCAAGTTCCATCATAAAAATTTCAACCAAATCAGGGTTTTGCTCTACAAATTCACGACGGGCAATAACGGTTGTCATAATCAAACCAGCGTCAGGTGAGATTTTGTTCCATTCTTCTGTTAAATCAAGCGCGTATTCTAAACCATCAACACGATTAACGGTTGTTGTAGCAAAAGGCTCTGGCAACATTGCTATTTGGGCAATACCTGTATCAATCAAACCCGCAATTTCGGTGTGCTCTGTTCTAAATTCTATAATAACATCAACACCTGGTGTTAATCCATTGCCTTCAAGGATGTAGTTAAGAATAAACTCTGGCATACCACCGCCACCACTGGCATAAATAGTTTGCCCACGCAAATCTTCAACACTATTAATTGTACCCGTTGTGTCTACAATATGCAAAACACCAAGTGTCGTAGCCGCAAGCACTACAATATTTCCATCCATAGTATTATACAAATTTGAAGCAAGATTAGTAGGCACCGCCGCAATATCAATGTCACCACGCACCAAAAGCGGCGGAATTTCAGTAGGTGCACCCATCAGCATCACATTATAATCGTTTTGAGTATCAGTATCCATCAATAACAACATACTAAGCCCCGACGGACCACGCAATGTCGCAATATTAACTTCACCACCAACAAGTTCGGTATCATCTGCCGTTATATCAACCTCTGTTGAAGGTGTTGTAGACGGCGTTGTTATGGTCGGCTCTGTTCTGTTATTACACGCCGCCATCACAACCAAAGCAAAAACCACTGCCAAAATCAATAATAATTTCTTTTTCATACGTTTTTCCTCCTAATTTTTAGAATATAATGTTTTCGCACTAACACCTTCAATGCGCCCAATCTTGCCAGACAATGCAGAAATCGTGTCGTGCGGCGCGTCAACCACAACGCTGATGATGTTCATTTTCTTTTGTTTATAAGGCAATCCCATTCTCCCTATAATATTATCTGCATATTCGTGCAAACATATGTTTACGGCGGCGGCCTTTTCAATATCTTCAATAATAATCGCAATAACCGCAACCCTATTTCCCATATAATTCACCCTTTCCAAAATAAAATGCACCCTAAGGCGCATTAATTTCAAAAAATATTTTGCGCCTTTCACCTTGAGAGAAAACCAGTCTTGGTGTTAGGTGATATTAACTTAAGACGCATTATATCATTTCCTAGTAATCTTGTCAACATTTATTTTCCAAAATATCGTAAAAATTTTTGCGCAACCTCGTATGCCTGATTAATCTCTCTTGCATAAACCGCATTAGGGCTTATATGTTGCGTACTTCCGTTAAAATGCAAGCAAATATGCCCATCCAAATTATTATCCCTAATATGCACCACATCGTGCGGCATCGTATGTATCGCCGCAACATATGCACGGTCGTCAAAAACCACAATAACAGGACGACCCGTCCACGAAGCGGGTTGTGTTGCAAACATTAGCTCGGTATCATTAGCTGTCACCGGCTCTACATCAGCGTGATTACCGTTTGAAAAACTTGCCACATTATATTCAATGCCTGTTAAAATATCAATAATACGAAGCGGGATGTGGCGTGGCAAACTTTCACGCAAATCTCCAAACCAATCACCAAGCGCAATTTGCATCGGCATATCTAGTTTTGTCAAATTATAAAGCATACGAATTTCATTTTGACTATAAACCGCAGGCACAATAACATCACCCACCAAATTAACAATGCCGTGTCGATTACCTTCGTTAAATACCATAAATTGACTCGTTACAAATTGCACAGTTTCTTCCGACTGCGGTAAAGGCTCTAAATGTAGCAAAACAAGCCTGTTGCGCTCGTCCCAAAAAACATTACCAAAAGCCGCCGCCAAATCATCAACACGTACAACCGTGCGGCCATCCACATTAAAACTTTGCACCAAATTGCCGTCAATATATGTTACAATTTCAGTATGAACAAAGAAAAACGCAAAACTACCTGGGTGGTTTTGATTTGCGTCAACCTTGGGTGGTTCGGTATTAAAGCTACCACGGACTATATACAGCGATGAAGTATCGCCATCCCACGCCACATCCATACCAAAAGCTACCAAATCTTCCGCCACAACATATGTGTAGTCGTTTATATTAAACCCTTCAATCTCTATTGCATCAATAAAAACTCTAATATCCGTATGCAACACAACGCCAATAGGCTCGCCAATAGCAGGTTGATGGGCAAAAATATCATCCACACCAACAATAATAAAAATACAAAAAACAACCACAAAAACATATACAAAACGCTTAAACAACTATATCACCTCAAATAGTTTTTCAACATTTTATCATATTTTTGCGGTTTCGACAAGTTTTGACACAAAAATGTAACAGTTTTGTTATCGCAAGTCCTAGGCAGAAATTACTTTATTGATATAATCTTCAAACATCACAATCTGCAAGTCCGACCAATCTTTATAATTTTTTACAGGCGGAACGCTTATTCCCGCTTTCCAGTCATCATTATGCGGCACTAATTTTAATTGGCGGCTTTCTACGTGGGATGATGGTATTGTAAACAAAAAGTTTGCAATTGGATAATTAACTACCTTTTCATATTCTCTTAAAGCCCAATCAGCACCAGCCGCACCGTGAGATATAACTCCAGTCGGTATACCAACAATATCCGACTTGTAAGAATTATCTCTCAACCAAGGGTTAAATGTTATAGATTCCATCTTTTCCATTATCATACACAGTTTAGCAGGAATTGGTGCATAGTGTGGCGAAACAATAAACAAAACATCACAACCAAGTATTTGTTCATAAATTTTATTAAAATCATCATCACCCGCCACACAACGGCTACTATCTATGCATTTTTGGCAATTAGTGCAAGGTTTTGGCATATATTTTTTTAATTCTAAAATAGAACAATCGGCTTGTGGCATCCCATTTCTAATCTTATCAATTACACGCCTGCAAATAATAAATGACGAAGTTTCCTTTACGCCATCTTTAAAATCATTTGATGCAGATATACATAACACTTTCACACAATCACCTTACCAATAATTAATTAACATCTGCCATTTCAATATAGCGGTGTCCGTGTTCTTCTATAAATTCCTTGCGTCCTTTGATGTTATCGCCTAAAAGCACGTCAAACATTTGGCGGGTATCCTCTATATCTTCTGGCAAAACCTGCACCAACTTACGTGTTGCAGGGTTCATTGTGGTTTGCCACATCATATCTGGCTCATTTTCACCAAGCCCTTTGCTTCGTTGAATATGCACTTTACCTTTCAGTTTCTTCGTAATCGTATTTTTTTCTGCGTCGCTGTATGCAAAATAAATTTCATCACCACTAGATATTTCATAAAGCGGGCTTTCTGCAATAAAAACCTTGTTTTGCGTGATTAGCTGCGGGGTCAAACGATATAACATCGCCAAAATAAGAGTACGTATTTGAAAACCATCTACATCGGCATCTGTACAAATAATAATCTTGCTCCAAACCAGCTTGTCCATATCAAAACTACTTAAATCCTTATTATGCTTACTATCCACCTCTACGCCGCAACCCAAAACCCGTATTAAATCCACAATAATATCGCTGGCAAAAATCTTGTTATAGTCGGCTTTTAAGCAATTTAGAATTTTACCACGTACAGGCATAATTGCTTGAAATTCTGCATCACGCCCCAATTTGCAAGCACCAAGAGCAGAATCTCCTTCTACAATATACAATTCTCTGCGTTCAATATCTTTCGTGCGGCAGTTTACAAATTTTTCTGCACGATTAGTAAAATCCACGCCACCCGTCAATTTTTTCTTGATGGAAAGACGTGTTTTTTCAGCAGATTCCCTGCTCCGCTTATTAACCAGTACCTGCGCCGCAATTTTGTCTGCTTCTGTCTTATTCTCAATCAAATATACCGAAAGCTGTTTGCGCAAATATTCTGTCATCGCTTCTTGTATAAATTTATTGTTAATAGCCTTTTTAGTTTGATTTTCATACGATGTTACTGTCGAAAAACTGGACGAAATAAGCACAAGACTATCCTCAATATCTACAAAAGCAATCTTTTTTTCATCCTTTTTATATCCACCATTATTTTTAATATATGTATCAATAGCCGCAGTAAAAGCTGATTTTACAGCACGCTCCGGCGACCCACCATATTCCAAATAACTACTGTTGTGAAAATATTCGCTGACACTATTTTTATTATCAAAACAAAACGCCATAGAAAATTTAACACGATATTCGGGTAAATCTTCCCTATCCCGCCCTTTTGTTTCATTTTCAAAAAGCACAGTTGGTACAAAGCCTTCACCGCCCGTCAACTCCTCAATATATCCAACAAGCCCTGTTTCATAGCGATAAACAAACTCCTCACCACTAGCCTCATCCGTCAAAACAAAAGTAACCTGCGGGTTAACAACCGCCTGCTTTTTTAGCATATCTTGAAAAAACTCAAGCGGCACAGCAATGTCCTTAAATACCTCATTATCGGGCATCCAATGTATAATCGTGCCTGTCTGTACCCTATCCGTCAATTCTTTAGAAAGCCCACCAACATTCTCGCCACGTTCAAAATTAAGGCTATACTCATAGCCATCTCTATAAATCTTCACATTCATAAAACGTGAAGCATACTGCGTAGAGCAAAGCCCAAGCCCGTTTAGCCCCAAGCTAAACTGATAATTGTCGCTGTCATTATTATTATACTTACCACCCGCATAAAGCTCACAAAAAACAAGTTCCCAATTATATTTTTCTTCAATAGAGTTATAGTCAACAGGTATACCACGCCCATAATCGGCATTTGTTATAGACCCATCGACATGCAATATAATCTCAATACGGTCGCCAAAACCCTCACGTGCTTCGTCAATCGAATTTGATATTATCTCAAAAATAGAATGTTGACAACCCTCAAGCCCATCTGACCCAAAAATAACCGACGGGCGCAATCGCACCCTGTCGGCTCCTTTAAGCTGTGTTATACTCTCATTCCCATACTGTTTTTTCGCCATCTTATCCCCCGATAATTATATCGTAAATGCAAATTCTTGCACCAAACGCATTACCTTGCCATCTTGCACTTCAATAAAATGTATTACACTCGGCATATGATAAGCCATAAATTCGTCAAGCGAATTTGTAACACGTCGTCTTGTCCCATTTACATATGGTTCTGTATCAAAAACGGATAGCTATTCCGCTTGGCATATCGCTTTGTGTTAAACCAAACTCTGACAATTGCTCTATATTTTCATAATTTACAACTTGCACAGCACGCAAAGCAAGCTCGTCCATTTTATCAAAATTAGTAAAAACTTCTGATGTTGTAATTGTAAGTAAGTTACCTTCAATTACAATTGTTCCAGCTAAAGCTCTATTTTCATTACCTGCATTATAATTGCAAGCTACTAAAATAATCCTACCAAAATTAGCACAAGCAAGCATAACCTATTTCTTATGCTCTTGCTCCCCTAAACTAATTCATCGTGCAAAATATGCCTAGCATCACCCCAAAGTTTTTCAAGACGATAAAACTCCCTATCCTCTTTACAAAACAAATGCACAATAATATAGCCAAAATCCATCAAAATCCAACGGGCAGACTGTACACCTTCCAAATGTCGTATTGTAATGCCAAGTGCCGCCAATTTCTCCTCGACATTATCTGCAATAGCCTTTAATTGGTTAGAATTATTAGCACTGGCAATAATAAAATAATCTGAAATTATGCTAACACTGCTTATATCAAGCACAACAACATCTTCGCCCATTTTATCTTCAACAGCTGCATAAGCCGCTTTTACAGCTTCAAAAACCTTTTTGTCGTCCTTTTGCATAAATCGCCCTTCCCTCTTTCACATTTTTCTCGATAGTATAGTTTATCACATAATCCATAGCCTTGTCAATATCTTCATAAGCAAGTTTTCTTGCTATCTTGCGCACATCATTTTGCGGACGATTAGGTTCAAAAAAATCTGCCAAAAATACAATTTTATCCATCGTGTTCATATCATCACTGCCAAAAGTGTGATTGGCTATAGCCGACAAAATTTCAGGGTCATCAATTCCGTGTATTTCCTGCGCAATAACAGCACCAACATAACAATGTGCAATCTCTTTATTTTCAGCAAAAAAATCATCCAGCACAATGCCGCCATCGGCACAAATCTCTCGCATTTCTTCAAAGCTCATCTCCATACAAAGCTGTTTGGCACAATCGTGCAAAATCCCAGCAGTACAGGCCTTTTTTGCATCAACCTTATAATATTTTGCCAAATCTACAGCTTCCTTGGCAACCCCTTGCAAATGCTTATTATACAATCCGTAGCGGCGTATATAATCCGCAACATTAGGCGCAACAAGCCCCGTCAAAGACTTTAGTGTTCCAGTCGCTTCTCTTACTTGGCTAGACGAAATATCTTCATCAACCCTAGGCACCTCTGACAAAGTACAAAGCCGCAAAATTTCATCACTATCCCGCCACTTATCAAAAGACCTTGCCGCATCTGCCCCAATGATAAAATAAAGCTGTACATCAGGCATTAAAGTTACAAATTCCCGCATTGTGTCAATGGTATACGTAGCACCTTCACGCTCAATTTCCATACGACTAACCGAAAAATTCGGATAATCCGCCGTAGCAAGCAAGCACATTTCATAACGCATTTCAGCATCCGTTACATCTTTGCCTTGCTTAAAAACAGGGTTTCCAGTAGGCAAAAAAATCACCTCGTCAAGACCATATTCATCACAAGCCCACTGTGCCGCCCTTATATGTCCAAAATGCGGAGGGTCAAATGTGCCGCCCAAAATCCCTATTTTTTTCATATCTCCTCCGTACAAAAACGGGCGACCGTCAAGTCGCCCTACATAAAATCTAAAATGGTATCATTGCTGCCAACATTAGTAAAATCGGACGAAAAATCAATCGCATTAAAAGCAATGTTATTATCAAAGAAAAATCCAGCATACCCCCGCCAAGCGGCGATTTGTTAATTAATTTTCTAACAGGCGAAACAAAAGGTTCGGTAACAAAGGATAAAAAGCCGCCAATAAAACTATCCCGCAAAAATGGAAACCACGAGCAAATAGCTCTAGCCACCATAGCCCACCACAATATTTCAAAAAACCAATGCACCGCCAATTGAATCGCTTGTGAATATACCATCAAAATCCTCCAAAACTAGACCCTCTGCTACCTACGAAACGCATTTTTCAAGATACCGCTGGATTTTAGTTGCTCCTTGTGTTGCTCGGTAACTTCTACGCCCTTTGGCGTAACCAAAAAATTGCGTTTTTGCGTCTGTGTAATTGCTCCCTTGCTAGTATACACTGACCCACTTAAAAAGTCAACTATTCTTACACTATCTTCAAAAGAAATATCATCAAGGCAAATCAACACAGTTTTGCCTTGCTCAAGCATATCGGCAACGCCCGATGCCTCGTCAATAGTCTTTGGGCTTGCCAAAATAATTTGCGGCAAAGCATTGACACCACCAATGCCAAACGCCGTACTATCGTCACCAAAAATCTCACTTTTTGGCATAGGACGTTTCGGCGTAAACGAAATGGTGTCCCCAGCACGCTCAAAACCACGCCCACGTGAAAACGGTACAATATCATCCGCTTCAGCAGGATAATCGTAATCCTCTACCACTTCCTCAATTTCACGATACTCTGTTTCTCCTGTATGAGCAAAAAAGTCCTTAATTTTTCTCATTGCACTCATTATATTATCCTCCTCGGCGTATTTTTGACAATACATCCTTCGCTATTCATCCGAAATAAAATTGCCATTGAAAACATTATACACATTAAAAATAGGCTTGTCAACATCTATTTTAATGAAATGTGGATGATTTGTGGAGAAGTTTGTGGAAAACACATAAATACATTCACGCAAATTTATTCAGAAACATTATTAATTCAACAGCAGTCGATTATCTACATTTCGTGCATCTTTTGCAATCCAGTCAAAAAGCCGTAAAAATGGGTTTTCTGCAGGGTTAAGAACTATATATTCATCATCCCTAGAATAATTTTCGGGCAAAACAACCGTCCTAAAGGTCGTAAAACCCATATTAACCTGAAAAACACCCGTTACTACTTCAATCCTATCCAGCGTATAAGTTTTGCTTTCAATTTGCACTAAAGTTTCATCGCTTTCATCAATTGTAACCAATATAACATCATTAGCCCGCAAATACCCGCCATCTGCCAAAATTAAAAAATAATCACCGTCAAACCATCCACCAACAGGCACACGCCTTCCATCCCCAATCTCCACAGTATTTGTTCCCAAATACCTATCAGTTACAAACTCACGGGGTACAGGAAAAACACTACGCTCTACCAAAGCAGTTCTTGGTATTTTGTATCCCTCCACAGGATTTTGGCTTATAGAAAAAACAATACCACGCTCGTCAATAAACCGCAACATCTCGGCATTTGTCGTAAACACTATAAAATAATCATCAACACGTTGTTGCAACCGCTCTACCATCACAGCAAGCGGCAATTTATCGTCTTCATCAGAAATATGTACAAAAATTGTCATTGTAAGCCCCGCACGTAAATTACGGGCATAATCAGCAGGCATATAAGCCGCTATATACCAATCGTTGCTGGTAACCACTCTAATACCTTGTGTAAATTCTGCGTTTTGTACATCGGCGATAATATCACGTGTAACAGCCGTAATTCCCTGTGGCGACAAAAGTCCCTCAAATCCGTCGGTCAACCCAGAAACCGTGCCAGCAGATTGTGCATAAACACCACTAGCCAACATTTGCCCTCCACGTACACGCTGATGTTCATCAAAAGCGGGCAAAAGTATACCACTGTACACCACCTCATCACGTACAATCACACCATCAAATGCCGCCTGCGGTACTGCATAGCCCATCTCAACACGCATTAGCTCTACACCATCACCCGTCATATGAGTGTAAATATAACCTGCAATATATGCACCAATTACAATAAAAATAAATACAAAAAATAGCCATGTGTATAGCTTCCGCTTTGGTGGCTTAGGCGCAAATTCGCCGCCAACCGACCTCTTTACGCCGCTTTCGTGAAACTTACGTATATCAATATCTCTGCTCAAAAAATCACCCCTTGCAAACAACAGCCATCGCCACAGCAAAATCCCGCTCGTGCGAAATACTTAAATGTACCACACAATCCTGCGGCGCATCAACATTAGAAGATAGCCGCACAAAAGGCTTGCCTGAAGCATTATGCAAAATTTCAATATCTCTTGGCAAAAACCCAACAAAACCGCCGCCCAAAGCCTTTGCAACAGCTTCCTTCGCCGCAAAAAAACCAGCAAAACTGCGCATAGCCGCAACACCCTTGCCACGACAATATTCCACCTCGCCATCAGTAAAACACTTGCGCAAAAAGTGCGTATTAGCCACAGCACGCTCTACACGCAAAACCGTCACAATATCCGTACCAATCCCAAGCACTTCCATTACATCACTCTCTTATACCGTATCATTATCCCCATAAACCCATAGCCCGCCGAAAACTGCATATCAATAATCTCAATGCCTCGTACTTGTTCTAAAAACATATCTATCTTCTTTTGTAAACTTTTTTCTGTACTTGCTGTAATGATTTTAACCTTCATCAAATTCCCTTCTAAATTATATGCTTATTTATTTCTTCTTCTTTGGCAATCATTAAATTTGGATAGATTTTTTATTTCCCCAGCAATATAACCATATTCTTCTGATTTTAAATGATTTTCGATACTTTGCAAAGCATTACGCTTAACTATGCAGTCAAGCCACGCATTATATCAATAGTACCAACAGGCTGTTCAACCTTAATTTTAACAATCTGTTGTGCATGAGGTGCGGCTTCAATCGGGTTGCCTTCCTCGTCGGTCATATAATCAATTTTTTGGGTAAAATTAGGCTTGCCTGCCCGCAAAAATTCTATAGTATCGCCCAACAAAAATTTATTTCTCTGTTCAATGGTTGCAATGCCCGTAGTTTCGTCATAATGCCGCACAACGCCCAAAAAGTCATATGTTCGAGAATATCCTTCACCACCATAAACTTGCCCACTGGTTTTGGGGTTACCCAAGAAAAAGCCCGTAGTAAAGTCACGATTGCTAGATTTTAACAATTCGCCCATATAATAACTTTTTTTACTCTCGTAAAGTTCAGGGTCAGCAAAATAATCGTCAATGGCTTCACGATAGGCTTTAACAACAGTCGCAACATAATAGGGTGTTTTCATTCGTCCTTCTATTTTAAATGAGTATATACCAGAATTTACAATCTCTGGAATATATTCTATCATACACAAATCCTTAGAATTAAGTATAAAACTGCCGTTTTCTTCCTCATAAATAGGAAAATATTCACCCTGCCTACGTTCTTCCATAAGCGCAAAATTATAACGGCAAACATTGGTACATTCGCCTCTATTTGCATCTTTATGATTTAAAAAAGACGACAAAAGACAACGCCCCGAATATGAAATGCACATAGACCCGTGTACAAAAGCCTCAATTTCAACCTTGTTCTCTACTTTTTCGTGCAACTGCTTAATCTGTTCAAAATCAAGCTCACGGGCAAGCACAATGCGCTGTGCGCCCTGATTAGCCCAAAATAAAGCCGATTGATAGCTTGTAATATTCGCCTGCGTGCTAATATGTATTTCCATATTTGGTACAGCCTGTTTAGCTACTGTAAAAACACCAGGGTCAGCTATAATTAGTGCATCAACGCCAATTTCCTGCACCTGTTTAAAATATTCGCCCATAATTTCAAAATCATCATTACGTGCAAAAACATTAGCCGTCACAAAAACCTTTACACCTCTATCGTGGGCATATTTCACGCCCTGCGCCATCTGTTCCATATCAAAATTTTTCGCTTTCGCCCGCAAACCAAACACAGAGCCGCCAATAAATACTGCGTCTGCGCCATATTCCACCGCATATTTCAAACGCTCCAAATCGCCTGCGGGTGCCAGCAATTCCACTTTATCTGTCCGCTTCATCTTCTCTCTCCTTTAAACTAACCAATAACCCATCACCAATTGGCAAAATCATCGAATTTAGACACTTGTCCGCCATCACAACATCCAAAAATTCCTTTAAATTACGATGTGTCGTGCGTTGCCTACGTGGCACATCTTCCAATTTTCTATGCAAAGTGCCTTTTTGCAAGCAATCATCAACACACATCACACCGCCAACTTCTAAAAGCCGTAAAATATACGGTAAAAAGCGTATATACTGCCCCTTCGCACAATCCATAAACACAAAATCAAACTTTTCTCCATCTTGTGCAAGTTTGGGCATAATATCAATAGCATCACCTTCTAAAAGTCTGATTTTATCAGCAATACCAAGTATTTTAAAATTCTCTTTTGCCTTCATTATCATTGGGTCAAAACGCTCTATCGTCGTAATTTGAGCATCGGGCAACACTTCGTTAAACAATGCCGCCGAGAAACCAACGGCACAGCCTATCTCTAAAATCCTTGACGGCTTGTTCATTTTTAATAGCAATGTCAAAAATCCCGAAACTTCACGTGAAATTATCGGCAAAACATCCTTATACGCCTTTATTTGCAAATTGCGCAGAGCATCACCCTGCGCAAATTTTGCATATCCGTCCAAAAATTCAAAAACGTGCGGTTTTACAAGCATTATTCCATCTGCCCCGCTCTCATTGCCAAATACTCCTCTTGACTATTTGCAAAAAACATTCCTTCATCAAGCGGCATCATATACAAATAATCCGATAAGGCAGGGCTTAACGCCGCCTCTAAAGATAACAAACCTGGGTTATTAATAGGTCCAATGGGCAAACCTGTGCGATTAAATGTGTTATAAGGCGAATTTACATTAAACTGTGCCGCCGTAAGCTGGTCAGGTGCCGTATTTGTTGCATAAACAACCGTCGAAACAAGCTCTAAAGGCATACCCGCCGCCAAACGATTATAAATAACGCTTGCCACAATAGGTCTGTCGCTTGCATTAACCGCTTCAACTTCTATCAAAGACGCAACCGTTACAACTTGCTCTAGCGTAGGTCGCCAACCCAGCTCAAATTCAAGCTCTGCAAACCTTGCCCACATCGCCTCGTTGAAAATTTGGTCAAATCTGTCAAGCATACGCACAATCAAATCTCTTGGCACAGGATTAGGCGGTAAATGATAGGTGTCTGGAAACAAAAATCCCTCTAACCTTTGCGGGCGTTCTGCAATATCTTCTAAAAAACTATGCGCAAAAAATCCATTTTCAAGCTCGTAAGTAAATTCTGCCGCAGTAAAATACCCCAAAGTCGCCGCCAAATTAGCTACTTGCCAATTTGTTCGCCCTTCGATAATAACAATGCGTCCTTCTTCCTGCCGTAAATATCTTGTGCTTTGCAGGGCTTCCATCAGATATTCTTGGCTCATATTCATATTTAATGTAAAAGTCCCGTTCATAAAATGCCTTGTAGAGCCGTTCATAAACGCCGACAAATAAAATATAAATTCATTTGCAATTAGGTTATTTTCACGCAAAATCCGTGCAGTGTCCATAGCTGAAGCATCTTCTGGAATTTCTACAATAACCTCTTGCGAAGGCCGCGACATACCGTCATCAGCAAGCAAACCAAATCCAAAATCAAACGCTCTATTTATAATAAAATAAGCAATCACAATAATTGCAACAACAAGACCGATGTTAAACAGCCCACCAGCCAAATAATTGCTTACGTTAATAACTTTGCGCCACATACGCCCACCTCGCTAAACAGATACAATAACAGGTAATATCATCGGGCTACGCTTTGTTTTTTGCCAAACATATTGGCGCAACTCGTCTTTTATATCGTTTTTCATATTCGCCCATTCATTGGCTTTATTGCTGTCCTGCCATTTTTCAAATGCCTGTTTCGCAATATCTTTAAGGTCGCAAATTAGGCTTTCGCTTTCACGCACATACACAAATCCACGTGAAATAATGTCGGGGCCCGCAAGCAATTGACGTGTTTCACCGCAATATGTGATAACCACCATAATAAGTCCGTCTTGCGACAAAATACGCCTGTCCCTAATAACAATACTGCCAACATCACCAACGCCGCTACCATCAACAAAAACCTGCCCGCTTGGTACAGTCGTTGTAACCTTTGTACCCTGCTCACTTAGTTCTAAAACTTCACCAATCTGCATAACAAAGCAATTTTCTTTTTGCACACCCATTTCAATAGCAAGCTCTTTTGCCATCTTTAGATGGCGATATTCGCCGTGTACAGGCATAAAATGCTTGGGTTTTATCAATGCGTGCATAATCTTTAATTCTTCACGCTTGGCGTGTCCCGAAACGTGTACATCCTCCTGTCCGTCGTACATTACATGCGCACCTTTTTTAAACAATTCGTCAATAACTTTTGATACAGACCTCTCATTACCGGGTATAGATGACGCAGAGATAACAACGGCATCACCTGGGCGAATACCAACTTGACGATGTTCGCCGCCCGCCATACGGGACAGCGCACTCATAGGCTCGCCTTGGCTGCCTGTTGTAACAATCGTAATATGTCTGTCTTCGTAATTGTTTATTTGATGAGGCTCTATCAAAACACGTGGTGGAATAATAAGATACCCTAATTCCTGCGCAATTTTAACAGTATTAACCATAGACCGCCCAACAACCGCCACCTTACGATGATGTTTTACAGCACAATTAACCACTTGCTGTATGCGGTGAATATTGGATGAAAAAGTCGCAACCATTATACGGTTTTCTTGGTATTTTTCAAAAATACGTTCAAAAAACACGCCAACATAACGCTCGCTCATTGTATAACCCGGCGCTTCAACATTGGTAGAATCCATCAGCAAAAGGTCTACACCTTGCTTGCCAAGCTGTGCAAAACGCTGCAAATCCATATGTTGCCCGCTAACAGGCGTGTGGTCAATTTTAAAATCGCCCGTGTGTATCACTTGCATACCATTTGGCGCAGTAATAGCCACCGCAACAGAATCGGCAATGCTATGTGTAACCGCAATAAATTCTACGCTAAAATTACCTATTCTAACAGTTTCACCAGGTTTCACGCAATTTGTCTTAACCTTATCCAGTAGCTTATGTTCCTTAAACTTAATTTCCACAAGCCCTATTGTAAGCCTTGTTGCATATATCGGGCAATTTATATCCCGCAATAAATATGGCAAACTGCCAATATGGTCTTCGTGTCCGTGCGTTAGCACAACGCCCTTTACACGGTCTTTGTTGTTTATCAAATACGTAAAATCAGGGATAACCAAATCAATCCCCAGCATATCATCAGCGGGGAAGGCAATACCACTGTCCACCACCAAAATTTCATTTCCATATTCAAATAATGTAATATTTTTTCCTATCTCATTAAGTCCGCCCAAAGCAATAACTTTTAATTTATTTTTCTTTGTTGCCAAAAATATTCTCCTTTCGTCAAAAGCACGCAAACAAAGGCACGAACCATCCTCGCACCAACACATAGGTTGCCTCTTTCCATTTTTTCGTTTATTTCGCCTCAATGTCAAATTCGTCCAAGCGTTGCTTCAAAATCTCTTCAAGGGCGTTATATTCTTCCTCGCTAATCTCTTCGTAAACAAATTCATCATTCGTCGCTTCTACTTCTTTAAAAATAACCGCCTCAACCTCGTCGCTATCAATATCTTCCATACGAATCATAACTAAATAATTGGTTCCGTTCTGCTCAAACTCATCAATAATCATATATTCGACATCATTACCATCTTCGTCTGTCATTACAATAGATTCAATCTCAATTTCATCATCCATCAAGTCTAAATCATCATTCAAATTCTCATTCATCTTTTCTTTCTCCTTTTTGTTATTGCGTATTCAACCGCAATATTGTATTTTAGGGTATTATCGCCGCATATCCAAATATCCCTGCAAAATAATCTGCGCAGCCAACTTGTCAATGCTTCCTTTGCCCTTATTTTTCACTTTTATGCCCACCTCATTAAAAATCTGATGCGCCCTTGCTGTTGTCAGCCTTTCATCAAAAAACTCAATTTGTAAATTAGGGTACGCTTTTTGCAGTTTATCCTTAAATGTCGCTACTTTACGACAGTTTTCGCCTTCTGTACCATCCATATTTTTAGGGTAACCCAAAACAACATATTGTATGGAATATTCGGATACAATCCTACCAATCTCCTCAATACTATCCTTCAAATCGTTAGGGTTTTTACGCTCTATAGTCTTTAAAGCCGTTGCCGTCCAGCCAAGCCCGTCCGACACGGCAACCCCAATACGTCTATCACCATAATCAAGCCCCAAAACCCGCATTAACGCTTGCCTTCCATAAAATGCATCAAAAGCTCCTCTAAAAGCTCGTCACGCTCTAACCGCCCAATAGCCGCACGGGCGTTGTTGTGCGCTGTAATATATGTTGGGTCACCCGACAAAATATAACCCACAATTTGCACATAGGGGTCATAACCTTTATCTTCAAGGGCTTGCCGTACATCCACCAAAATATCACGTGTACGATTTTTCGCTTCACGGCTTGTAAAACTGATTTTTTGGGTTTCCGAATTGCTTCTTGGGCGCATAAAACCTCCAAAATTTATCATTTCACTCATACTATGTCTTATTGTAACACATTTCCAAATAAATTGCAAACATTATTTCATTCTGCCAAAAACTTTGCTATCACGTACCTCTTCAAGCTCTACTGCCACAATATCATTTTGCAAAACTTCGCTATCCGCAATAAAATGCACAGGTAAATAATTTGTAGTTTTTCCAACATAATATCCATCTTGGTTCATTTCCTCTACCAAGACATCCACTACTCGCCCAACAAACCGCAGGTAATACGCTTCTTCTAACCCATCACTAAGCGCAAGCAATTCCCTAACCCGCCTTGTCTTAACGGTCTTTGTCAATTGTAGCTTCATCTTCGCCGCCTGCGTTCCATCTTTTGCCGAATATGGAAAAACGTGCAAGTTCGCCAATTTTATTTCTTTTAAAAACGCCATAGTTTCGGCGTGATGTTCATCTGTTTCGGCAGGAAAACCTGCAATAATATCAGTAGTTATAGCAATATCCGGCGACACCGCCCTAATCATCTGTACAGCCTTGCGAAAATCACCCGCTGTATATTTGCGGTTCATCTGCTTTAAAATTTCGTCACTGCCCGATTGTAGCGATAAATGCAAATGGTCGCAAAACTTCGGATGGTTTGCAACAAACTCACAAAATTCGGATGTTATAACATTAGGCTCAACCGAACTAAGCCTAACCCGCTCTATGCCATCTATCGCCGCAATATCACCAAGCAACGACAGCAAGCTGCCTCCTCCTAAATCTTTCCCATAAGACGCAACGTGAATACCTGCCACAACAATTTCTTTATACCCAGCTTTAGCAAAAATTTTTGCTTGTGCCATAACATCATCATATTTCCGACTTCTTGACCGACCACGAACATATGGAATAATGCAGTAAGTGCAAAAAGAATCACAGCCATCCTGCACCTTCAAAAAAGCCCTTGTTTTGTCCGTGTCGCTAAAAACCTGCGCCTCTTCAAAATCTTTCGAGGGTGTAAAAACCAGCGACCATAAGCCGCCCCTATTAAAGTTATTTACAAGAGCGACAAGTTCGTTTTTCCCTGCATTTCCCAAAACAATATCCACGCCTAAACCTCTATATTTATCAGCATTAGCCTGCGTAGAGCACCCAACCGCCGCAACAATGCCTTGAGGATTGCGCTGTCTTGCCCGCCCAACCATCTGACGGCTCTTTTTATCTGCCAAATTTGTAACCGAACAGGTATTTATCACATAAACATCCGCAAAATCACCAAAATCAACAACATCGTAACCCGCCAAAATAAAGCCCTCCAAAAGAGCCTGCGTATCATACAAATTAACCTTGCAACCAATAGTAGTAGTCGCCACCGTCTTTTTCATTCCATTTCACCCCACCCAATACATCATAGGCAACCAAGCAAAATCCCTGTCTACATAAGCAAATCGGGTCTTTTACGGCGTGTGGCTTCCAAAGCCTTTTCGCTACGCCATTTTGCAATCTCGCCGTGATGTCCGCTTAATAGAATTTCAGGGACTTTATGCCCCATAAAATCATAAGGACGTGTATATTGAGGATACTCTAAAAGCCCATCAGAGAAACTCTCGTGGGCTAAGGATTCTGGTTTTATCACATCAGGTACAAGCCGCCCAACAGCATCAATCACAACCATCGCCGCAAGCTCTCCGCCAGTTAGCACAAAATCTCCAATACTTATCTCATCCGTAACAATTTCGTCAACAATGCGTTGGTCAATGCCTTCGTAATGCCCGCAAAGCAAAATTAAGTCAGTTTCCTGCGCAAATTCCTGTGCAATTTTTTGATTAAAAACCCTGCCGCTGGGCGTTAAAAAAACCACTTTCGCCTGCGACAAATTAAGGCTTTTATATGCATCATAGATTGGCTCGGGGCGCATAATCATCCCGGCTCCACCGCCATACGGATAATCATCCGCTTGTCGGCGAGAATTTATCGCAAAATCTCTTATATGCACGGGGTTGATAGTTATTTTTCCGTCATCAATCCCCCGCTTTATCATAGAATGTTTAACGCCGTCTATCGCCTCGGGAAAAAGGGTTAAAATGTGAAAGTTCACGACATCAACCCCTCTAAAAGCTCAACGGTCATTTTTCTACCTACAACGTCCACACACAAAATACATTTACCAATAGCAGGTATCAAAATTTCTTTACCCGTAGGTTGTTTTACCACATATACATCGTTTGCGCCCGTCAGTAAAACATTCGTCAAAACGCCCAGCTCATTACCATCAGCAGCTACAACATCCATCCCAATAAGGTCAGGAATATAATATTCATCCTCACCAAGTGGCACTGCATTTTCACGCTCAATAATAATAGTACCGCCACGCAATTTGTGTGCATCGTCTACATTGTCAACACCAGCCAGCTTTAATACCACCAAATTTCGATGATAGCGCACTTTTTCAATCTTCCAATTTTTCCTAGAGCCATCGTCAAAAACCACGGCGATTTCCTCTAAAAGGTCATATCGCCGTGCTTCGTCGGTGGTGGGATAAATACGAACTTCGCCTTTAACACCCACAGTATTAACAATTTTTCCAATTTCAAAATAATCCATATCGACAAGCCCTATTCGTTCGGCATAATATCCACAGATATGTATTGATTATTGTGGATAGCCGCCGCACGCATTACAATACGTATGCTTTTTGCAATACGTCCTTGTTTGCCGATAACTTTACCCATATCGTCAGCCGCAACACGTAGCTCTAGCACCTTGCCTTTTTGCCCATCTTTTTCAGTAACGCTCACATCGTCAGGTTTATCAACCAATCGTTTTGCGATAATTTCAAGCAATTCTTTCATTTTTACAACACTCCGTTATTTTTAAATAGTCTACGTACAGTGTCAGTAGGTTGTGCGCCGTTTTGAATCCATTGTTTAGCTACTTCAGCATCAACATTAAATACAATCGGGTCTTTTGTTGGGTCATAAACACCAATGTCTGCGATAGTTTTACCATCACGGGCAGTACGAGCATCAGCCACAACAACACGATAGAAAGGACGTTTTTTTGCACCCATTCTTTTTAAACGAATCTTTACCATTTTTGTTTCCTCCACTTATGTGTATTATTTATTGTTAAAATGGAAAGTTAAAAGGCATTTTGCCTCGCTTCTTGCCAGATTTACCCATATCACTAAATTGTTTCATCATTTTCTTCATTTCATCAAATTGTTTTAAAACTCTATTAACTTCTTGTATGCTTCGACCACTACCATTAGCAATGCGCTTGCGGCGTGAACCAGTTAAAATAGCAGGATTACTGCGCTCTTTAGGTGTCATAGACTGCACAATAGCCTCTACATGCGACATAGCTTTTTCGTTAATGTCATCCTCGTTAATCTTCATATTGCCCGCTCCGGGCAACATTCCCAAGATATTTTTTATCGGACCCATCTTTTTAACCTGTTGCATTTGTGTTAAAAAATCATTCAAATCAAATTCATTTTTGCGAATTTTTCGCTCTAAATCAATGGCTTCCTGCTCATTAAATGCTTCCTGTGCCTTATCAATAAGCGACAACACATCGCCCATCCCCAAAATACGGCTAGCCATACGGTCAGGATGAAAGGCTTCCAAATCATCAACTTTTTCACCCATACCAACATATTTTATGGGCTTACCCGTAATCTTTCGCACAGACAATGCCGCACCGCCGCGTGTATCACCATCAAGTTTAGTAATAATAACGCCGTCTATACCAATCTTTTCACTAAAGCTCTCCGCCACATTAACAGCATCCTGCCCCGTCATAGCATCAACAACAAGCAAAACTTCCTGTGGACGTATAGTATCTTTAATATTCGACAACTCGTCCATCAATTCTTCATCAATATGAAGTCGCCCAGCTGTATCCACAATAACAATATCGTTGCCCATATGCTGTGCGTGCGCAAGAGCTTCCTGCGCAGTTTGCACGGGGTTTTGCCCGCCCTTTTCAAACACGGGTATATTTAAATTATTGCCAAGCGTCTGCAATTGCTTAATAGCCGCCGGACGATAAATATCGCAAGCTACCAAAAGCGGCTTTTTACCCTGTTTTCGCAATTGCGCCGCAATCTTTGCCGTGCTGGTCGTCTTACCCGACCCCTGCAAGCCCACCATCATATACACAGTGGGCGGTTGTCCCGCAAAAGTCAACTTGCTTTGCGTAGACCCCATCAACTCTATCAATTCTTCATTAACAATCTTAATAACAGCCTGACCAGGATTAAGCCCCTTTAAAACCGTATCGCCAACAGCTTTTTCGGTAACACTTGCTACAAATTCCTTTACAATTTTAAAGTTTACGTCAGCTTCAAGCAAAGCCAAGCGCACCTCACGCATAGCTTCTTTAACATCTTTTTCGTTTAAAACTCCCTTGCCACGCAAATTTTTAAAGGTGTTTTGCAATTTTTGCCCCAAACTTTCAAATGCCATAGCTACACCTCCATCAAATCCTTTAAAATCAGCTCTGCACTATCATAATCTCCGCTTTGCAATGCAACCAAACAATCATTCATCCGACTATTTTTTGCAACAAGCTCTAAAACCCCATCCAAATCATCAAGAGATTTTTGCGCCTGTTTTATAGAAAAATTAACGGCTTGCCGTGTAATACCGCATTTTTCCCCAATCTCAGCCAAAGACATATCATCACAAAAATACATATGATAAATTTCCCGCTGTTTTTGTGTCAACAATTCTCCATAAAAATCATACAAAAGGGTGTTGCGCAAATGTTTATCCATACCGCAACCTCCTGTAAAATATTTTTACTTTACACACTATACACCGCACAACTTCATTTGTCAAGCCTTTTTTTAAAAAACTTATTATTTTATTGCACATAAATATTTTTCTCACGACAAGAGCCAACCTCGGCAACAATCGCCGCAATAATGCCATTCTCCATCAAATCATCCACAAGCCGCTCTGCGTCATCTCTCGGCATAGATAACAACAATCCGCCAGAAGTCTGCGGGTCAAGCATAATCTCCTGCAAAGCCACGTCGGCATCGCCAAAATCAACCTTATCACCCAACGACACCCTATTTTTCTTGCCGCCGCCCGTTTTATACCCTTTTTGCGCAAGCTCCAAAGCCTCGTCAATAATGGGCAAATCATCCGATTGCACCACAATGCTATTGCCACAAACCATCTCGTTTAAATGCCCCAAAAACCCAAAACCCGTTACGTCCGTAGCGGCATTTATCCTATATTTTTTCGCAATATCCATCGTAATTGTGTTAAGTGCGGTCATATGTCGCACCGCCTCGTCAAAACCCGCTTTTGCCGCATTTCCCACAGCAAATTGCGCCGCAACCAAACCAACACCAAGCGGCTTTGTCAACACAATAACATCGCCAATCTTACAGCGATTATTATACAACACTTTATCAGGATGAACAGTTCCCATTACAGAAAGCCCATATTTTACAGTATCATCCGCAATAGAATGTCCGCCGCACAATACCGCCCCCGCCTTGGCAACAATATCCGCACCACCAGCCAACATCGCTTCCAAATATGTAGGGTCGCCATCATTAGGAAAAGCAAGTATATTAAGCGCAAGCGTAGGCACACCACCCATAGCCGCCACATCCGAAAGTGCATTGCAAGCCGCAATCTGCCCAAAAATAAAGGGGTCATCACACAAAGGCGGAAAAAAATCCAGCGTAGCAATAACCGCCAAATCATCACGAAGGCGATACACCGCCCCATCATCCGCCGTATCAAAACCAACCATCAAATTTTCATTACTAATACTAGGTATCTTAGATATTATCCCGCTCAGCAAACTAGCCGAAATTTTGCTACCTCAGCCGCCGCCCTGTATCTTTCTAGCAATATTTTCCATATGTATACACCTCCACCATTACATTATACCACGCCTTTAACTAACAAACAATCTCATCTTTTATTTACTAGATTGCTTCGGGCTTGATGCGTATTGCCCTAAGCACTTAGTAGCCCTCGCAATGACGAAAGCACCAAGGGCTACCGTCATTGCGAGGGACGCTCCTACGAAAACGAGGGTAGCCAACCCCGAAGCAATCCAGCCACCCAACATCAAGTTACCCAAAACCCTTGACCCCAACCCACAACCTATGCTATAATACCAAAAAACATATCACAGGAGATGACATTATGAAAAAACGCACCAAGCTAATATTCTACTATCGGCAATACTATCGGCAATATTTGCAATCACCGCCTTCGCCAACAACACAGACCACATCGAAATCGCCCCTCTTAGCATAACAACCGAACAAGATTTGCGCAACGCCCTTGGCGCAGTTCCACCATCGGGCGGCACTGTAACAATAACAGGTGATATTACAATTACTTCAATTCTACTATTAAACAACAATACCACCCTCATTATACAAAGCGGCAACACGCTTACAATAAACAACAGTGTGTCTTTTATTGCACAAAGCACAGGCATTCTAATTATCAACGAAGGCACAATTGTTAATAACGGCGAACTTTTCCTTTTTACAAGCACAAACGGACTAACCAACAACGGTATAATTAACAACAATAATATGATAGATAACGCAGCCATAATCACCAACAACGGTACAATCAACAATTCGCCTACAGCTACAATAATAGGTAGCGGCACAATAACAGGCAACACCCCCAACACACCCCCCACAATAACCACAACATCCCTGCCAAACGGCACAGTAGCTACACCCTATAGCCAAGACCTTACCGCCACAGGTTTTCCATCCCCAATTTGGAGCATAACAAGCGGAAGCCTTCCCAGTGGCTTGACTTTGAACGGAAATACAATATCGGGCACACCAACACAAACAGGCACATTCAACTTTAGAATAACCGCACAAAATGCCGCAGGAAGCCACTATCAAGATTTACAAATCACAATAACATCCACCCAAACAACAACCCACACCGTAACCTTTGCCCTAAACGGCGGCACATACCAAGGCAACCAATCACTATTATCACAAACCATTAACCAAGGCGGCAATGCAACACCCCTAACATCAAACCCAACCCGCAACGGCTATACCTTTAACGGCTGGCAACCAGCCCTAAACCTTAATAATATAACAGAAAACAGAACATTTACAGCAATCTGGCAAGCAATAGAAACAATAGAACCAGACCCACAACCACAACAAACCCACGCCGCAACACCACGTATTACACAACAACCACAATCTATAGAACTAATTGCAGGCTCAACCCACACACTATCCGTAACAGCAACATCCTCCGATAACGGCACACTAACCTACCAATGGTATAAAGCAGACGGCGCAACGGGCGGCTTTTTCGCACCAATACAAGGCGCAACAAACAACGAGCTAACAATAGACACAACCACACCATCCACAACCCGCATAAACCGTTACCGTGTAATAATAACAAACAACAACAATGCAAACCAAATAGACCGGCAACAACACAGCACAAACAACATCAAACATAGCAACAATAACAATAAACGAACCACAATATATCCCAACCATACTACAACTGCTAATAGGCGTAAATGTATATAACATAAACGGCATATACACAGAAAGTAATATGGGCGCAACCTTTATAGACCCAGAGCACCAAAGAGCAATGGTGCCAATACGCATAATAGCAGAGACCTTTGGCGCAAATGTAGCCTTTGATGACGAAACGTGGACAGTGATAATAACAAGGGATATTGAAGAAACAAACGACACAATAACCACACAAGTAATAACAATACCAACAAACCAACTCCTACCAAACAATATGGGACAAGCCGTAATAATAAACGGCAGAACCTTTGTACCCGCAAGGTTTGTAGCAGAAGCCTTTGGGGCAGATGTGCAGTGGGAAGAAGGCGATTGGCGTGTGATAATCACGTACTAACATAAATAAGCGACCCGCAAAAGGGTCGTTTATTATATTTAAAGGCAATGCCGAATTTTTGGCGGGAATATGTGGGAATCGAACCCACCTATGCGCTCATCACGCAAACAACGGTTTTGAAGACCGCAAGGCACACCAGCACCCATCTACTCCCATAATAAATACAAAGCCATTATATCGTATGTTGTGATTAATTGCAAGTGTTTTTTTCGACCAATTCGACGACATTGCGTACTAATTCTGTGCAAAATGGCTTTCTGTCGGGCTTGTCTTTAATTAGCTCACGACAAAGCACAGAGCCGTGTTTTTGCTCGAAATCATTCATCAATTGCGCCACTGCACCAAAACATAGCTCTTTATGCGCCTGCACGCTTTTTTCGGTTTGCGCAGCTTGTAAACCTAAAGCCATTATTCCGCCAGACAATGCACCACAGGTTTCGCCACGCTTCATACCACCTGCAAAACCGCAAGAAATAAATCTTGCAAGATTTTCGTCAATAGAAAAATCATCAGCAAAAGCGCATAACACCGCCTGCGAGCAACTTAATCCGCTATTAAATTTTTCTGCCGCCAAATCCGACTTGCTCATTACTACACCTCCATTTATTTAAACAAAGATTGTTTATTTATAATTATGCCAAAAACCGCACCGCAAAGCCCGCCAACAATATGCGTTATGCGTGAAATTTGGTCGTCTATTGTAATACTGCCAATAAATTCTCGCCCAATAAAAATAACAACAACCAGTATTAGCGTAAGAGGAATACGCCCTTTTTGCAGATTAGCAAATCCTGCCAAAATCATAAACATAAACACAATGCCGCTTGCGCCAAGCAAAGCCGTGTCAAAAAAAATTATCTGCACCAAACCCGTTATAAGCGCAGTAAAAGCGATAAGTAACAAAATATTCTTGCCGCCGTGGCGTTCTTCTAACATTGGTCCAACCAATAGTATTATCAAAAAATTACTAAAAAAATGCTCGAAGTTAGCGTGGCCTAACACGTGTAATAAAATTCTTACATATGCCAAAGGGTCGGTAAAACTACTGCGATATACCGAAAAAACAGCCCACGTACTGGCGTGGTCTGTCCATTGCCCAAGCAAAAGCGCAAATAACGAAACCGCCCCAAAAGTAAGCACCACCGGCGAATTATATTGAATAAACAACCCTTTCATCTACACCTCGCAAAGCAATTTTCTCGCAATATTAATTGCTATTTCCGAATTATCAATACCTACAAACTGCCGACCATTGTTTTTTGCGGCAACAAGCGTTGTGCCGCTACCCATAAAAACATCCAAAACCCAAGAGCTGGGGCTTGATGATTGTCTAATAATTAAATCCAACATATCATAATTCTTTTGCGTTGGATATTTTGGGTATTGGGGGTCTTTAAAATCCAACCAGATGTCTTGAATTTTCTTACCTTTATGTTCATCCGCAAACTTTTTCAGCCTCGGATTACCGTTTTTTGACCATTCAATTAAGCCTTTGGCATCCAAAATATCCAATTCCTTTGGCGAAGTACGCCAATGGCGACCAGCAGGCGGATTCATTCCCTTCCAAGCGCCACCAGTTGCTCCATCAACAGTTTCGCCTGGTGCGTGTAAAGGAACAGTATTATATCGCCGACCATCTGTATCTATTTTAGGGTATATTCTTTCCAAGTCCTTTTTGTTGTGATGTATTGTAATATTATTCCAAATATGCTTGTCAGCGTACTTTGCATAAAAATAAATTACATCTTTTTCATTGCCATATGTCTTACGGCTAAAGTTTTTAGGATTAGATTTTTTTCTTGTTATCTCCGAAAGAAAATTCTCCTCGCCAAAAACCTCATCCATCAAAATTTTTACATAATGTCCAATTTTTGTATCAATATGAAGATAAATAGAGCCTTGTTCGCTCATTAGTTCTCGTATCGAAAGTAATCTTTGACGAAGAAAGTCCAAAAATTCACCTTTGCTAAATTTATCAGAATAAGCAATTGTGCCGCCGTTTGTGCGACTAATTGTGCTGGTACGCTCGCACACTGTAAAAATATTGCTTGTAGAAAACGGTGGGTCTATATAAACCAAATCAAATTTATTTGCAAACCCATTTGCAAGCAAAAACGACATTGCATTTAAGTTATCTCCACAAATAAAACCACCTATTTCTTCATCAAAATGCTCAAAATCAATACTAATCTTTTTTCATCCCCCTTATCAAATTATAACGCAATAAGATTTCACTGTCAAGTCATTATAAAAGGCGACTGCAATAAGCAAGTCGCCTTTTATTTGCTATTTTTAGAAGATTGAGTAAGTAACAATGATACCAACAAAAACCATTGCTACTGTAGAAACCATTTTAAACAACGTGTTAAGTGACGGACCCGTTGTGTCTTTAAATGGGTCGCCCACCGTGTCGCCGATAACAGCCGCCTTGTGGCTTTCGCTGTTTTTGCCGCCGTGTTTGCCTGTTTCGATGTATTTTTTAGCATTATCCCACGCACCGCCGGCATTTGCCATAAATACAGCCATAACAAAACCAACAACTGTAGAGCCTGCAATTAAGCCAATAACGCCTTCTACACCAAACACCAAACCTGTAACAATCGGCGTGATAACGCCCAATGCAGTCGGTCCTACCATCTCACGAAGGGCAGATTTTGTGCAAAGGTCAACGCATTTTTCGTATTCAGGCTCTGCTTTGCCTTCCATCAATCCTTTAATTTCTTTAAACTGACGGCGAACTTCCACAACGATGCTTTGCGCCGCTTTTTTAACAGCAGACATAGTCATCGCAGAGAAAACAAATACCAAACCAGCACCAATAAATACACCTATAAGAACGCTTGGGTTAGCAATACTTAAATCCAAATCGCTCATTGTGAAATTTGGATTATCGGTTGCCACTGAAATTTCACGCACAGCAAGTTTTATAAATGATACAAGCAACGCAAGAGATGTTAATGCCGCAGAGCCTATAGCAAAGCCTTTGCCTGTAGCGGCTGTGGTATTGCCGATAGAGTCAAGAGCGTCTGTACGCTCGCGCACGATTGGGTCAAGACCTGCCATTTCTGCAATGCCACCTGCATTATCTGCAACAGGACCATATGCATCACAGGCAAGCGTTAGACCTAAAGTAGACAACATACCTACCGCCGCAAGGCCAATACCATACAAGCCTTGTGCAAAAGTAAACTCTGTGCCGTCTGACCCAATAACACCGCCAGCTGATAAAAACGCAACAACAACAGCGGCAATAACTATTAAAATTGGGAAGATTGTAGATTTCATACCAAGCGAAATACCACCTATGATGAAGGTTGCAGAGCCAGTTTCAGAGGCTTTTGCGAGATTTTGTGTAGGCTTATAAATCGCAGATGTGTAATATTCTGTAAAATATGCAATAAGACAGCCTGCAACCAAACCAGCGATGATTGCAATATATAGCCCGAGCCAATTCTCGCTACCCATTACAAAATATGTAAGCGGAGCAAAACCAACGGCGGCTATACCTGCCGCACCATATGTGCCAAGGCGCAATGTATGCAGAAGCTGTTTTTTACTTGCTGTTTCTTTTGTGCGGATAAAGAATGTGCCGATAAGCGAAGCGATAACGCCAACAACCGCCAAGCCAACAGGCAAGAACATTGACGCAAAAACCATATCAAAACCTTGCGTTGGGATGGTATGCATAAATGCGGCATAGCCAAGAGCGATAGCGGCGTGCATAGATTTAATATAGCTTTCGTAAAGGTCTGCACCCATACCAGCCACGTCGCCTACGTTGTCGCCTACGTTGTCGGCAATAACGGCAGGGTTACGTGGGTCATCTTCAGGTATACCAGCTTCAACCTTACCTACAAGGTCTGCACCAACGTCTGCCGCTTTTGTAAAAATACCGCCGCCAACACGTGCAAATAATGCAAATACCGCAACACCAACGCCAAACATTACCATATTGTCGGCAATTTCGGTTGGGCTAAGGTCGAAAACAAAACGAAGAAGCAAAAACCAAACAGAAACGTCTAATAAAGAAAGACCAACCACCGTAAATGACAAAACTGTACCGGATGAAAAAGCAACACGCAAACCTTTGTTAAGGCTGGTTTGTGCCGCATTGGCTGTACGCACATTGGCATATGTAGCAATTTTCATACCGATAAACGAAGATAATTGCGTAAGTGCACCGCCAAGAATAAATGCAAAAGGCATAAAAGGTGATAAAAAGCCCAAAAATGCCATAACAGTTAAAACGGCAACAACGATAAGATAAAAAATTGCTACAACCTTAAATTGACGCTTTAAATATGCTTTTGCGCCAGAACGAATGGCGGCGGCGATTTTTTTCATACCGTCCGTACCTTCGTCAAATTTCATTACCTTCCTGCTTTGCACAAAGGCGAAAGCAAGAGCAATTAATGCCCCAGCACCACCAATTGCAAAAGCCCAATCAAAGTTCATAATTTACAACATCCCTTCAAATTTTTTCTTTTTTTATTTTTATTTGACAATTATACCAGCAATTTGTGAAAATTGCAACAACAAAATTTTACGCCTTTGTACCTTTATTTCTTTGGCAAATCTAGTGTTAAATCAGGTATATGTTTGCCATAAATCATCACTTGGTTTGTATCGGGCTCTACTGCAATATCCGTTTTAGGGTTTGTGGCAAAATCAATATACACCAACGGCTCATCATCTGACGCATTTTCAATTGCGTGTACGCCTTTTTCGCCAGTCGGGAAACATATCATATCACCCGCTTTTACATCTTTTTCGCCGTAAAATGTACGCAATCTTCCTTTACCGCTTATGATATAGAAAATTTCTTCGGCTATGCTGTGCCAATGGTATGGATAGGAGCTTTTTCCAACAGGGACTTCGACAAAAGATGCCGAACAAGTGCTTACATCATCCCAAGGGATAACAGGCTTTGCCAAAAAATCCATTTTACCGCCAAAACTTACTTTTCTTGTTTCAATGTCACTAATGTTTTTCATAATGAAATTTTCCATTATTTTCCTCCATTATACAGCACTACCGCCTGCCGCTTTGCTTAAATCCGGCACAATTTGCTTTTTGCGGGAAACCACGCCATCTAAGAAAATATGATTTTGGTCTGATTTCATTCCAAAGGCAACATCTGCCATTTCTTTTGCACGTCCCACCGCAAAAATCTCACTACCGTTTCTATCAAGGTCAGTAAGCATCAACATAGCAAGGCTACATTCGTTTGCATTATAAAAATTTGCAAGCTCTTGCAAAATCTCGTCTTTACGCTTCATAACTGCTTCAAAATCAAGCGTGTTAAACTGTGAAATATAAGCCGATTTTTCGCCGAAACTAAAGCGTTTTCTATCCACATTAAGCATTTCTGCAATGCTCATTTTATCTAGGTTTGTACCCGCCTTAAACATAGCACGACCAAATTCGGCAATGTCTACACCCGCAATAGCCGCCAATTTTTCGCCCGTTGCCTTATCAATTGACGTGCTTGTCGGAGATGTAAAATTAAGCGTGTCTGACAAAATTGCCGCAAGCATAAGCCCCGCCATATCTTTCGGAATTTCAGCCTCGTGTTCTTTATACATCTTATAAATGATAGTGCAGGTACAACCCAGCGGCTCCATATGCGAATATAGCGGCGCTTCTGTTTGAATATCCGCAAGGCGGTGATGGTCAATAATCTCTATAATATCGGCTTGCTCCAACCCTTCCACGCTTTGGCTACGCTCGTTATGGTCTACCATTATTACTTTTTTACCAGCAACGCCCATTACGTGGCGGCGGGATAGCACGCCATAAAGCGTTCCGTCATCATTTATTATCGGAAAGTTTCGGAAGCGGTTACCACGCATAATTTCAAGCACTTTGTCGATATAATCATCCTTTGTAAAAGAAATTATGCCGCTGGTGTTCATTATAGAACGCACAGAAATAGCCTGTTTTATAAGGCTAACTACCTTAAAAGTAGACGCATTGACGCAGACAATGTTTGCTTTGGCATTTTCCAGCCCTTTCGGTGCAATGCCATTGGTTAAAATAATGCAACCAAAATCATATTCATACGCCAATTTCCACGCATTTTCAATGCTTCCGCTAATAACAATGTCTTTATCGCAAATAACCGCACCATCTGGCACAGGCCCCGCATAAAGATTGCCGCAAAATTGCTCGTATTTATAATTTCCGCCAACTTGTCTGCCATTTAAAATACGTATCAAATTTTCATATAAAATTTCGTGGTGTTCTGTAATATCGTCATCAGAATCATCCATAAAAATCTGCGTAACATTACCCATACCAAGTATGCCTTTTAGTTTATTACTGCCATCTGTAATAGGCACAAGACGGCTTGTGTCGCTGTTTAACATCATATCCCATGCCGTTTTTATAGGCTCGGTTTCTAAAATAGAAACGGGGTCGTATACCTTCAAATCTCCTATTCTGCCCTTAACATCCGTTAATAGCTCAGGTATTGGCACACCAAAATAATCCAATACAAATTCGGTTTCAAGGCTAATATCGCCCAAACGATAAGCCGTAGCACCTACAACGCCTATTTCACGTTTTAAATTGGCATAAGCAACGGCGGCGCAAATAGAATCTGTATCTGGATTTTTATGTCCAAAAATATATACTTTATCCTGAAGCATTAAAAAGTACCTCCTCAGAAAATAATCAAAGGTACATTATACCACAACCCATTTGCAAGCGCAAGCATATAATGATGTAAAAGATTTAGGAGAGATTTAATAATGAACGATTTTGGAATAACACCCGGCTCTGCCATTGGTTATGGTATTTATGCACAAAACGATGAGTCTGCTATGGAGCATAACCACGTGCAGACGCAAGAAATTCACACCGATTTTGGCGGCCGCCCTTTTGTTATTGATATTGCAAAGGCGACCCTACACAACGACACATACAGAACCGTGCTGTGGACGGGACCGCATTTGCAATTAACCGTTATGAGCATTTTACCAGGTGATGACATTGGGCTTGAAGTACATCCCCACGTTGACCAATTTTTGCGCATAGAAGGCGGCAATGGCGTGTGCCAGATGGGAGATAGCCACGACAATCTTTATTTCGAGCAACCTGTTTTTGATGATACCGCAGTCTTTGTACCCGCTGGCACTTGGCATAATATAACAAATACAGGCAATGTACCGCTACGCTTATACACTATCTATGCCCCGCCAAACCACAAAGCTGGCGCAGTACACCAAACAAAACAAATCGCCGAGCTGGAAGAAGAACATCATTAACCATAAAGCACTACACACCTAAATAGATGTAAGAAAAAACACTAACAATGATGGGGCTGTACACGTTGGTAAAATCACGGAACAATGCAGAAAACGGACACTTTCGAGGTGTCCGTTTTATGATTGCGCTTTACCTGTCGGGCTTTTCTCTTGCCTCTACAAGTTTAGAATCAGAGGTTATGCTAAGCTGCACCCTCTGGGATTGAATCGTATCGATTCTTATTAAATATTCACTGTTAGCTTCTAAATTTGATAGCTCAATTATAAAGCTCGAATCATCTTCGTAGCTATTACTCCAAATAACTTCCTCATCATCAATACTTAATATTTGAATATAGACGGTTCCAAAATCCATTTGCAATTTCGCATTTAATCGCAAACTATCTATATTGCTGTTAATATAAATAATCTTTTCACGAACCGAATCTGCCGGTGCTGATGTACTGAATGAAAATGACATAAATGTTGGATAACTCTGACTGCAAGCACCTAATGAAATCATCGCAATAAGTAATAGCAGGGTCAAAGCTGGTTTTAACGGTCGCTTAAATAACATAAAATAGATTCCACCTTTATTTTTTAATATATACGGAATCATTCGATTTTTGTCTGTTAGACTTCGGCAACACCCACACGACCCTTTGTCACTTGATTGCCAAGCCCATCTTGTAAGATTTTATTTATTTTACATATCCTCAAAACAAGGTTCGTCCGCCACAAACTCGGCATCAATCCCTAAATTCTTAAAATAATCGACCATAGCAATGCAAGCATATTTTTCGCTTGAATAATGCGTGCCGCCCAAAAGGTTTATTTTATTAGCTTTTGCAAAATCGTGGGCGGCTTTTGTATAATCGCTGGCACGTGTAACGCCTGTAACAAGCGTATTTATGCCATTTGTTACAAGCTCTGTCAACACATCAACATCATTACCGCCGCCCGCCACAACAGCGATTTTTCCATCAGCAATTTCATCATTGCCGTATTGATATATTTTAGTTTTATGTCCCACAGCCTGCGAATATACAGCGTTAAGGTCTGTTGCATTTTTAAGATTTGCATAACCCCAAACACCGCAAAGTCCGCCGTGGTAAGGAATAAATGGTGTTTTTACGATTACTCCAACCGTTTCTGCAAGGGTTTTGCTTGTGGAATATTCTCCGAAACTATCAAGTGGCACGTGATAATTAAATAATGAAATCTTACGCCGTTTCATTTCTTGCAAAAGCTCTGCATTAACATCATACCACGCTTTTGTATCGTCTTTGCTTAAATCCCAAACTATTGGATGATGTACAAAAATTATTGCATCTTGCACGCCATCGTTCAAAACCGCTTTCAATACAGCGTCGGAAGGAAATACGGCGGTGAAAACCTTGTTTATCTCATCCGCAAAATCACACATCAATCCCATATTTCGAGTTTTATATTCATCGCAGACAAAATCAGCCATATCGCCCATAATTCCAGACCAGTTATAATCCGTCATTTGCGGGGTTACAAAATCTTTACCCAGCTGGTTATATAAAATTTTTGCATTCATTTTTTACTCCCTATACCCACAGGTTTTATCATCGCTGCAAACCACTTTTTGCGCTTTGCCTTTTTCTATTAGCGGTTTGCCGCAATTTGGGCAAGGTTTGCCCGTTGGTTTGTTCCAGCTTATATAATCACATTCGGGGTTATTTTCACAACCATAGTAAATACGCCCTTTTTTGGACTTTTTAATCATAACACGAGCTTTTTTGCATTGTGGGCAATCTACCCCTGCGTCTTCAAAAAGCGGTTTTGCATTATGACAATCAGGAAAACCCGGGCAAGCCAAAAACCGCCCATACCGCCCGAATTTTATTACCATATTGCGACCGCATTTTTCGCATAAAACGTCCGTTTCTTCGTCCCTAATCTCTATTTTATCAATAATTTCGGCGGCACGCTCTACGGTTTCATTAAACGGGTAGTAAAAATTGCGCAAAATATCTTTCCAAGCTACTTCGCCCATTTCTACTCCGTCAAGCGTTTCTTCCATTTTTGCAGTGAAGTCAATATCAACTATTTGTTCAAAATTTTCTATCATAATTGTGTTTACAACACCGCCTAATTCGGTTGGGTGCAAGTTCTTTTGCTCTTTAGAAACATAGCCCCTAGCGGTAAGCGTTGCGATTGTAGGAGCATATGTTGACGGACGGCCAACACCATTTTCTTCCATAGCCTTAACAAGCGTTGCTTCAGAATATCTCGGCGGAGGTTGTGTAAAATGTTGCGCAGGTGTTATTTTTACCAGTTTTAACACCTCACCTACGGCAATTTCAGGCAAAGCCTTGGCATCATCTTCTTTATCATCGCTTGACAAGTAAACCTTCTTATATCCTTCAAACCGCAATATAGAGCCATTTGCATTAAATTGGTGCTTGCCTGCTACAATCTTAACCGCCACTGTATCAAAAACAGCAGGTGTCATTAGCGACGCAACAAAACGCCGCCAAATAAGGCGATACAGCTTGTATTGGTCTTTTGTAAGGGAGTCCATAATATCTTCTGGGCGGATGTTGATATATGACGGGCGGATGGCTTCGTGGGCATCTTGTGTGCGGCGTGTTGCTTTTGGTTCTGGTTTAGTTTTAACAGCAAAATCTGCACCAAAGTTATCCAAAACATAATCACGACCCGCCGTAAACGCTTCATCAGATATACGCGTAGAATCCGTACGGATGTAGGTAACAAGACCCAAAGTGCCACGTCCTGAAATCTCGACACCTTCATAAAGTTGTTGAGCTACCATCATTGTTTTGCGGGCGGCAAAATTAAGCTCTTTACCCGCTTCCTGTTGTAATGTGGATGTTGTAAAGGGCATTTGCGGTTGGCGTTTGCGTTGCGATTTTTTTACATCTTCTACCACAAAGTCAGCCGTATCGACAACTTTAAGCACCTTGTCAACAGCTTCTTTATTTTCTAGCTTAACCTTTTTGCCACCTGTGCCGTGATATTTTGCTTCAAATTGTTTTTTTGCCACACCGCTTAATACGGTGTCAATGCTCCAATATTCTTCGGGGATAAAGTTTTCAATTTCTTCTTCACGGTCGCAAATTATTTTTAGTGCAACAGATTGTACACGACCAGCAGATAGGCCTTTTTTAACCTTTTTCCATAATAATGGGCTTATTTTATAGCCCACAACACGGTCTAGCGTGCGACGGGCTTGCTGTGCGTCAACCAATGTCATATCTATTGGTCTGGCGTTTTTTATGCTGTCTTTTACTGCTGTTTCTGTAATCTCGTTAAATGTGATTCTTGCAGTCTTTTCTGGCTCTACTTTAAGGGCGTGCAAAAGATGCCACGAAATAGCTTCGCCTTCACGGTCCGGGTCAGTTGCAAGATATACAATCTTTGCCGCTTTGGCTTCTTTGCGCAATTTCGCAAGCAAGTCGCCCTTACCACGTATGGTTATATATTTCGGCTCAAAATCCTCGTCTATCTTTATGCCAAGCTCTGATTTGGGCAAATCACGCACATGCCCCATAGATGCTTCAATTTTATAACCAGAGCCTAAAAATTTTTTTAAAGTTTTTGCCTTTGCGGGCGATTCTACAATCACCAAATTTTTCGCCTTTGGCTCTGATTTTTTTGCCGCTGTTTTCGCCAATGTTTACACCTCATTAATTTAGAATATATCTATTGCCTGTTATTTTTTTAATACGTCCCATAAGTTCCATTTCTAAGAGAATTGTATTAATTTGTGCCACACTTAACCCTGTTTTGTATACAATAAAATCTATGGTGCAGGGTTCGTGATTTATACAAGAATACACCAATGAATGTTCGTTTGCAAGTAAAAAATTTTGCGCAACTTGTGTTGATGTCATTGTAATGCTCTTGTTATCAGCTTTTAAGGCTTTGAAAAATTTTTCCAAATGCCTTTGGCGTTGCAGAATGATAATTGCGTCCAAATAGGATGTGATGATACCTGCACCCTGCTTTATTAGCATATTTGCGCCTTTGCTTTGTTTGCTGGTGATATTGCCAGGCACGACCAATACTTCTTTACCTTGGTTAAGAGCGTGGTCAACCGTGATAAATGTACCGCTACGTTCGCCCGCTTCCACCACAATTAATATATCAGAAAGTGCGGAAATTATGCGGTTGCGTGCGGGAAAATGCCATTTTTGCGGTTTATGGTCTGGCGGGTATTCTGTTACCAATGCACCGTTTTGTGGGATTTGTTTAAAAATCTCGTAATTTTCTTGCGGATAGCATACATTTATGCCGCTTGGCAAGACGGCTATGGTTCTACCGTTTGCCGATAATGCACCACGATGAGCGTGAGCATCAAGCCCACGAGCCATACCGCTGATTATGATAATGCCGCAATTTGCAAGCTCCTGCGCAATTTGCTGTGCGACTTTTCTCCCGTACAAGCTATTATCCCTTGCGCCAATAATGCCTACTGTCGGGGTTTCGTCAAAACCCACGCCAAAACCACCGTTTACATAAAGCTGTGCCGGCATATCGTCGATATTTTTTAATCGTTTTGGGAAATCAGCAGGTTTTAGCGTTATCACGGACGTTCTCCTTGCAAAAATTGTATTGCAGCTTCCAGCGCATTATCTGCATTATGTGCAATATCGGGTGTAATGCCCACATTATGCACTGTGTTACCGTCAGGGGTTTCTACAATAATAACGGTGCCGTTGACTGCAAAACCACGCCGCAACGGGATTAGCACCTGCCCAACAGCCTTGCCGTATGTGGTTTCGCCAATGGTTGTAACATTATCCAAATGATATTGCAATGCCGTAATAATCACCTCTGCAGAAGATGCTGTTGCGGTGCTTTGTAATATTACGATATTTTCAAATTCTAACACTTGGTTGCCGCTTGCACGGCGTTCACGTGTAAAAGGCCAAAAATCCATACGGGCTTGCTCAAAATTAACCACGGCACGGCGTTCTAAAAATAGCCCCGCTATTGCTTGGGACGACGCTAGTTCCCCGCCTAAGTTCTCTCGTAAATCTATTATTATATTGTCAAAGGCATTTATTTCGTTGCGGCGTGCCATTACAAAATCTTCTACATATGGTGATGTGTTTGGCAGGTTAAGGTAGGCAATGCCTGGGGCAACTTCATAAAACCTTGCTCTTGTTGCTTCTTGTTGTATTAAATTTTCGTGCGCTATACGTTGTGGCGGAGTTTGTAAAAATGTGTAAGGGTCGTTGCCCTGCGCCCGTATCTCACGCGTTACTATAGAAATAACAAGATTGTCAAAATAACGCCCATATCGCCCTTGTGGGTCAATGCCCAAATGCTCTGTCATCATATCATCCAACGTGCTGGTGTGGATATAATTACCTGCGATAAGCGTTTTAAAAATAAGATAGTCATAATTAATATAAACCGCCGAAAATAAGCCAATTGCAAGCAATGCAATTGCCGACAGCGTTATTATTTTAAACCGCAAATATTTGCGACGCAACGCATCCATTGGGGATAAAGCCCGTTTTTGCCGCCTTTTCCCTCGCCATTTTAATTTAAACACAAGACCACCTCTTCTGTATTTTTGCATAATTACCTACATTATAATACCTTCGGAAAAAATTTGCAAATTATTTTATTTTGGGCTATAATGTAAATGAGGTGAAAGATATGAGCGAAAGACGTTATAAATTAATTGCACAAAACAGAAAAGCAAAGTTTAATTATTTTATCGAGGAAACTTTTCAAGCTGGCATTGAACTTTTTGGTATGGAGGTAAAATCTTTGCGTGCGGGCAAATGCAACCTTGGCGAAGCCCACGTTGAAGTACGTGACCGCCAAGCCTTTATTGTTAATATGCATATATCGCCGTATGAGCAAGCAAATATGTTTAATAAAGACCCATTGCGCAAACGCCGATTGCTTTTGCATAAGCGAGAAATTAATAAGCTACTGGGTTCGGTAACACGTGAAGGGTACACAATAATTCCTGTAAAAATTTATTTTTCAGGGGCTTATGTAAAGTTAGATATAGCCCTTGCAAAAGGTAAAAAACTGTACGACAAACGCCACAGCATAGCACAAAAAGACGCTCGTCGTGAAAACGAGCGTGATTTTAAGATTAAAAATTTGTAAGTATATCTTGCTACAATTGCAGAAAATCCTGTTCGTTAATAATTTTTACGCCCAGTTCTTCTGCTTTCTTGTTTTTTGATGATGTAGATGTTGTGTCGTTATTGATAAGATAGTCTGTTTTTTTGGATACCGAGCCTGCAACCTTGCCGCCTGCGGCTTCTATATGGTCTGTTAATTCTTTGCGGTTTTTAAAATGTTGCAAATCACCTGTTATAACAAAGGTTTTACCTGCGATTGCGGTATTTTGTCGATGCTCGGCAACATCAGTTTTTGTAATGCGCAAATTAGCCAAAGCGATGTCTACAATGCGGTTGTTTTCGGGGTTTTGAAAATATTCGTAAATACTTGCGGCTATTATATCGCCAAAGCCATCAATTGCGGCAAATTCTGGTGGTTCGGCGTTTCTTATCGCATTAAAATCGTTGCTAAAATTGCGGCATAATGCCTTTGCGCCTGATAATCCAACATTATCAATACCTAAACCATAAATAAAGTTAGGCAATGCGATATCTTTTGATTTTTCGATTGCGGCAATCAGATTGGCAAAAGATTTTTCGCCGAAACCTCGCAAGTTTGTAATTTGCTCCTCATATTCACCAATTTTGTAAATGTCGCTGAAATTTTCTAAAAATCCTAGTTCAAGGAATTTTTCCACAGTTTGTATTGAAAAGCCGTCGATATTTGCCGCATCACGGCTTATATAATGCACTATTGTACGTACAACACGTGCTTTGCAATTTGGGTTGGTACAATGCAGTGTTTTTACACCATTTTCGTCTTTAATATGGGTTTGGGCGTTGCATACTGGGCAGTTTTCGGGCGGCTTAATGCCACCGCTACGTGTGAAATTTTCTGCAATTTGCGGTATAATCATATTTGCTTTATAGACCGATATTTCGTCGTCAATGCCTAGCTCCAAACTTTCTACAATGGATAAATTATGAAGGCTGGCACGTTCTACATTCGTTCCTTCTATTTCTACATTTTTAAAAATAGCTATAGGATTAATTAAGCCCGTGCGAGATGTGTTCCAAAGCACGTCAATAAGACGTGTTTGCGCCATTTCATCTGCCCATTTGAACGCTATGGAATCTTTTGGGAATTTCGATGTTGCACCCAAACTTTCGCTAAATTCAATATCATCATAGGTTAGCACAAGCCCATCGGTGGCATAATTTAGTCCTTCGACAGCGTGTTTAAAAGCATTAACCGCTTCATCTACATTATTTTCGGCTACCAATTTATGCTCGGCTACAGCAAAGCCAAGACCTGACAAAAATTCTAATTGTTCAGTTTTTTTTGCATATTCCAAATCACTTGCAAGCACAGCGAAAGCAAAAAAATCTACATTACGGCTTGCGGATATTCGGCTGTTAAGCTGCCTTATCGTTCCTGCGCACAAATTGCGTGGATTTTTATATTTTTCGCCGTCAATTTCGCCATTAATCCGCTCAAATTCGGCAAAGCCAATTACGGCTTCACCACGTATGCTCAATTCACCTTTATAATCAATTTTTTTAGGAACATTACGAAAAAAACGCCCGTTATGCGTTACATCCTCACCAATTTCGCCATTACCACGTGTAAGAGCTTGAACCAGCTTTCCATCGGCGTATTTTAAAACAATCGTAAGCCCGTCCAGCTTCCAAGACAAAATCCCCTGCCCTAATGATAAAAAGCTCTGCAATTTCGCAACATCCTTTGTTTTATCAAGAGATAGCAAAGGTGCGCTGTGCCGCACTTTTTCTAATGACGACACCACTTCGTGCCCTACTTTTTGTGTTGGAGAATTATCTAAAACAATGCCTGTTTTGGCTTCCAAACCTAAAAGTTCGTCATATAGCGCATCATATTCTAAATCTATAATTATCGGACTTCCTGCTTCATAAGCCGACGACGCTTTGTTCAAAATATTAACAAGCTCTGAAATTCTTTCATTCATCCCAAAACCTCCCTTTCTTCCATTATACATATAAACCACCCGCAAGGTCAAGCTAATAAAAAGGAGGTGTGCTATGAAAAAGGATTTCCCTGACCCAAAACCAATTTCTGCGGCGGTGGTGTCAACCAACGACTTTACAGGCATCAAAGACAACGACCCATATTTGGATATGCATTTAAACAAACAAATGCAAAAATCTAAACCACATTTTTCACATAAAACTTGACTATATACCCCCAATATGTTATAACATATTGGGGGTGCTTTATGCAACACGAGATAAAATTGGGTTTAGAGCGTGTTTCACAGCTTTTAGAATTACTTGACAACCCGCAAAATCACCTAAAATATGTACACGTGGCAGGAACAAACGGTAAGGGTTCTACCTGTGCATTTTTGTCAAATATTTTTGTTACGGCTGGTTTAAAAACTGGTCTTTTTACCTCGCCCTACATAATCTCTTCTACAGAAATGCTCCAAATTAATAATACTGAAATTGCACAGGAAGATTTTGACACACTTTTGCAAGAGGTCGAAGCAAAGACAGTTGCAATGGACGATAAACCCTCCGAATTTGAAGTTTACACCGCCGCCGCATTGCTGCATTTTTACAGACAAAAATGTGATATTGTGGTGCTAGAGGTCGGTATGGGCGGCAGGCTGGACGCTACCAATGTTATACCAATGCCCGAAGTTGCTGTAATTACAGCAATCGGTATAGACCATACAGAATATTTGGGCAATACAATAGATAAAATCGCCGCCGAAAAAGCCGGCATTATTAAACGTGGCACAATTTGCGTTACTTACCCACAATCAAAAACTATAGACAATGTTATTGCCGCAAAATGTGTGCGCAATGGGGTAAAACTAGCCAAAGTAGCAGATATTTTAACGAAAGAAATGTCGCAAGTTCAATTGCCTCTACACGGCTCACACCAAGCAATAAACGCATCGCTTGCTATTACAGCAGTTGTAATGATGATGGCACGTGGATGGAATATTCAAAAAGAAGCCGTAAGCCGTGGAATTTTTACAACAAAATGGCGTTGGCGTTTTGAAACTTTGCGACACAATCCCACTTTCATTGTTGATGCCGCACATAATGTACAAAGTGCAGAAGCTACCGCAAAAACATTATCCGCACTTTATCCAGACAAAAAAATCACCTTTGTTTACGGTGTTTTAGCAGATAAAGATTATCAACAAATGACACAGGCATTATTGCCTATTGCCAAAAAATTTATCGCAATAACACCCGACAGCCCACGTGCATTACCCGCAAAAGATTTGGCAAATTATTTGACGAAATGCGGTGCAAATGCCGCTTTCTATAATTCTATAGAGGAAGGAGCGAAGACGGCAATAAACGAAGCTGGCGACGATGATATTATCTGCGCTTTGGGTTCGACTTATATTTTAAAGCGGCTCTCAGCCGCAATTTCTTAACCGGTTTTAACCGGTGTTCTTATTCAAGCCCATAACGGGCAATTCAGAGTAGAAGATATGCGTTAAGTGCTGTTGGATGGGAAGTCGCCAACAGACGAAAAGTCGATAGGCTTGCGGTATATCTTTGCATCCGCTGGGAGGTTTTTAAATTGAACAGACACTACACGGTAACAATGCTTGCGACAGTCGCAATGCTTATTGCGTTAGAAATTGTTCTAACGCGCTTTTTGTCAATACAAACGCCGCTTATCCGTATAGGATTTGGGTTTTTGCCAATCGCCGTAATCGGTATGAAGTATGGTCCACTGCAAGCGGGCATTGCCGCCGCTATGGCTGATGTCATTGGGTTTTTCCTCTTTTCCACATTTACATATCACCCTGGCTTCACAATCACAGCATTTTTAACGGGCGTTACATATGGTCTATTGTTGCATAAAGGGCGGCACCAAAACATCCTTAACATTATCTTCGCTGTGCTTATTGTAACAATTGCGTGGAATATGTTCCTAGACACATTTTGGCTTACGCAAATAACAGGGCAAGGCGCAATTGGCTTTTTGGCAATACGGGTATTGCGTACCGTAATAATGTTGCCGTTGCAAATAATTTTTATATCCGCCGCCGCAAACTTCGGCAGAAAAGCAAAACTTGTTTAAACAAAAACACGGAAGGTAATCATCCCTTCCGTGTTTTTTATTCGAGCTTGATGTCTTACATACCTCAACAAAAGATTTTACCAATGTAAAAATTTACTGTTGACAACAAAATTTGCATATGTTAATATTAGATTGTAATACCGACTAAATTACTAGGATATTTGAGGAGAGATACTATGACAACAGGGGTTAAAAGCCTATATACCGCCAAAAAACAGGGTGTTTTTGAGGTAGCGTCGTTGCCTGGCATTAGCTTATTAGAAAATTTAGGCTTGCGGGTTGGCACAAGGGTAACGGTTAAAGGGCGTTATGCCTTTGGCGGTCCTGTGCTTTTGCGTGTAGAAAATGCATTTTTAGTGGCGATTGGCAAAGACATCGCTACGCAAATAGCAGTTAAGGAGGTAGCCTGTTATGAATCACCACAATGCCCAACTAGACGATAAGACGCTTAATAACCCAAACAAAATATTGCTAATGGGCAACCCCAATGTAGGTAAAAGCGTATTTTTTACAGAGCTTACTGGCATACACGCTGTATCGTCAAACTATGCAGGCTCTACCGTTAGCTTCACCCAAGGCAATATTAGCCTTGGCGGTCAGGAGTACACACTAATAGACGTACCAGGTACATATTCGTTAAAAGAAGCCTCGTCGGAAGCAGAAGCAGTTGCTTTGCAGTTTGCAAACAGCGGTGCGGTTGCCATTATCTGTGTGCTTGACGCTTCTAATTTAGAGCGTAATTTACGTCTTGCTATAGATTTGCGCAAATATAAAACGCCGCTTATTTATGTATTAAATTTGATGGACGTCGCAGAGCGCAAAGGCATCGCCGTTAATTCAAAATTGCTTTCGGACGAGCTTGGTGCGCCTGTTATAGAGGCAATCGCTACAAAAAAACAAGGCATAGATACCATTAGACAACATTTAGAAGATATTGTAAAAAATCCAAAAGGCTGCCCCGAAACCCATTGTGATAAATGCTATAAATGCCACGTAAATCAAATGGACAAATACGGCGATGCTTGGGCAGCTTCAAAAGCAGTGTGCCGCAAAACCTGCCTTAAAATAAACGAAAAACCTAGCTTTTTGGACAAGCTGGGCGATGCTATGGTAAAGCCTTTTCCGGGTATTTTTATAGCCCTTTTGGTTATAGCCGCTACAATTGCTGTAATATTTTTTGGCGGCGAAGGGTTGCACATTCCGCTAACTATGCTAGTTGACTACCTCATTGTGCCGTTTTTTGAGAATTTGTTTTCTAGCTTTATACCAGAAGGCGTGTTTTTAAACATACTTGTGGGCGAATTTGGTATATTCGTTATCACTTTTGAATGGATACTAGCTATAATCTTTCCTTTTGTATTGATGTTTTATGTTGCCTTCACTTTTTTAGAAGATACAGGATTTTTGCCACGCATTAGCGTTTTGTTTGATAATATAATGCGTAAATTAGGCGTGCAAGGCGGTTCTTTAATACATATACTTATGGGCTATGGTTGCGCTGTGCCGGCGATTATCGGCAGTCGTGCCGCTTCATCCCGCAAAGAACGTATTGTTATAGCAACAGCAATATGTTTTGCCATACCTTGCATAACACAAATGGGTGCGTTAGTTAGCCTTACGGCAGGTTATGCTTGGTGGATGTTGCCCGCTATGTTGCTGTTTTCCTTTGTTCTGTTTGTCGTTGTAGCAATAATTGCCAGCAAGTTTATAAAAGGCAAGGTCGACCCATTGTTAATAGAAGTTCCAAATGTGCTTATCCCAAGCCCTAGGGCATATGGCAGAAAATTGCTATCCCGCATGCGGCATTTTTTGAAAGATGCGCAAGGACCAATGATGATAGCAATATTATTTGCGGCATTGCTTGCAGAAAGCGGCATTTTGGGCATTATAGCAGATGCGGCACAACCTATAGTCAGCGGTTGGTTGGGGTTGCCCGCCGAAGCCGTTACCGCTTTAATTTTAGGTATTGTACGCAGAGAAATGTCTGTTGCGCCGCTTTTGGCATTAGACCTTACATCTTTACAAGCCTTTGTTGGCGGTGCTGTGGCGTTGATGTACATTCCTTGTCTATCCGTATTTGCAGTTTTGGCAAAGGAATTTAAAGCCAAAATAGCAATTTTTATAACGCTTTCGACGGTTGTAACTGCGATAGTAATTGGCGGGTTAATTAATCAAATCGGGCAGATTTTTGTCTAAAATATACCTATGTGAAGAGTGTAGAGAAACAATATAAGAAGCGCTGTAATTTAAAAACCCAAAAATGGCGGTAGGTTAACCTGCCGCCATTTTGAATTAATACATTCTACTGCATTGTTTCTTCATTATCAATAAAAATTTGCCCTGCGTGCATCCACGCATTATTCATTCCGAACACATCTTGAAAAAACTTAAACGGCACATAGGTCGTAGCGTCCACTAAAATTGCAGGATGGGATAAAACAACATCCATTTCACCAACAATAAAGCTGTCAGAGCCTACGGCAAAACGAATTTCGTGCGTGCCGTTAGATACGCCTATATGGCGGGTTTCGTCATCCCAAGTAACAGATGCACCAAAGCCCAACATATTAACCACAGCACGGAAAGGTACAAAATAACCGCCATCTTGGTAATGCCATAAAGCATCAAGCATACGCCCATTTACAGAAATACCATAATTATATGCCCACATATTCCCATCTTCATTATCAAAGCCTAAATCAAAATCACCAACAAGACCTGGCAATGTTACAGCGTGTACATATAAAACCACAACAGAAAGCGTAGGGTCAGCAGGCATAGTGCCAGGTATCATTGCACGGTTAGATAGGGTATAGTTTACGGCAAGCGTACGTCCATTAAGAAACTCCTCAAGGGTCTGTTCACCCAAAATTTCACGCACATTTTCACCATTTGGCAATGTAATAGGGGTTTCGTCATTTATATTAAGAACAAGACCCATATCGCTATCACTGATAAAAGAGCCATTTTCCGCTACTTCAAACTGCCCCACAAATGTAAACATAGCTTCTTGTTCGCCATTAATTAACACACGTGCAGTATACTGCGGCGGATATATCATAATAGCAGGCAACATAATATTAAAGAAGCCTTGCACATTGTCACCAATTGTGGGCGTTTCGCCCATTATGTGTGTCATATGGTCTATGTTAAAATCGGTTATGCCGCCTTCGGCATTTTCTAAACGAACACGTGTGATATGCTCCATTTCGGTTACTTCCGTAACCACGCCGCTAAAGTTGTGATAATCAGGTGTCGCAAAATCTACAAAACCTATGTCGAAGCCATTTTCAATATCAAAGCCAAATCCTGGCAGATGTACGGCTGTTTCAAAAAGCACGGTAATGGTAAGGGCTGGATCGGCGGGTATTGTGCCGGGTGGCATCATACGGTTTGCTATGTCGTACGTTACTGCCAAAATGCGCCCGTCAAGCACCTCTTCTAAAGTGCGGTCGAACAGATTTTCACGTACATCCAAGCCATCTTGGAAGATAATTGGCGTACTGTCGCTTATATTAAGGACAAGCTCGTTACCTGCTGACACAAAAGAGCCATTTTCCATCACTTCAAAGCGGTCTACTATGATATTATGCGGTATTGCCGCAATTACTGTTGCTTGGTGATGCGGCGGATATTGCAACGTCATAATGCCATTTGCACTATAAAAGCCTGTAACTTCGGAACCTACAGCCAAGGCGGTTTCGCTTAACACAAATGTATTGACGTTTAAGTTAAAGACGACCGTACTGCCTTCGGCATTTTGTACGTGTATTTGCCCAAATTCGGCTGGGTTTATTTCTGTGATAACGCCACTAAATGATAGGAAGTTTGGGCGTGTTTCTGCCGCTTCTTCGTTGCCAAATACGATTTCCGCATTTACAAAATCATTTGCCATAACGGGTGCGGCTGATATTGCTAAAACGCCTGCCAACGCCGCTGCTCCAATTTTTCTTAAATTAATCATATTTACACCTCTTTTTTTATTTTTGCCTTGTATCACTGGCTATACTATATAAACGCAAGTGTATCGTAGAAGTTCCCGACTTTGTGTTACGGTTGCATTACAAACATTTTACATTAACATTATTACCCTAAAAGACTTGCATTATGTTGTTCTGTGTGATATACTTTACATAAGAGGTGATTATTATGGACACAATGGCTATTGCAACATTGTCGATGAATATGGCACAATCCAATATTTTGCAAGAGGTTAATGTGGCGTTAATGCGCAATGCTATGGACCACGCCGAGCAAACGGGCGAGATGGTCGCTGGGCTTTTAGCCGCTATACCTGCCGCCGTGCCGCCCGTTGGCTTTGATGGGCTTGGTGCTAATATTGATATAATGATTTAGTTATAGTGAATAAACCCCGATTGGTTTTCAATCGGGGTTTTCTTTATTATACATCGTGATTGTGATGGTCGGTGGTTTTTGGTTCTTCTAATCCTTCTATAGTTATGCCCTTTTTTTGTGCGTAGTCCCACAAAGCAGAACGGATTGCTTCTTCTGCTAAAACAGAACAGTGGACTTTTAGCGGCGGCAAGCCATCTAGGGCTTCTGTTACAGAAGCATTGGTTACAGCTAGAGCTTCGTGGATGGTTTTGCCAATTATCATTTCGGTAGAGATAGAAGATGTGGCAACCGCCGCACCACAACCGAAAGTTTTAAATTTTGCATTACGGATAATACCTGTTTCATCGTCGATGTCCAAAAACATCTTCATAATATCGCCGCATTTGGCATTGCCTACCAAACCAACGGCAGAAGCATCTTCAATTTCGCCCATATTGCGAGGATTCATAAAATAATCCATTACTTTTTCGGTGTACATTATATCGCCCCTTCTTTTTCTTCCCACAATGGGGATATTTGCCTTAAACGCTCTATTATTTTTGGTAATACATCTATTACTTTATCGAGGTCTTCTTTTGTTGTGTCTTTGCCGATAGATAAGCGTAACGAGCCGTGAGCTCTTTCGTGAGGCAATCCCATTGCTAACAGCACGTGAGAAGGGTCCAGGGAACCGCTAGTACAAGCCGAACCGCTGGAAGCACAAATGCCGTTAAAATCAAGCATTAGCAGTATACCTTCGCCTTCTATATAGTCAAAGATTATATTAACATTGCTAGGAAGGCGTTTTGTAGGATGACCGTTGAGTTTGCTGTATGGTATTTTTTCTAATATTTGGGTGATTAAATAATCACGCAATGCTGTTTGTTTTTCGTTTTCGGCTTGCATTTCTTTTATTGCAAGCTCTATTGCGACACCCATACCTACAATGCCCGCCACATTTTCTGTACCGCCACGGCGGCCACGCTCTTGACCGCCACCGTGTATAAATGGCATTAGTTTAACGCCACGGCGCACATATAGCGCACCAACACCCTTTGCAGCATAAATTTTATGCCCGCTTATAGCAAGCAAATCTACGCCTAGCTCGTTGACATCTACAGGAATATGCCCCACGGCTTGTATTGCGTCTATGAAGAAATATATTCTATCCTCACGGTTGCGGGTTTCGTTGATTTTTTTGATGGCTTGCCCAATTTCGGCAACAGGCATTATTGTGCCAACCTCGTTATTTGCCATCATAACCGCAACCATAATTGTGTCGGGGCGAATGGCATTTGCCACTTGCTGGGCAGTAACCATTCCATATTCATCCACAGGTAAATAAGTAACATCATAGCCCACGGTTTCAAGGTATTTGCAAGTGTGTAGTACGGCGTGATGTTCTATTGCTGTTGTAATAATATGCTTACGATTTTCAAAAAGCTCGTATGCAATGGATTTTATCGCCCAGTTGATAGCTTCTGTGCCAGAGCCTGTAAAAAATATCTCGTTTGAATGGTCGGCATTAATAGCACGTGCTATTTTTTCACGCGCAACATCCATTGCAACCTTTACACAGCTTGCGTTTTGATATATGCTGGACGGGTTTGCGTAATTTTCACGCATATATTCTATCATAGCGTCAAGCACTTCTTGCCGAACCTGCGTTGTTGCGGCGTTGTCAAGATATATCATTTGTAAAATCTTTCCTTTCATCGCCAAAGTTTTTCAACAAATCGTTAATTGTTATATTGTCCACGACATTATTAATATTTTCAAAAAGACTTGTCCAAACGGCTTTTGATGGGCAACCTGCACAATCAGAATCACCGCAACCATCAGAATCACCTGCGGCGCAATCTGTAGGTGCAAGACTTCCTTCCAAAATGCGCAAAATTTCGCCTACGGTAAGCTCTTCCGCTGGGCGTGACAAATAATACCCGCCACCAGCACCACGCACAGATTTTAATATATCTGCTTTTTTAAGTGGGGCAACAATTTGTTCTAAATAATTTTCTGAAATACCAAGGCGTTCGGAGCTACTTTTTAAACTAACACAACGAGCCTGCGGCGTAGTATATTGGGCTATGTCTACAACGACTTTTAACCCATATCTTCCTCTTGTCGAAATTTTCATCAACAATTCCCCTCGCTTTACTAGGAATTATCTATAGTTTATCAAATTTTATCAATCCTGTCAAGCATTTTTTATTGTTTTGCCCAATTGTTTCATTTGTCGTAAAATTAACAATAATGCAACGGAAAATGCGGTAATATCTGCTATTGGTGTTGACCACCATATGCCCATAACACCCATAAATTGCGGCAAAATAAAATATAGCGGTATAAGGAAAACGCCTTGACGCATTACAGATAATAGAACCGACCATTTTGCCTTGCCTATGGACATAAAGAAGGTTGATGCGTTCATTTGAAAAGCCGCCACGGGCAATGTCCACGCCATTATGCGCATACCTGTTGCGCCTATCTCCAACGCCTGCGGGTCTTCTACAAACATCCCCATTATTTGCCGTGGAAATGTCATTAATAGTATTGCCCCAATTACGCAAATGCTTACAGCATAAATTGCCGCCCAAAAATAACCTGTTTTTACACGACCTAAGTCGCCTGCGCCGTAGTTAAAGCCTATAATTGGCTGGCTACCCTGTGCAATACCAAAAACAGGCATAACAAATAATGCAGTAACGCCTGCTATTGCGCCAAAAGCCGCCACGGCAGAATCGCCGCCGTGCTGCATTAAAAAACGATTTGCAATTATAGCAACGGCAGAGCCGAGGATTTGCATAAAGAAAGGCGCAACGCCTACCGAAAAAATGGTTAATATGGTTTTTAAATGCGGCACCATATTTTTTAAGCGTATGCGTATTGCTGGGTCGCCACGGAAATAGTAAAGCATAACCCAAATAGCAGAAAGGCTTTGTGCAAGCACAGTTGACCAACCTGCACCAGCTATGCCCATATCAAAAGTAAAAATAAATAGTGGGTTAAGGAATATATTGGATATTGCGCCGATGAGCTGGGCAGACGCAAAGCGTTTTGCATTGCCCGTGGCACGTATTGGGTGGTTCATCGACCACGAAAGATACATAAATAATGCACCGTATAGTTTTATGCTAGTGTATGTGTAAGCGTGAGGTAGGGTAGCGTCAGACGCACCGAAAGCACGCAAAATAGGCTCAAGAAAGATTAGGGCAATGATACCCAGCGTTATGGAGCAAATTAGGTTTAGCGTGAAGCAATTGCCCAAAATACGTTCGGCACCTGCACGGTCGCCTTCACCAAGCCGTATAGAAATTTTTGCGGCAGAGCCAACGCCGATAAGCAGCGAAACCGAGCCAAGAATAAGCACAACAGGCGAGGCAAGTGTTATGCCTGCCAAAGCGTCGTCGCCAATACCGGGTATTTGTGCTACAAAAAAGCGGTCAACCACCACATATAGTGCAGAAACCAACATACCAATTACGGTTGGTATGGAATATGTCAAAACCAGCTTCCGCAGATTAGCACCCGCCATTTGCTGTTCACGTGGCGTTAAATACTCGCGTTTATTGTTATTTTCTTCATCCAAGATTTGAAGCCCCCTTTTTTAATTTATAAATTCAATGAAATAAAACCCATCAAACGTATCACAATCTATTAATTCATCAAAAATTAAATGAAAATTTCTTAGAGAACTGAATTGGTAGCTACTTGGCTCTATAATTTTAGAAATAATTGGATAATCTAGGTTTCGGTCAATATCAAACGGATTAAGCCAAGTGCTAAATCCTACTGTTGTGAATACATCAATTATATCTTCCCGAGGCAATTCTGTTTTGACAAGCATTACAGAGCGCAAAGTGCTACGATTGCTGTTTCCGCCAGAGTCGCCCCTTGCGCTTATAATTGCTATCATTTCAATTGTATGGGGCAATTCTAATGCCCTTATAAAGTTTCCTTGTCTTGATAAGGGGGATTCATAAAAATATACAAAAACAACAAGTGATACAACAACCAATATAATAAATGAGAATGGCATAATTCTGTCAGCAAATGTTTTTTTCATAAGGTTTTTCTCCTGACTAAAAGTACCGATGTGTTATATAAACACGGGGCGAGCATTTGCCCGCCCCGTATGATACATTGATGTGATTTACATAAAGCCAACAGATATTAGTAGTGCGGCGAAGAAGACCAATATACAAGTAGCAATGCCTTTTATGCCCATATCCAAATAGCTTAATTTTTTAAGAACTTTGTTGCCCTTAACCACATACCTAAATAATAGGTAGCCGACGACAACCGAAAGAATCCACCAAATGGCTTTTTCGTAATACCCCGCCATACCAAGCATATAATCGCCTGTAAAGGTTGTTAGTAGCGAGCCGTTTGCTGTTGCGCCATATCCTGCGCTTTGTCTGTAAACATAAGATTCAAAAGAATAGTTAATAAATTGCGCACCAAACAAACCACCAAATAGGCTTAGTGTACTCCAAATCAAAACAGAGATAAGGCGTGGTTTGTCAATTTTCGGATGTTCTCCTTTTATGCCTGGGTCTTTGCCAAACAACATCGCACCATATTTAATAAAGCTGATGATGGTTGCAAGACCGATAATTATGTTAAGCCAGAAAAACAGCGAAAACCTGTCGTTGCCATAAGCGATGTAGTATTTTGAAATAGAGCCGATAAAGAACGGCGCACCCATAATGCCTAATATAGCAAGACCCATTGCCGTACCGACTATTGGCATACGTTTTAGCACACCACGCACCACATAAGCGTCCAGCGAGCCATAAGAGCGTTTTATTATGCCTGCTGTTAAGAACAGCGTAGATTTAAACAACGCATGCGCTACCAAATGATACAAACCGCCAAGCATTGCATAATCAGAATAATAACCGTCGCCCATACCTAACGAAACGCCGAAAATTATCAAACCAACCTGCGAAACTGTATGGAAGGCAAGTATAGCTTTTGCATTGTGGTTAGACATAGCCATAATAGCGCCGGAAATAGCCGTAACCGCACCCAAAATAACAAAGAAAGCATGGTTTGCCACAGGAGCAAAAACCCCTTGGAAGGTGATGAAAAGGTAAACGGCACATTTGATGTACATACCAGAAAGTATCGCAGATACACCAGTTGGCGCACCAGGCGAACCGTGGGCTTTCGGCACCCAAATGGACATTGGCACCATTGCACATTTAAAGGCAATTGGTGTCATTACCAAAGCATATGGCAAATATAGCTGGGTTACATCTTCTTGCGCCACTAATGCCAATCTTTCTGCTATCAAATGCAAGTCCAATGTACCCGTTAAGCGGTAAACATAAGCCATACCAAGCAGGAAGAACTGCACTGCAAGCACGTTTGCAAGCAAGTAGAATATAGCATCGTATATAGAGCGTGTTTTGCGCTTTGTCATTATCAACATAGTAACAACAACGCCCGCAACTTCCATCATTACGAAGATGTTAAACATATCGCGTGATAACAAAATGCCTAAAAGCACGGCTTGCCATATGAACAAAAGTAGCCAAAACATTTTGCCTTGCTCTTGATGAAAGTTATAGATAATAACCACCAAAAACAGCACTGTTGTTAAGCCTATCAAAATAGTGTTAAAATCGAAGGCGTATAAAACAATACTTAGAAAATTATCAGTAGAGCCAACAAATTCTAAAATAGATTCAGAACGGGTTAGATACACCAAATATCCCGAAAAACCTACCAAAATTAGTTGAAAAAATATAGCGACAACCCGTGATGATTTAACTGATGTAAAAATAAAGAGAAAGATTGCCATTAGCACGGGAACAATTACAAAATATGGTAACATATTATTTCACGCCCCCTTTCTCTTCACGTTTTAGCCCGGGACCTGGATATTTAATATACTCCGAAATAATAGGTCCTTTGCCTTTTGCTGGGTATGGCGTTGCAGGAATATCTTCCTCAAAAGGTTTAAATTCACCTTTATAGTCTTTTTTAGCCAATGGCACGATAACACGCCAGTCTGTAGAGCGGTATCTGCGGAAAATGCTTATTAAGATAATAATAAGTACCGCCGTAACCGCAAAGCCTATTACAATTGCTGTTATCATAAGCGCAGATGGCAATGGGTCTGCCATACGCTCTAAATAATTGGTTTGGCTTATAATATCGTCAACCATTATTGGCGGCAGGGTTGTTGTGCCATATTCCGAGCCCAAAATAATCCAAAAGGTTATAACGCCCGCATTTAATATGGTCATATATATAATGGTTTTAATTGCATTGTTGGTGGTTATTATCCCAAACAACGACACAAAGATTAAAACCAGCGGAAAAACTTCCAAAAATCCTAATCCAAACATAGGGATTACCATTCCTTTCGTTGGTTTATATACCTATTCAAATGTACGCTCTACGGCGATGTATCTATAGAAGATAACGAAGAAACCACAAGCAACCTTAATACCTACCAAAGCATTAGCCGAAACAAGCTGAATTGTTTGGAAGGTCTCACTGCGTAAAGTTTCGTATTGCAGTACGGCAGGTGCAATAAACACCGTAAGTACAGTAAACACCGCAAGGGCAAAAAACACTATTTCTTCCATACTAAGGATTTTCTTAACAGGAAGGTCATAGATGTTATGTATCAAATAACGGCAAACAAAGAATGCCGCAACCGCTACGCCGCCCTGGAAGCCGCCGCCAGCGGAGATATGCCCGTTCATAATAAGGTATATACCAAAGATGAGGATGAGCGGGGAGATGATGCGTATAGAATAAAATGCGACTTTGTCTTTTTTTACAACGCTTTGCGTGCCTTGTTTTACAGCATAATCGCCAAAGAAAGACAGTTGTGTAACCGCCGTAACAGCCATTACAAGAAGCAATGCTTCAAAAAGCGTATCGTAAATTCTATAACCCATTAATATTGCGCCAATTACGTTTTGACCGCCAACATCGTGTCCTGCGTTTACCAAGAATTGGTCACGAAGGTATGTTGTATATTCTCTAGCTTCCATAGATGGGCTAAAGTGAAGGAACAAAAACGCAATGCCGCCAACAAAAAGCAAACCAAAGATAGCGTTGCCCCAAGAAAAGCTCTTTGCGGGCTTTTCCATATGTTTTTTTTCTTCTTTGCCTTCTGCGGCAAGTTGTCTGTTCTTTTTATACTTTCTGTAATACTTTTCTGCTACCACTATAAAGAAAATGACGGAAAATGCGCCAATAGCGGCTTCTGCCATAGCAACGTCGGGGCTACCTAAAAATAGATAAATGCCCGCCATTATTAATGAAAATATGCCGGTGTATATTATAAGGCGATACACTCTGCGTTCAAAAACCATTAACAGCAGGGCAGCCAGGCATAATCCAAACAAAATATATATCGTATTTGACACAACTCTAACCTCCTACATAATAGATTTTGACAAATCGGTTTCGTCTTCTGCACCCACATCATCCGCTTCTTGAATAGTTCCCGTCAGTTTATAACCGGACGCATAAGCAGAGCGTGCCATAACGTGTGCCACAAGCGGGTTAAGGATAAGGATGATAACAACGATAAAAACTAGCTTTAGCGTAAAAAAGACATCGCCCATAGCACCGTGGCGTACACCAAGCCCAATGACAAGGGTTATCATACCAACCGTGTCTACCTTTGCTGCCAACAATATACGCTTGTAAAAATCATCAAAACGGAAAATGCCGATTGCGCCCATTATCATAAAGAAAAGTCCAATACCAATAATGATGTTAGAAATTACCAACACGGCAGGGTGAAGCGACAATGATGCAGAAACAATTTCACCCGCAATTGGCACAATATCAGCATAAATGGGTTCGATGCTGATGTCGATAGGTTCTATGGCAAAATTCATTATGCATCGCTCCCTTCTTTAACGCTTGTGCTTTTAGCTGTACTACGTACTCTTCCCAATTTGTGTTTTGCCAAAAATAGGCATAAAAACACCGTACCCAAAAAGCCGAAAAGCGCAAACATTATCGCCAAATCAAGCAAGAAGGTAATACCTTCTAGCGAGGAAAAAACGATAAATATCATAATAGTTTTGGTGGCGATAAGGTTTAGCCCCATCATCCTATCCCAAATTGTTGGGCCACGTAAGGTATGGATGATGTAGATGCCAACAATTATTAGCTTTGCATACAAAGCATACTGCAAAAAATCCTGCATAAAGTTTTCCACGTCTTAGCCCCCTTTAATTTTTCTGCGGCAACTGCGCACGTAGCAATCTTTTTTCAAGACCGCCTTTTGCAAGTGCCGACACTTTTTCTGGTCCTAACTCTTTTAAATTGAGCTTTTTGTCAAATATCCACAAAGACATTATTGTATCATCTTCAATGTCCATAGATATTGAACCAGGGACGAACGTCATAGAATCCATTAACATAATCTTTAGCGGCTCTGATTCTAACGTGGTTTTAACGGGAATAATTTCAAACTGCGCACCCGTGATGATAAAACGCAACATAGAAAAACCAGCCAGATAAACCTGCCCGATTAGATAAAATGGATAAAAGATTAGCTTAGAAAATTTGACGGTATCTGCTTGTTTGCTGGCAGATGGCAAGAATTTGTCTGCAAAATATACAGAAAAAACCACAACCAACATACCAATAGCCACCGCTTCCCAGCTAAATGTTTCTGTGAGAACAACCCATATAATGACCAATGCCACTATGATGTAAAAAGAGTATTTGCCCACAAAATTCACCTCGATATGTAATTTATTTTTTATGCCCTTAAAGACATAAAATATACTGTTACAATTATATTACAAAGACAAATGCTTGTCAACAGATTTTTTTGCGAAAAAATTACCTACCTTTATGATAATATTATACAAATATGATAATATTATACAAATATGATAATATTATACAAAAAGTGATTGATACCCAAAACGAGCAATAAGTCAACCTACCGCTCGTTTTGGTTTTTTGGATTATACTGCTTTTGTCAAGCGAATTTTTTTCGATTGGAACACGCAGCCGTTAAAAAGACACTATAACCCAACAAATCCCCTGAAAAATAAAAATTTGCAGGGGATTTTCTATTATACAGAAATTTGCCTTTGTTCGCAATTTATGCTATAATCCTTTCGAGGTGAAAAGCCGTGTCAAAAATATTAGTAATAGCCGAAAAACCGTCCGTCGCACGTGATATAGCCCGTGTTGTAGGTGCAAACACCAAAGGTGACGGTGTATTATCGGGCGGCAAATATATAATATCGTGGGCAATAGGGCATTTGCTAACCCTTTGCGACCCAGACGACTACGACCCAGCATTAAAAAAATGGACAGTGCAATCACTGCCCATTATCCCTGCGCAAATCCGCACAAAGCCTATAAAAAAGACTGCCGCCCAGCTTCGTATATTAACCCGATTAATGAAAGATGCAACAATTAGTAATATAATATGCGCAACGGATAGCGGACGTGAAGGCGAGCTTATTTTCCGATACATATACAATCACGCAAAATGCAAAAAGCCCGTACAACGCCTGTGGATTTCGTCAATGACAGACGAGGCTATACGCATTGGGCTTGAAAATATGCGACCCGCCGCAGATTTTGACAATCTATACAACTCTGCCCTATGCCGTAGCCACGCAGACTGGCTGGTGGGCATTAACGCCAGCCGTGCCTATTCGTTACGACACAACGCAAATCTTTCCATAGGTCGTGTGCAAACCCCAACCCTAGCGATGATTGTCGCCCGTCAAACCGAAATAGACAACTTCACCCCAACAAACTATTGGGAAATTCACGCCACATTCGCCGCCCAAAACGACAACTATTCCTCACGGCATTGTGGGACAGACCCACAATCTCACCCTTTTCGCATACCAACCGCCGAAATCGCAGACGAAATCATTAAAAAAGTAAAAAACCAGCCAGCCAAAATAACATCAATAGAAACCAATAAAAAAAGCACCCCGCCACAACTTCTGCAAGACTTGGCAGAACTGCAACGTGAAGCCAACCGACGCTTTGGCTATTCTGCTACAAAAACCCTGCAAATAGCCCAAGACCTATACGAAAAACGCAAATTAATAACATACCCAAGGACAGACAGCCGCCATCTTTCCCCCGACATAAACCTAAATGCCGTCATTACGGGCTTAACCCGTAACCCCGCATATGCCCAATACGCAACTCATTTACAAACATTGGAAAAACTGCCAATAACCAAACGTATAATAGACGCAGGCAAAGTAACCGACCACCACGCAATAATCCCCACAAACAAAACCGCAAGCACAGGGCTATCCGCAGACGAAGCAAAAATATACGACCTTATCGTCCGTCGCTTTTTAGCCGCCTTCTATCCCGCTTATATCGAAGATATTACCGAGGCAATAACAGCCGTAGCAGGGGAAGATTTCGTGTCAAAAGGCATAGTAATCGTGCAAATGGGCTGGAAAGAGCTTTATAATACAGAAAACGAGGAAAATAAAGAAAACCTGCCAATGTTGCACAAAAACGATGCTGTCCAAATGACAGATATTAAAAGTATCGCAAAAAAGACACAACCTCCAAAACCCTATACCGAAGCAACCCTGTTGTCCGCTATGGAAAATGCGGGAAAAGCAGTAGATGACGAAGAAATAGCGGCGCATATGAAACAAAACGGGCTAGGCACAGCCGCTACCAGAGCCGCTATTATAGAGCGTTTGCTTGCCGTGGGCTATATAATACGCAAGGGCAAGGCATTACAGCCTACCGACAAAGGCAAAACCTTAATACAAATATTGCCAACCGAGATAACATCCGCAGAAACCACAGGACGTTGGGAAAAAGGCTTGCATCGCATAAACGACGGCGCAATGAACCCAGAACGATTTATGGGAAGTATTGAAAAATTTGTATATTATCTTGTTGATAATGCCACAAAAAGCGATACAAACACATCTATCACCTTCCCACAAGACGACCGCAAAATGACCAAAGGCAAACGCAAAGCGACCAATGGCTCACTAGGCAAATGCCCTTATTGCAATAGTGATGTTTTAGAAAACACAAAATCTTACTATTGTGCGAAATGGAAAAGCGGTTGCAAGTTTACAATATGGAAAAGCGAAACCGCACGATATAATTACAAATTAACCCAGCAGGATGTTGCAAGTATATTGTCAAATAATCCCATAACAGCCAACATCACAATGCTAGATACACACGAACCCGCCACGGCACAGATAGCATTAGACATAACAAACCCTACAAACCTGCGCTTAATAAACCTAACCCGCATAAAACCGTAGGGTTAAAGGGCGAACAATGTGGTCTATGCATACCCTTGTCGCACCTACATCCTTTTGACTTGATTGCTTCGGTCTTTATGTATATTGCCCTACGTATTTGGTAGCCCTCGCAATGACGGCAACCCTTGGCAAGGGTTGTCTGGTTCCAACACGCTACGTCATTGCGAGGGACGTTCCTACGACAAGATGGGTAGTAAACCCCAAAGCAATCCAGCTTGCTTGTTATCAACAACTTGACAAGATTATACAAAAAAACTCTTGACAAAACAAGAGCAATGTTGTATAATTAATTTGCTAGTGGGTTTGAATGGTTCACTCCTAGCATTCCTTTGAAATAGGGCGAAAAAAGTTGCTTGTTTGGGTCAATTC